>NZ_JABZFL010000064.1 GCF_014237455.1 Desulfobacula sp. | reverse complement strand
TGGCCTCCTGAATTTGGTTGTTTTTTTGTCTCATAAACTTATTATAACCTTTATTCATGGGGTTCCTCAAGCTTTTTCTTTACTAATTTACTACTTTTTTTATGCAACGACAGGGTTAATTAAGGAGTTCCCAGGTTTTTTTCAGCCTTGATAATGGCTAAAAGACCGGCATGAAGATTTTGAATGATTTTGGATTCTGAAATTCCGAGTCTTTGGCGATTACTGATATCAAACATGGCATTCTCAACCTTTGTTTTTTCCCCGCCGGTTCCCCGGATTTGAAGATTATAGCCCTTAACAATACCATGGAGAAGGTCTTTGTTCTGTTCAAGTTTTTCAAGTTGGATGTGTACGCCGGCCCTCATGGATGTGCCGATGTTTGTGGGACAGGATGTCAGGTATCCGTATGTCTCATCCCGGGAAAAAGCAAGGCTTTGGTTTAATGCCGAAAGCGCTCTGGAAAGGCGGTTATAAACACTTGAAATATCTGATGTTCTTTCCAGGCCGATGACCCTTAAGTGATCTTCTTCATTAACCCAGACCATAAACCGTTTGTCAAAAGAGTGAAATACGCCCCTGCATTTGGGGAAATCAGAATTGATTCCTGCTGCATCCTGAAACCGGTCTCCTTTTTGGAACCACAAGTTTTCCTTTTTAAGCTGTTTCAATTCTTTTTCATCAATAGGTTCAAAGGAATAATATTTCCCTTTAAGATCATCTTTTAACCGATCCAAAGCTGAAATAATCTTTTTTTCAAGTTTGCGGCGTTGGGATAAAGAGATGTGACAGGGAAAGCTGAATCCTTCCAGGTTCCTGGCAACCCTTACCCGTGTGGATTTAATATATTTTTTTTCCGGATCAAGGCTGGGAAGCATAAGCGGGCTGATATCCGGTTTATGGTTTTTGTCTTTTGAAAATCCATGGTATTCACAAATGATCGGATCAAAAAGCAGCGAAAAGGTTCTATAGGACTGGGCATCTCCGGCATAAATACCAATGGAACTGTCCCAATTTTTTATCCCGGAATTGATGGCCTGCGCCAGGGTAAATCTTGAATCAGTCTTCTGGTGTTCAAGGGCATTAAAAATTTCCAGCGACAAATATTTTTTTACAAGACAATTGGATCTTTCTGGAAAAATAGGCGGATTCAAAAGCAGTTAACTTTCATGTGAGGAAGACTGGGATGAGATGCCCCTTGCAAGCGTTGCCTGGATTTTGTCCAGGACAAGGCAGTCTGCATGACATTTTGGAAGCTCTGATTTGTTCTCACAATTGAGGCACGGGCTTTTGATCAAATACCCGATTTCAAAATCAAACAAATCTCTATTAACAATAGTTTCCATAGCTAAATTATTTTTCGATTCTTAACCCTGTCGTTGCATAAAAAAAGTAGTAAGTTAGTAAAGAAAAAGCTTGAGGAACCCCATGAATAAAGGTTATAATAAGTTTATGAGACAAAAAAACAACCAAATTCAGGAGGCCACCTCAAGTGAAGTCCAGTAAAGCACAAATTTAT
>NZ_JABZFL010000099.1 GCF_014237455.1 Desulfobacula sp. | reverse complement strand
AGATGATATGATTATTCTAACCTGCCTGTTTTCCAAACTCAAAGAGAAGAAGGAATAAGGCAAACCTGACCCCTTCTACTTTTTTAAAAGTAAGGCAACAGATTCAATATGATAGGTATGGGGGAACATATCTATTGGTTGAATTTCCCTGGCCTCATATTTTGGACCCAGCATTTCAAGATCCCGGGCAAGGGTTGCCGGATTGCAGGATACATAGACAATTTTTTCAGGACCGATCGAAAGGACCTGTTGAACAACATCCTTGTGCATGCCAACTCTTGGCGGATCAATAATCATCACATCGAACTTTTGCTTTAATTGTGGCAGAACATCCTTGATATCTCCTTCAAGAAATTCACAGTTTTCAATTCCATTCAGCCTTGCGTTCTGCTTTGCATCAATAACTGCACTTTTGACAATCTCGATGCCAACCACCATTTTTGCCTGTCCTGACAGCCATATGGGGATTGTGCCGGTTCCGGAATAAAGATCCATCACAACTTCTTTGCCTGTCAATTCTGCATATTCCGATACTTTAGAATATAATTTTTCACAGGACTTTGTATTGGTCTGGAAAAATGAGTTAGCCGATATTTTAAATGCAAATTTCCCCAGCTTTTCCATTATGTGATCTTCACCATAAAGACCTATTTCTTCCTTGTCGATTGAAACACCTGATTTTGAATCCGTTATATTGTTCAATATGGATTTAATCTGTGGATGTCTTTGTGCCAGCAAGTCTGCAAGTTTCTGAACCACGTCAATTCTTTTTGTTTTGGTTATAATATTAACCATCCATGTATCAAAGGCCACGGAATGCCGGAGCATTAAAAACCGCCAGAACCCCTCATGTGTCCTTAAATGATAGGCATCAAGACCTGATTCTTTTATGAAACTTCTAACATCGTCTAATATCTTATTGCCCAGGTTCGGCATGATTTCACATTGCTTAATATCAATGACCTTGTCAAAGGTGCCGGGCACATGAAGTCCAATACCAAAATCCTTTTTAATCTCATCATTTTCAAGCTCCCAGGGTAGCAACCATCTTTTTGAGGAACAGGAAAACTCCATTTTATTCCGATATTCATAAATCCTGTCAGACGGTATAACATCCTTCACCCGGACATCCTTCAGTCCACCAATATGCTCCATGGATTCTGTCACATGTCTTTTTTTATATTCAAGCTGAAGATCATATCCAAGCTGCTGCCATTTGCATCCCCCGCAAAAATTGCAGTATTGGCATTTTCCCTGATTTCTTAAGGCAGATTCCTTTATAATGTTTATCAGCTTTCCTTCTGCCCAGGATTTTTTCTTTTTTGTAATCTTTGCGAACACAACATCTCCCGGGACACACCGATCGATAAAAACCGGAAGACCATCAGGTTTTGCAAGTCCCCTGCCCCCAAAGGCAAGATCAATAATTTCCAGTTCATACGCTTTTCTTTTCTTAATTGTCATAATATTTATTTCTTTCAAGTTTTCAAAACTTGATATTATAAAGGTTTAATGGCATAAAGACAAGGTATGGAAAAAAGCTCTTATGACATTGAATTCATATCCCGGGGGTTTTCACTTAAAGGGATTCTGCACCTGCCCAAGGCAAAAAAGCCACCCCTTGTTGTCGGCTCACACGGCCTTGAAGGATCAAAAGAATCTGCAAAGCAAACCGTATTAGCAAAACTTCTTATCCAAAACAATATGGCCTTTTTCCGATTCGATCACAGGGGCTGCGGTGAAAGCCAGGGTGACTTTATCAAAGACACTTCCCTTGAAAAACGAACCCATGATTTTATCAATGCTGTAAATCATATCTTATCACTTGAAAAAACAAGCCGTGACCTGGTTGTTTTCGGCTCCAGCATGGGAGGGGCTACCTGTATAAATGCCTGGGAAACGCTTTTACAGATGAATATCAATCTTTGCGGGGCTGTGCTCTGTTCAGCACCCGTAAAGAGCCGCACTATTGAAAATATTCCAATGGATGCCAATGAAAACCGGCCTGCCCTGCCCTTAAGCTTTTTCAAGCAGAACCTTTTATTTAATATTCGAGATAAAATCCATACCCTTTTCAATGTGCTTATTTTTCACGGGGATGCCGATGAAGTGGTTCCGGTTTCAAATGCCAAAGATATTTACAAACTGGCAAATGAGCCCAAACGATTGATCATCCATAAAAACGGGGACCACCAGATGACAGACAAAAAAGATCAGGCTGAATTTGAGACAGAGGCCATAGCCTGGTTTTTAAGGTGTTTTGTCCAACAAAACAAGATGCCGTCTTAAAAGCTCCAAACCTGTCGTGGCAAATATTTTTTTATTCTTAACCCTGTCATCAAAAGAAAACCGGTATGTTTTGGCCATTGACAATTCAGACCCTGCAAGTCCTATACATACCATGCCAACCGGTTTTTCTTCAGTGCCACCGCCAGGTCCTGCAACACCGGTGGTTGAGATGGCAAAATCAGCACCGGCTTTACGTCTTACACCTTCAGCCATTTCAAGGGCGGTCTGATCATGAACTGCCCCATATTCAACAATCGTCTCTTTTCTGACATTCAAAATATTTATTTTTGCATCATTGGAATAGGTAATGCCTGAAAATAAAAAATAATTAGAACTGCCTGCCACATCGGTCACCATATTTGATATCAGGCCGCCTGTACAGGATTCTGCAATGGCAAGGGTTTTCTTTAGTTTTGTCAACAATCGCCCCACCTCCTGTGCAATGGTTAATCCCCGATCGGATATCACCTTGTTTTCAAGCTGTTGTATCACCCATTGTTTTGCTCTTGCAATATCAGATATATCTTTGTCTTCACGGGAATCAATTAAAATTATTTTGACTTCAATCACAGGAAAAGTCGCCCGAAATCCCAGCCGCAGTTCAGAAAATTTTGTTTCAAACCCTTTTAATAATGACCCGACCTTTGATTCGGTAAGGCCGAACACTGTCAGCCGTTCAATCAGGATATCATCAGTAAGGCTGAATTCATTGACCAATATCTTTTTGACTTCTTTTTCAAACATAATTTTCATTTCAGACGGCACGCCCGGCATAAAGAAAAACAGGCATCTATTGATCTTCATATAAAATCCCGGAGCCGTACCATTATAATTTATCAGCATGTTCGAGCTTGATGGCAGCATGGCCTGTTTTTCATTGTCTTTGGTCAAGACAAATCCTCTTTTCTTAAAATAAGATCTCATGGATGCCAAAGCGTCCTGGCTCAGCTCAAGCCTGTCATCTGCTGCCTTGCCGCCAGCAAAAGCTGTCAGATCATCCCGGGTTGGGCCCAGGCCACCGGTCACAAGGCAGATATCTGCCGTCAAAGAACTGTCGCCAATGACTGATGCAATGTCATTAACATCATCGCCCACTGCCACGATCTTTTGAACGTCAATGCCCATTTCTTTTAGCGCACTGCAAAGAAAGGCTGAATTGGTATCAACAATATCTCCTAAAAGAACTTCATCACCCGTTGACAGAATGTGAGCAATCATGGTTCATTTCCCCTGGGGTTTAAAAAATACAGCATGGTTTGATGAAAAAAAGGCTGGGTTTTTACGAATGCCCGACCCGGCAGACACCTGTTTCTTAAATGTTTTATCCAAAAATTGTTTAACCTGCCTTCTGTCCCACCCAAAAGGATGGGTAAAATTTAAATACAATGACAGATCGCCATGGTAAAATTCCCGGGTATCAAGATCTTTGGCATCATCACTGAATTTGGGAAGATTAAATACAGCCAAGTTTAAATAATTAATATATTTTTCATGTGCCTTTATATATTCAAGCGTCTTAAACGCAGCCTTCTCGTCCTCAAAACTTGTTCCAAAAAGAAGGTAGACAAAAGTTAAGATCCCGGCCTGATGAAGGTTCTTTAATATGGTTGACACATAATTCAGATTGGTTCCCTTGTTCATCTGGTCCAGCACGCCCTGGTCACCTGATTCAAGACCCAGTTTTAACATATCGCATCCCGACCGTTTAAGATCATGACAGAAACCCGGGTCCAGAAACTCTTTTTCAAATCTCACAAATCCATACCATTTAAATCCAAATTTATTCTTTGCCAGGGCTTTTAAAAAAGCCGGGGTAACGGCATTGTCAATTAAATGTATATAGTCAGGCGCATATTTTTGATCAACCGCTTTTAAATCCTGTAACACCTTTGAAGCCCGCTGGGAACTATAGGGACGGATTTCCGCCTTTTCGGGGCAGAACCGGCACTTGCTCCAGTAGCATCCAATGGATGCCCTGAAAGGCAGAACTTTTCCCGGTGCGATATAAAGATCATCTTTTACAAAATCATAATCCGGAACATAATGCTTCTTAGAAATATCTTTTACACCGGAAAGTTTCAGAAGCGGTTGTTCTCCCTCCCCCCTGATCATGACATCAACCAGGTCTTTAAAGGGATCATTATAATCCGGCCTGCTCATCCAGGAGGATATAAGCCCTCCGCCCATGATAATTTTTTTGTCTTTAAAACTATCCTTTATCCATCCGGCAAGAGCAAAACTGACCAAGGCCTGGTTCAGATAACAAAGGGAAATGCCAATGTGCTTTGAATCTGAGTTCAGAATTTGAGGTCTTACCCTGTCTTCAAAAAACCGGTAAAACGGATTCTCTTTATACTGTCCTGCACTTTTCAATAAATCTTTGCTGTTAACAGAAGAAAGCCTGGAATCTGAATAATCGCTTAGGGTAATCCTGAATCTTTTCGTATCCACACTGATGGACAACAGCTTATTCAAATCATAAACCCTTTGATGATACCGGTCCATGTTTTCATACAAAGATTTGTCTTTTAAATCACACAATATTTTTTCTCTGTTCTTCAATGCCCTTTTTGACCAGGAATCAATGGGATCAATATCTGAATTAATCAGATATAAAAGCCCTTCAACATTTGCATCATATACATGGCAGGAACGTCTGTTCTCTTTTAATGCAGATGACAAGAGCGCCACACCGGCCGGCGGTTCACACGGTTTAGCAACGGGTGGAAAAATCAATAGCATGGGTTAATATCCTAAAATTAATCAAAATCAAATTATTGTTTTTACCATATTTCTTCCAAATCCTCACCTGGTAATTTTAAAAAATTAGGGGTTTTCCCTGATTGATTTTTCCTTCATCACTTTATATAGATAAGGGACGAAAGGAATAATCAATGCAAAAAATCCAAAAAGTGGCCATTCTTGGAGCCGGGGCAATGGGGTCTTATTTTGCCGGCAAATTTTTCGATACTACTGGTTTTTCAACAGTATTGATTGCTACAGGTCGCCGTTTAGACAAGCTCAAAACCAATGGTTTAGTCGTCAATGGAAAATCTTATGCCATCCCGGCCATCCACCCTGATGAGGCCACTTCGACTGTTGATCTCATTATCGTAACTCTGAAACATCATCATCTCAAAAAAGCAGTTCAGGGTTTGGAAAAACTTATCAGTGATTCAACCACCATTATGTCTGTTATGAATGGCCTTGAGAGTGAGGAATACATTGGTTCCATCTATGGCATGGACAAGATGCTATATACTATCTCTGTTGCAATAGATGCGGTCCGTCATGGCAACCAGACGATTTATACCAAGCCGGGGAAGCACTATTTTGGTGAGGCTGTCAATACTACCAATCTCAGCCAACGAGTTCTCTGTGTGCAAGAAGCATTTGACAGGGCAGGAATCGTTTATGAAACACCGGAAGATATGATCCGGATGATGTGGTGGAAGTTCATGATCAATGTCGGGGTGAACCAGGCATCCGCTGTAATGCGAGCTCCGTTTGGTGTTTTCCAAAAATCTCCGGAAGCCCAGGGGTTAATGGAAGAGTTGATGAAAGAAGTAATTGCATTGACAGATATTATGGGGGTAAATCTGACAAACCGGGATATAGAAGAATGGTATTCGTTTCTAAAGGTTTTATCTCCACAAGGGAAAACGTCAATGCTGCAGGATATTGAGGCAGGACGCAAAACCGAAATTGAGATTTTTGGAGGAAAAATAGTTGAATTGGGTAAAACTCATGGTGTGAAAACACCAGCGAATCAAACCGTGCTTCAAATTATTCAGGTATTAGAGCAGTATCCAGAATAAAATTAATCATGGAAGGAATAAAATGCGAATAGGATATTACCAATACTGTCCCGAATTTGGTGCTCCCGCACAAAATTTGGAAAAGGTGCAAGACACACTTGCAGGGGTTAATGCGGATCTTATTGTACTCCCTGAGCTGGCATTCACAGGATATTTTTTTGAGGATCGAAAAGAGCTTAAAACTCTGGCAGAAGACGTATCTGACTCTCAAACTGTCATCCGGTTGTCAAAATTTTGTCGAGACAATGATTTCCACCTGGTGGTGGGATTTGCCGAACGACAAAGAGACAAGCTCTATAACAGTGCACTGGTGATTGGGCCATCAGGACTTATTCATACCTACCGAAAACTCCATCTTTTCAATACTGAAAAAGAGTACTTCGATCCTGGGAATACCCCTCTTGAAATCGTTAAAATCCGGGGGGCCAAATTAGGGGTAATGATCTGTTTCGACTGGGTGTTTCCAGAGGTGGCTCGCGTACTTGCACTGCAAGGAGCAGACGTGCTTTGTCACCCCTCCAACTTAGTACTGAAACATTGCCAGAAAGCCATGATTACTCGTTCTCTTGAAAACTCGGTCTATTCAGTAACAGCAAACAGAACGGGAAAAGAAATTCGCCCCCGCGGAGAACTCTCGTTCACAGGCAATAGTCAAATTGTCGGGCCAAAGGGAGATATTATGGCACAGTCAAACTCCGAAGAAGATCAGGTTGTGGTGCAGACAATCGACCTGGCAATTGCCAGAGACAAAGCGATCACTGAAAATAATGATTTGTTCGGCGACAGAAGGCCTGAATTTTATAATCCTCTTGTCTGATAACAGGGCAAAGAAATTTATCAAAAGGCTTAAATTGACGCCTTAGAAGGGTTGAGCAGGATTGTTTCTATTTAGAGAAACATTTTCCTTGACATAAAATAAAATTCTGGTTATTTTATCCCGAAACAAAAGAACATAAATGATATGAAAAAAAATATTTTAAATATTAAAGATAGCGTTAATCGGTGGTGGCAAGGCTGGATAGGGTCCATGCTGCCGCCAGAATAGTCGTTCAAAAAAAATAAAAAATCAGGGGCTGCGGCAGCAAAACACTGTCGCAGCCTTTTTTTATGTTTAAGGAAACAGAAATGATTTTAAAACAATTCCCTGAAAAACAAAAATTTTTAACCCTTGCTGAAATCTGCAATGTCATTCCTGTCTGCACTCAGATTCTTGCAGATATGGAAACACCTGTTTCCATTTTACAAAAATTTTTCAGCAAAGAGAAAGAAAATTTTTTACTGGAAAGTGTCGAAGGCGGAGAAAGATGGGCCAGATACAGTTTTATGGGAGTGTCTGCGTTCGGCACCATTAAAATTTTTTCACAGGATGTTGAGATACAAACAAAGGATGAAACCAGAAAAATTGCTCACAACAATGATCCCCTGGACGTGGTCCGGACACTCTCCAAAGAGTTTAAACCTGCCCAGATTCCTGAATTGCCCAGGTTCTGGGGCGGATTTACAGGATATTTCACCTATGAAATGGTCTCATTTTTTGAAGACATTCCGGTTTCACTGCCCAAGGATACGCCTTATGCCCATTTTATCATTCCGGATGAAATGATCATTTTTGATAATATAAAACAGACCTTGACCTGTCTTAAAATATGTTACCTCACTGATAGCAATGATCACGAGACCATATTTGAACAGGCTCAAAATGATCTTGACCAGATGCTTGAAACCATCAACACCCCTTTTATGCAAACAAAACAGTTTCAATCCTCTGAAGTTCAACTTGAATCTGAAACAAAACCACAGGATTATATAAAAGGCGTCGAAAAAATCAAAGAGCATATTGTTGAAGGAGATATTTTTCAGGCTGTTTATTCCCAGGCGTTCTCATGTCGTGCAGATGTTGATCCGATCCTGATTTACCGTGCCCAGCGATACATTAATCCTTCCCCCTACATGTTTTTCATAAACTTTAAAGACATGATCATTGCAGGCTCTTCACCCGAAACCATGGTCAGACTTGAAAATGATGTCGCCACTTTAAGACCCATCGCCGGTACAAGACCCAGGGGTAAAACCGAACAGGAAGATAGAAAACTGGCTGATGAGCTTCTAAATGATGAAAAAGAGAAAGCCGAGCATGTCATGCTCATTGATCTTGGCAGAAATGATTTAGGCCGTGTGGCAAAAGCCGGAACTGTTCAGGTCACCGATACCATGGTGATTGAACGGTACTCTCATGTCATGCATCTGGTATCCAATATCACCTGCGATATGAAAAAAGGTGTTGATGCCTATGATCTGTTCAAAGCCACGTTCCCGGCCGGAACATTGTCCGGTGCACCCAAAATCAGTGCCATGGAAATTATATCTGAACTTGAGAATACCCAAAGAAGAGTTTATGGTGGGGCCGCAGGTTATATTTCCTTTACCGGAAACATGGATTTTGCCATAACCATCAGGACAGCTGTCATGGAAGATGACAAACTGACGGTTCAGGCCGGGGCCGGGATTGTATATGATTCTGACCCCCAAAAAGAATTATTGGAGTGCCAAAATAAGGCAAAAAGTGTAGAGATGGCCCTAAAACTTACTCTTGGCAATAATAGCGGAGGCCGATAAATGTTAGTTGCAGTGATCGATAACTATGATTCATTCACCTTCAACCTGGTTCACTATATCCTTCATACAGGGGTGGATGTGGAGGTGTTCAGAAACGACAAGGTGTCCATTGATGATCTTAAGGCTTTAAACTTAGGGGCTATTGTCATCTCTCCCGGACCCGGCCGTCCTGAAGATGCGGGCATCTCCCTTGAGGTTGTCAAACATTTTTCAGGGCTTGTTCCCCTTCTTGGCGTCTGCCTAGGCCACCAGGTCATTGCCCAGAACTTTGGCGGAAAAATCATCCATGCAAAACAGATCATGCATGGAAAAACATCCGTAATCACCTCTGACGGAGAACAAATTTATTCAGGCATCAACAAACCCTTTACCGTCATGCGGTATCATTCCCTAGCGGTTTCCCAAGAAAATTTTCCCGACTGCCTGACCATTACCGCTAAGACTGAAGATGGTGAAATCATGGGGATTCGACATAAAGAGCATCCAACCCAGGGTGTCCAGTTTCATCCTGAATCCTTTATGACCACTCTGGGGAAAAGACTGATCAGAAATTTCATCAAAGGAGCATAAAACCGTGACGTTTACAGAAAATTTAAAAAAAATCATAGCCAAACAGAACCTTGACCAGGACAGCAGCGCGTCAATGCTCATGGATATTTTTTCAGGCACTGTCACCGAAGCCCAGATCGGGGCATTTATGGCAGCACTGGCCACAAAAGGAGAAACCTTTGAAGAGCTTGCCGGAGCAGCAAGGGCCATGAGGCGTAAAGCAATAAGGATTCAGGCCCTGTCTAAAAAGGTCATTGATATCGTTGGAACCGGCGGGGATGCGTCCGGATCATTCAATATCTCCACAACCACGGCTATTGTTGTGGCAGGCGCCGGCGTGACGGTTGCCAAACACGGAAACAGAAAAATTTCAAGCAAATGCGGCAGCGCTGATGTTTTGGAAGAACTCGGCGTGAATTTGAATGCGGATCCTGAAATCGTTGAGGAAGCCATTAATGAAATCGGCATCGGATTCATGTTTGCCCCCATGTATCACGGTTCCATGAAATATGCCGGTAAAGCAAGACAGGATTGCGGTATCAGAAGTATCTTTAATATGCTGGGGCCCTTGACCAATCCGGCTGCTGCAAGTTGCCAGCTTTTAGGGGTCTATGCCCCCCAGTTAACTGAAATGTTTGCCCGGGCCCTGAAACTTTTGGGTGTTCATAAAGCGTTTGTGGTTCACGGGCATGACGGAATGGATGAAATCACCACTACAGCTCCCACAAGGATATCAGAACTTAATGATGAAACTATCCGGTCCTATGATCTTGATCCTCTTGATTTCTTTGAAGACTATGCAGACCCAAAAGACCTTAAAGGTGGTGATGTAAAAGAGAATGCAGCCATCACACTGTCAATACTCAGAGGAAAACAAGGACCCAAAAGGGATATTATCATTCTAAACTCAGGTGCAGCCCTGGTTGCTGCTGAAATGGCCGATACTATAAAAAACGGGATCACCCTGGCGGAACAATCCATTGATTCGGGAAAAGCGCTTGAAAAACTTGAACTGCTTTCAGACTATACCAGGGAGAACAGCTGATATGGGAGTTGAAGGCTTTTTAAAAGAGGTACTGAAAATAAAATCCTTGGAAGTATCAAAAAACAAATCCCGTATACCGCTGAACACGATTCGAAGGGAAGCTGAAGAGACTAAGCTTGCAGCAGGCTTTTTAACAGCCATGGAAAAAAGCAGCTCCGATGACATTGGTATTATTGCAGAAATAAAAAAAGCCTCTCCTTCCAAGGGTGATATCAGGCCGGACCTTGATCCAACACTTTATGCGAGAAAATATACCAAAGCGTGTGCCCGTGCCATTTCCGTCCTGACGGAATCGCAATATTTTAAAGGAAGTTTAAAAGACCTTGAAGACGTATGTGCCCATACCGATCTTCCGGTATTAAGAAAAGATTTTATCATCACTTCCTACCAGATTTACGAAGCAAAAAAAGCAGGGGCGTCTTCCCTTCTGCTGATCACCACCATTCTGTCCAAAGACCAGCTCAAAGATTATATCAACCTTGTAAGAGAACTTGGCATGGAGCCGCTTGTTGAAATCACTTCGGAAAAAGAATTTGAAACGGCCTATGATTGCGAGGCAAAAGTAGTGGATATGAACAATCGCAACCTTCAAACCCTTGAAACCGATCTTAATGTCTCCACGCGGATTGCAGCGATTCTTCCCGACGGTATTATTCCTGTGGAGGCCAGCGGCATCTCATCCTTTAAAGACATACAAAAAGGCCTCTCATTCAATATCTTCAACTTTCTTGTGGGTGAAAGCATTGTAAGAGCCAAAGACACGGAATCGTTCATTAAGGAACTCAGAAACGTTAAGTGACGACTCTATGATCAAAAAACCATCTCAAAAAACACCCTGGATAAAAATATGCGGGCTTACCGTCCCTGAAAATGCCCTTGAATGTGCCAACCTAGGCGCAGATGCCATAGGACTGGTCTTTTTTGAAAAAAGTCCCAGAAATGTGACAATACAAAAAGCCGCCCTGATCTCAAAAATTTTACCGAATCATATCCTCACCATTGGTGTGTTCGTAGATGAATCCTATGATAGCATCATGGAGAAAGTCAATCAATGCGCTTTAAAGGGGGTGCAGCTTCATGGGAATGAACCCCCTGACCTTGTCGACCGCCTGTTAGAAAAAAAACTGCTGGTCATTAAAGCACTCTTTGCAACGAAAGAGCCCTTTCTGACACAGGCATCCAGATACAAAAACGCTTCTTTTTTTCTGATTGAATATGGAAAAGGGGCCCTTCCCGGCGGAAATGCAGAATCCTGGGATTATGAACTTTCCCTTCAATTGAAAACAAAAATACCTCTTGTTCTTGCCGGAGGACTTCATCCCGGCAACATCTGTCAGGCCATTAAGGCTGCAAGACCTGCTGCTGTGGATGTCTCTTCCGGTGTTGAAAAAAGCTATGGCATAAAAAATTTAAATAAGGTTGAATCTTTCATTACCCGGGTCAAAAGCGGGTAAAATAATTGTACTCTATCTGATTGTTGAAATACTACCGGACAATCATCTTACTCCCTGGGTAAATCTTTGCATTGGCGGACAGATTATTGAGTTTCAGCAGGCTTGCAATACTGGTATTATATTTTTTACTGATACTGTACAGGGTTTCCCCTTTTTGCACTGTATGAAACACGGAAGCACTTTTTGTTTTTTTCATGGCTTTTTTTATCGGTATTGAAGATTTTGGCGTCTCCGCTGTTGCAGCAGGCTTGTTTTTAAACAGAGAAATGTTTTTTTCAATTTTATCCATTCTGACTGTTAAAGAATCAAATTTGCTTGAAAATGCCGTTTCAAGCCGTGCCACCCGCTCCTTTATGGGATCAATACCCGGCATAGCTTTTTCTGCATTACCCTTGGCTGATCCGGAAAACTTTCCCTTAAGCTCAAGTGCCTGTTCTATTTTTTCTATTCTCTTTTCAAGGTCAGTAAAGGATGTAGTTGAAACACTTTTTTTAACCGGCTCGACTTTAGAATCTGAAGATCTGAAAAAAAGGAAAAATATAATAATGGTCAGCAGCAGGGCTCCTAAAAGAATCAGGGTAAATTCATTTTTATTTAAAAGGGAGGCACCAAACTTTTTATCGCCATCCCGGACTTCAGATGTCCGTTTTTTATGAATATTGGTTTTTGTTGCCGATATTTTTGATTCGGGCTTGCCTTTGAGTTTCATCGCAATGCTCCTGTTTTAGTTTTCATCCACAGATAAATCCCTGATAAAAGCAATAAGAGATCTCTGATCAATAAATAAATATTTGATAGGGTCTGGGGGTGGCTTGAGAATGAAAAACAGCCGCAATCAAACTGATGTCCGCGCAAAAGATTAAATCCGATCATAAGGATAAAGATCAAAAGCAATGTATTAACCAGTAAAAGTGCTGGTCTGGACAAAATATTAAAAATCAGGCAGAACCCTGCAATAAGTTCGATAAATGGAATGGAGATGGCCAGAATATTAATACTGAAACCTGGGAAAATCGCATACCCATATAAGATTTTAGCAAACCCCGCAGGATCTGTAACCTTATGATAACCGGCATAGACAAACGTAATGCCGAGAATCAGTTTGATCAAAAAAAAAATAATAGCAATCTTATTATTTTTCATTTTTTTCTATATCATGGCCCATTTCCTGCCACTGCCTGAAACCTCCCGGATACACCTTGACATTCGTAAATCTCATATTTTCCAAATTTGTTGCAACATTATGACTGTCCATACACTCAAAACCGGAACAATAAATCAGGATGGGAGACTGTTGATCTGTCATTTCTAACAGCTTATCGATGACCGTGTCGAATTCCATTAATGGAAAGGGCAATGCTCCCGGAAGATGCCCTTCTTCGTAAAATTCGAGAGGTCTGACATCCAGAACTATTCTCTTCTTTTCCTGAATAATCCGCCTTATAATTTCAGGGTTATTTATCTCAATTGAAGCATTGACCAAATCTGTCTTTGAAATAGCATTAACAACCCCATTTGATGTCTGCCACTGGCCAAATAATGCGATGCCGAATGGGGAAAAATGATTATAAAAGAAAGCTGTTGCCAATGCAAAAAAAATAAGAAAAAAAGTGCCTTTTGTCTCTTTTAAAGTCATTATTACAAACGACGTGCTTTTATTTTTTTAAAAGTATCAAGCCGTTGTTTTAAAACCAACAACATCAGCCATTTTTCAAAAAGCCCGGATATGTTTTCTTCAGAATGAATTTCCTGACCTTCCTCTTCCATCCTTTTTTCCATTCGATTTAAACCGGCTTTGATCTCGTTAGAAGTTTCCTTTGCATCCAGAAACAAATAAATTTCAAAGGCATCTTTGTAATAGCCCTGACTTTCATAAATTTTTGCAAATTCAAGCGTTTTTAACTCCTGACTCATGGTGTCTTCCTTTTATTATCTGATTTGTCTTTGAAGATAAGCTCATCTTCTTCAGCCATATCATGTTCATGCTTTGCCACATGTTTGATATAATTCATATCGATTTTTAAACTTTTTACTTCATCTTCAAGTTTTTGATTTGCAAGATCAGCCGTCCGGACCTGGTTTAAAATAACGGTTTCCTTTCCTTTTAACAGTTTATAATCCAAGACACCGTTTGTTGAAAAAACAATAAGAAATAACAATACAATGATAATAAATATTGAAATGTAAAAACCGATTTTTTCGACCATTTTCATGATTTTTTCTGTATCATTCCCTTTTTCAGCAATTTCAGTTCAGGGCTTGAAATCAGGAGATTCACACCCAGGTAAAAAACCATTCCTAAACAGATGCAGCCCACCACCCCGGTTCCAAACCAAAACGAATTGCTCTCCTTCACCAAAACAAATGCTGCCGCCTGTTTAACAAGAAAAAACATTATAACAGATAAAAAAAGTGATCTGCAAGCAGAAACAATGATCTCAAATTTATCAATATTCACGGCTCCGGGGATGCTGATAAACAAATAGACAAATCCTGCCATGGCAGATATGGAAACGGACAAAACAAGTCCCTTAAGTCCAAGGGCGTCAATAAACAAAGAACAAAAAATCAGGTTCAAGCCTATGGCAATAATTCCCGAATAAAATGGAACTCTTATATTGGATAAGGCATAATACAATGTGACAAACAACCGAACCCCTGTGAATGCCCACAAGCCTAAACTCAAGAAAATCAGGCATTCTGCTGTCTGGTGAATGGCTAAATCAGTAAAGGCCCCACGTCCGAACAAAAAGGCAACAATTTTTTCATTCAGGGCCATCAATCCTGCCATTGCCGGTATTGTTATAAAAAACACAAGTTTCACCCCGTGCGAAAACAAAGCTGCGATTTCATCCATTCGTCCCAGGGCTGCCTTTCTTGAAAGCTCCGGCAAAAAAACCATGGCAGCAGAAACAGCAAACAGTGCCAAAGGAAATTGCACCAGCCGGTCTGCATAGTAGACAAAAGACACACTGCCCTCATCCAGTGTTGAAGCAAAAAAGGAGGCCGCCATGATATTAATCTGGTAGGAGGCTGCTCCAATCATACAGGGAATCATTATTTTAATCACTCTTAACACCTTGGGATGAAAAAATTGAAACGATGGAATTTTCAACATCCCAAGGCGAATCATAAAGGGGACCTGGATGATAAGCTGAAGAACCCCGCCGATAGTAACCCCGAGTGCCAGGCCCATAACAGGAATTTCAAAATACTTTGATATCAGGATTGTAAACAAAATCACCACAAGATTAAATACAACCGGTGCAATGGCAGGAACGCCAAAATTTCCCAAAGAATTCAACACCCCCATGCAAAGGGCACTGATAAGAACCAGCCAGAAATATGGCAGCATAATTTTAAATAATATAATGGTCAGTCCATATTTATATGAAAATCCGACAAACCCCGGGGCGATCATCTTAATAATCAGCGGGGCAAAAAAAATCCCGACAAGGACAATAAGAATACCCGCCAGGGATAAAAAACAAAAAAAAGAGAACGCCATTGCAACAGCCTTTGAGTGCCCTTCCTTTTCCAGGGTTTCAGAAAAGACCGGTACAAATGAAATACCCAAAATTCCTTCGGAAAATAATTTTCGGACAAGATCAAACGGCCTGAAGGCGATAAAAAAGGAATCGCTTTGGGAAGATGTGCCAAAATACATGGCGATGAGTGCATCCCGGATAACCCCAAGAACACGACTGCTAAAAGTTAAAATGCTTATCAATGCCGTATTTTTTAATATCTTTCTCACAACTTTTCCTTGACAAAAACCGACAAATCATATATTTTTATAAATTTGAAATGTGGCAAAATTTTAAATTCAATACACTTAAACAAGGAGCAAAACCAAGTTGGCTAACCATAAATCTGCAAAAAAACGGGCAAAACAGAGTCAGGTAAGACGGCTTAGAAACAGATCTGTAAAAACCACTCTTAAAAATTTGGAAAAAACTGTTTACGCTGCAAAAGAAGAAGGCAGTGATAACAAAGATGAACTCATGAGAAAAACTCAATCTGCAATTCACAAAGCCGCTAAAAAGGGCGTTATTCATAAAAAGACTGCTTCCAGAAAAATTTCAAGACTATTCAAGTTCATGAATACATAGCATTCACGGATTTTTTTTCGTTCAACCAACTAAAGACAGGATTTTCACTGACAAGGTGTAATCCCTGTCTTTAGTGTTTTCATTCTAAAAATTAGTCATCATTCTACTGATTAATTTTTCAGCGCTTCTTGTGGCAATTTTATCCACAGCTTCTCTTTTATCACTTTCATCAGTGATCTTATCTTCAGATACAGTGTATTCTTCATATGAAGTAAAATCCTTGACAGACCAGATCACGTCACCATCCTTATCTGTAAGTTTCAGATCAACTGTGGCGGTGACCCTTCTTTCTATCACAGATTCCGTAGTTGAACGTGACAGGGTAGCGAAGGTGATCGCTTTGATTGTTCCTTCAAAAACAGCTCTTGCCTGGGATTCATCTGCAACTTTCGTGTCGGTCTTTTGAATAATCTCCCGGATCAGAGCATTGGTAAAGGCAATACCTGCCCCTGTTTCAGAACTTTCATTCTCCAAAACCTTCACAGCGACACGCGTCACATCATTTTTAATATATCCGCCGCCCTCAAACTGGTAACCGCAGGATGCAAAAAGTGCAAGTACACAAACGAATAAAACCCATTTTAAATTTTTCATATTAAACCACAATATTTATAAGTGTTTGTTTTTTTCTGATAAGAATAACCTTTTTGGGTTCTTTATCACCCATATGTTTTTTGATCTTTTTATCAGCCAGTGCTGTTTCTTTGATCTCAGTCTCTTCACTGTCTGCATTGATTGTAAATTTTGATCGAAGTTTCCCGTTTACCTGGACCACAACAAGAACATCGTCTGTTTTTAGAGAATCCTTTCTGTATTCGGGCCAGGATTGCTCTATAATTGATCCATTCTTGCCTAATCTTTTAAAAAGCTCTTCACAAAAATGCGGGATAATTGGAGACAATAGTAACAGGGTGTTCTCAAGACTGAACCGAATCACTTTTTTCAACTCAGTGTCTGCGGAATCAAGATCAATCACGTACAATGCATTTACAAGTTCCATTACAGCAGAAATGGCTGTATTAAAATGAAAACTTTTATCAATATCATCCGTGACCTTTTGTATGGTCTGGTTTGCCTTGATATAGAGATCTTTTGCCTGTGCTGATGACAGGTCGGAGGCTGGGCCGGTAAAGGGCTCGTCTGATCCATCAATCTTTTCCAAGCATTCCAGTACAAGACGCCACACCCTGTTTACAAATCTGTTACTGCCTTCAACCCCGTCCTCACTCCATTCAAGATCTCTTTCAGGAGGAGCTGCAAACAGGCAGAATAACCGGACCACATCGGCACCATATTTTCCAAGCAGTTCATTGGGATCAACCACATTTTTCTTGGATTTGGACATCTTAATAACCCGTCCGACCTCTACATCATTGTTGCATCTTGTGCACACAAGATTGTCCTCAACATTTTTCACCGCTTCTTCGGGAAAAAGATATCCATGGTCAGGACATGTCATGGTTTCCTTGCAGACCATGCCCTGAGTAAGCAGTCGGGTAAACGGTTCTTTAAAATCAATCATTCCAAGCGTATTTAATACCCGCATAAAATATCTTGAATATAATAAGTGAAGCACCGCGTGTTCTACACCACCGATGTACTGATCCACGGGAGCCCAATATTTTACGGCCTCAGGGTCAAACATACCATCTTCATATCTTGGTGAGCAATATCTTAAATAATACCACGAAGACTCCACAAAGGTATCCATGGTATCAGTATCTCTTTTTGCATCCTGTCTGCCGCATTCCGGACAGGTGGCTTTTGCAAAAAAATCAAGCGTCGGCAAGGGAGACCCCCCTTTTTTAAGAAAATCTGCGTCTTCAGGAAGTCTTATGGGAAGATCGGTCTCGGGGACAGGAACCACACCGCAATCCGGGCAGTGAATAACCGGAATCGGCGCGCCCCAATACCGTTGTCTTGAAATCCCCCAGTCTCTTAATCGATAGGAAACCGTTTTCTTTCCCCTGCCCTTTTTTTCCAGCCAGTCTGTCATGACATCTATGGCTTTTTTGCTGTCCAGTCCATTAAATTCACCGGAATTTACCATCACCCCCTCATCGGTGTAGGCTTCTTTCATGGTGCTTCCGTTGAGGTTCTCCCCTTCCGGCTGCACCACCACCCTGATGTCAAGACCATATTTCCTGGCAAAATCAAAATCCCGCTGATCCCCTGCTGGTACGGACATGATGGCACCGGTTCCATATTCCATTAAAACAAAATTGGCTGTGTAAACCGGAATTTTCTCACCGGTTGCAGGATTAATACAATAGGTACCGATAAAAACCCCTTCTTTTTCATATTTTTCTATGCCTTCGGCAGATCTTTCCTGGCTGGATACCTTTTGAACAAACGCTGCCACTTCGTTTTCCTTTTGTGTCCCCTTTGAAAGGCTTTCAACCAGCGGATGTTCCGGAGCAAGGCACATAAAGGTTGCACCGAAAACCGTATCCGGTCTTGTGGTGAAAACCTCAATATCTTCATCCCTGCCATCAATTTTAAATTTTAATTGAGATCCAACACTTCTGCCAATCCAGTTTTTCTGCATCACGGTTACTTTATCAGGCCATCCCGGCAGTTTATCACAATGGACCAGAAGATCTTCGGCATAATCTGTAATTTTAAAAAACCACTGCCACAGTTTTTTTTGCTGAACCGTCTGGGAACATCTCCAGCATTTATCCTGCTCAACCTGTTCATTGGCAAGAACCGTCTGACATTTTTCACACCAGTTCACATAGGATTCTTTTCGATAAGCCATTCCTTTTTCAAGCATTTTAAGAAAAAGCCATTGCTCCCATTTATAATATTCCGGCCGGCAGGTGGCGATTTCACGGTCCCAGTCATATGAAAATCCCATCTTTTTAAGCTGCTCCCGCATGGCGCCTATATTGTCATATGTCCAGGCAGCAGGATGGGTATTATTCGCAATGGCTGCATTTTCAGCCGGCATGCCAAATGCGTCCCACCCCATGGGATGAATAACATTAAAGCCTTTCATCCGTTTGTACCTGACAACCACATCACCAATGGTATAATTACGCACATGACCGATATGTATTTTACCGGAAGGGTAAGGAAACATCTCTAACAGATAATATTTTTCTTTTGAGGAATCTTCAGTGACTTTAAAAAGCTGATGTTTATTCCAGTATGCCTGCCACTCAGGTTCTACCAATTCAGGATGATACCGCTGTTCCATTAAACTTACTCCTTGTGAAAGCTTTCTCTATATTGAATTACCATTTCTTTATTTGAATTTTTATAGATGCCACAATCAAACGTAAATAGCAAGAAAATCAAGAGAATTCTGCCTTTCAATTTTTCTGTTCTTGTTTCATTTTTCAATTTTTGTTATTTTTAAAAATTTTACTATACTCAAAACTGGGGCTCAATTAGGGAGATTACCATGAAAGATAATGGAGTGAAAATAATTAAAACAACGACCTGGTCACCTGGTCCGGGGTGTCATGGCGGCTGTGGCATACTGGTTCATGTAAAGGACAATAAAGTGATCAAGGTGGAAGGAGATCCGGATCATCCCTGGAACCAGGGAAGATTATGCTCCCGGTGCCTTTCCATGACACAGTACATGTACCATAAGGACCGACTTAAAAAGCCGTTGAAACGGGTCGGAGAACGCGGACAAGGCAAATTTGAAGAAATCTCATGGGATGAAGCCTTTGATCTGATTGAAGAGAAAATGAAAAAAATAAGGGATGACCATGGTCCTGAATCTGTTATCTTTCACCAGGGAACAGGGCGGGATATCGGCGGATGGATCTCCATGCTGGCCTATGCCTATGGGAGCCCCAACTGGATGTTCGGCCTTTCAGGCATCTCCTGCTATACGCCTCGCCTGATGATGATGTCCATTACCCAGGGAGATTTTGCCGTGGTGGATGCGTCCCAGTGGCATGAAAAAAGATACGATGACCCTGAATACCAAATCCCTGAAACCGTTACCATATGGGGTCAAAACCTTCCCGCGACCTGCCCGGACGGCTTTTTTGGTCACTGGTACATTGATCTGATGAAAAGGGGCACCGAGGTTCTGGTCATTGACCCCAGATGCACCTGGATTGCCTCCAGGGCAAAACTCTGGCTCCAATTAAGACCTGGAACAGATGCCGCACTTGCCCTTGGATTTATCCATGTCATGATCAAAGAAGACCTGATCAACATGGAATTTATTAAAAAATGGACCAATTCTCCTTTTCTTGTGAGAACTGATCAGGATTCTCCGGCCCTGTTAAGAGAAAGTGATCTGAAAGAAAACGGCTCTGATATCAATTTTGTCGCCCACGATCCTGTTTCAGACAGTTTTGTGGTATGGGAATCTGACAACCAGGTATATCAAAAAAGTGATATAAAACCGTCCATGGAGGGCGAATTTAACCTTACCCTTGCCAATGGTTCAAAAGCAAAGACAAAAACTGTATGGACTTTATATAAAGAAAATGCTGAACAGTATACGCCTGAGGCAGTCTCTAAAATCACCTGGGTAGCACCAGATAAAATCATAAAAGCCGCCCGCATCTATGCTAAAAGCAAGCCTTCCGCACTTCACTGGGGTCTTCCCATTGATACTATCCCGTCAACGGTTCCAACATCCCAGGCCATCAACCATCTCTGGTGTCTGACCGGCAACCTTGACAACCCCGGCGGCAATGCCATTGCCCGGTATGCCTATGATGTGGTGACCTATCCCTATCATACCGGCGGGTCCATCTTAAGTCTTCCCCCGGATGTGATGGAAAAAAGGATCGGCATGCATGATTATGGCGCAATTAAAGACTTCAGGGCATGGGCACAGCCGGATAAAGTCCTGGAGCAGATTTTTTCGGGCGACCCCTATGAAATCAAGGGCATGTGGATACAGACAGCCAACCCCATTGCCTGCACCGGCATGGAACCCAAAAAATGGCGGGACGCCATTAAAAAACTTGATTTTACTGTTTGTGTGGATCTTTTCATGACACCGACCGCCATGCTCTGTGATGTAATCCTGCCAGCGGCAACCTTTCTTGAAAAAGACTCGTTAAAAGCCTGGTGGGTCCCCTTGCAGGCCATCAAAAAAGTTGTTGAAGTGGGTGACTGCAAATCAGATATTGAAATCAATCTTGAGCTTTGTAAACGGTTCATGAAAGACTTTCCCTATGACAATGTTCATCAGCTCTTTGACACTCTTCTGGAATCTGCGGACATGACCTATAAAGATCTTTGTGACAAGACCTGGATGATCCCTCCTAAAGGCCACCCCAGCAAGCCCTACTTCAGGTATGAAAAAGGCCTGCTCAGGCAAGACAAAAAGCCTGGATTCAGAACGCCATCAGGGAAAATTGAGCTTTATTCCTCCTGGCTTGAAAAATGGGAGCTTGACCCCCTGCCCTATCATGAAGAACCGCCCTACAGCCCTGTCAGCACGCCGGACCTGTTTAAGGAGTATCCGCTCATCCTCAGCACAGGACGAAGAATGGGACCCTTTTTTCACTCGGAACACAGGCAAATCCCCTGGCTTCGTGAACAGCAAAGAGATCCGGTCTTAGAAATTCATCCGGATACAGCAAAAAAATATGGAATCGCGCACGGAGAAAAGGTATGCGTGGAGAACTGGCTGGGAAAAATCACGGTAAAAGCCTTGGTCACTCCGGTTATCCATCCGGATATTGTCATGGCCGAACATGGATGGTGGTTTCCGGAGAAAGAAGGTAAAGAACCGGAGCTTTTCGGTGTCTGGGATGTCAATGTCAACCAGCTTATCCCCATGTCCCATGAAGGAAAAGCAGGATTGGGCTCTCCCATAAAAACCATGCTGTGCAAAGTATACAAGGCGAAAGGATAAAAAATATGTCAGAATATGCAATGCTGATTGATTATGAATATTGTACCGGCTGTAAGGCCTGTGAAGTGGCCTGCAAACAAGAATATAACAGGCCGGCCGGGAAAGCGGGAGGCGTTGAAGTAATAGAATTTATCCACACCCTTCCCAATGACAAATTGTTCATTACCAATATCCCCACCTTTACCAGGGCCTGTGTCTTTTGTGCCGGTCGTGTCAAACAGGGGCTGGAACCTGCCTGCGTAAAACACTGCATGGCAAATTGCCTGGCATACGGTAAAATCGAATCGTTACAAAAAATAATCCCAAAAAAAAGAAAAGCCATTCTCTGGACCAAAGGATAATTGATGTTCAGTCACATAATGGTTGCAAAAGTGCAACCATTTGGTTTAAATAGTGACAAACAAGACAAAAAACACTGGACTAAAAAAAATGATAAATAAAAAAATGCTTGGGCCGCTTTCTGAGGATACTACCAAGATCATTCTTGAAAGCATATCAGATGGTGTTTTTACAATAGATTATAATTGGAAAATCACATCTTTTAACCGGGCAGCCGAGGAGATAACCGGCATTTCACGTAAAGATGCCATTGGTAGACATTGCTGGGAAGTCTTTCGTTCCAATATGTGTGAAGAAGGCTGTGCACTCAAAAGAACCATGGAGGAAGGCCGCCCCTTTATCAACTCGTCCGGCTATATTATTAATATCGAAAAGAAAAAAATACCCATCACAGCATCCACTTCTCTTTTGATCGATAAAAATGGGGATGTTATCGGCGGAATTGAAACCTTCAGGGATCACTCTCTTGTTGAACAACTCAGAAAAGAGCTCTCAACAAAATTTAAAATGGAAGATATGATCAGCAACAGCGATGCCATGAAGAATATCTTTAATATCCTGCCCCAGATATCAGACAGTGATTCTTCGGTTCTGATAGAGGGAGAAACCGGCACGGGAAAAGAATTGCTTGCACGGGCCATCCATAATACGAGCCACAGAGAAAAAAAACCGTTTATTGCCATAAATTGCGGGGCACTTCCCGATACACTTCTGGAATCCGAACTGTTTGGATACAAAAAGGGGGCGTTTACCAATGCCATGAAGGACAAACCCGGCCAATTTGCCCTTGCCGATGGCGGCACTATCTTTCTTGATGAAATCGGAGATACGAGTCCGGCTTTTCAGGTCAGCCTTCTTCGGGTTCTTCAGGATCATGAGTTCACCCCCCTTGGTGCCTTGAGTCAGGAAAAGACCAACATACGAATCATTGCAGCAACCAACAGAGAACTTTCTGACCTTATCTCACAAAACCAATTCAGACAGGACCTCTATTATCGGATTAATGTTATCCGGCTTTCCTTACCACCGCTAAGACATAGAATGGAAGATATCCCCCTTCTTGTGGATCGATTTATCCAGAAGATGAATATCCGCCAGGGAAAATTTATCCAGGGAATTGACAAAAAAGTCCTTCAGGCATTTATGTCCCATGAATTTCCAGGCAATATCCGGGAACTTGAAAATATCATTGAACATGCATTCGTCCTCTGTTCCGAGGGCTACATAAAACTGAATCATTTACCCGGATTTTTATCCCTGCCATCCAATATCAATGAAAATATCGATAGCGATCCTGTTAAATCAGCACAAATTAAACTCATTACCGATGCTCTGGCACGCAACAATTATAACCGCAGTGCTGCAGCTAAAGATCTGGGTATCCATAAAAGTACCCTTTTCAGAAGGATTAAGAAGCTGGGAATGACCTTATAAGACCGCATCTTCTTTTATTGCAACGCTTGCAATGAGAGTCGTCTTACTTTTGCGACTCTTTTCATTATCCCAATTAAACCATCTGGGTTCCTTTTTTCTTTAACTAATTAATATTTAAAGATATATAATCAATTTATCCAAAATATTTCATTCAGGCACATGCTTTGCATTTCGTATGAAATCAGAACAAATGGAGGATATCATTGAAACTAGCAATAACCGTCTGGGGAAACCGAGTCTCGCCTGTTTTTGATGCTGCGGGCACACTTCTTGTCACGCAAATTGAAAACCAGAGGATAATAAAAAAAGAATATAAATCCTTTAAGCCTGCAATACCTTCTGATCTGATAAAAATTCTTAAAAAAATGAAGGTTTCCGTTCTGGTATGTGGTGCTATTTCTACGAAACCTGCGGATTTAATCGTTGAGAGCGATATTAAACTCATCTCTTTTGTTACCGGGAATGCATTAAAGATTCTCGACAATTTTGCCCATAAACAGACCATTGAAAAAACATTTATGATGCCTGGATGCAGTAAACAATACTGCTGGCGTCACAACTCCAAAAAAACCAATCCCGATATCTGATCCAGACAGAACTTTGCCTGTTATGCCTGACAATTCGGCTGGTTTGCCAGTATTGCTTATTTCTTTGGATGGCAATTTGTGCAGGATGCCGGTGCCGGCACCTTGCCCTTGGGATCCCCTTTTTTCTTGTTATAATCCTTGTGGCAGTCAATGCAGTTGGCATGGAGGGCTTCAAAATGATATTTTGCTATTTTTTCTTTTTTCTCAAGTTTTTCACCCTTTGGTTTCTCTGTTTCCTTATGACACTCAATACATCCTTTGGGATCATCATTAGCAGTTAAATTCAATGGTTTTCCTGTTTCATCATGGTGGCATCTGCCACAGGCAATTAAATATTCTTCCACATGCCTTTTATGGGTAAATTGTACGATCCCTTTTTTATGTACTTTATATAAGGGATTCTCCATTGAAATTACATCTATTTGCAGTATTTTTTCCCCATTCCCTGTTACGGTTTTAATCGTTTGCTCCTCAACTTTGGCTTCCTGTAAGAGAACAGACGATTCCTCAGTTGGTGCAGTAGTTGTATCCGATTTAATCTCCTCGGATTTTTTTACAACAGATTCCTCTTGAACTGCTTTTTCTTCATTATTTCGGGGCTGAAGAATTTTGGTTTGCGCTTTTTTTGATATTTTGTGCTCACTCATCAAAGTATCAGTTTCCGGGAGTGAACAATAGCTCAAGAAAAAAATAAATATTAAAATGGTGATAAAAATAATGTGTTGTCCATATGATTCGCTGTCCATGTTTCCTCCTTTTTGGCGGTACAAAAACTTTTGTTCAAAGAATGCCTTTAACTTGAAATCACTAAAAAATCAAATAAATTTTTCTTTACAGTACTAACAGCAATTGGTAATCAAAGCTATTTATACCATCTTTTGTTAATATTTCTAACTTCGTCAGGGAATGCAATGATTCAAAACCCCACATATAAAGAATTAGAGCTCAGGATAAAAGCCCTGGAAAAAGAATCCCTGAAATCCGAAGAAACCGAACAGGTCAATCGGACGGCAAGAAGAAACTATAAGAGATTTTTAAAATTCCTGCCCTATCCCGTCCTTGTCAGGGATGCAAAATGGCAGATTACTTATTTGAACCCAGCGTTTACCAAAACCTTTGGCTGGACGTTAGAAGAATTGAAAGGTGAAGAAGGGGGGAAATATATCCCTGACTTCCTTAGGGATGAACTGATCAACAGGATTAAAGCCCTGCCCATCCGAAAAAACGTCCTGCGAATAAACACCAAACGGCTTACAAAAGACGGCAAAATTTTGGATGTGATAATTCGAATCGGCGTGGACAAGGATCAGAATAATAATCCTGAAGGGATGATTATTGTCCTCAGGGATGTGACCATGGAAAAACGGATCAAACGCAATCGCAGCGCCATGAACCGAATCAGCCAGGCGCTACCCCGATACCCCGACTTAAGAAAACTCCTTTTTTACGTAAACACTGAAATCAAAGAACTCCTTGGTACTGAAAGCGCCAATACAATTTTACTGGATAAGAGTCAAAAAGGATTTTATTTTTTAAGTGCCGCCCACGATGATCCAAACACACGGGAACGTATTGAAAAAGCTCATTTTTCACTGGATGAGCTCCTGTCCGGTCAGGTGGTAAAGACCGGCAATCCCATGATTGTCAATAACTTTTCCGATGACCTGAGCCACTATCAATCAAGGGACCGAAAAATCGGATACAAAATTAAAAATGTCGTATTAGTTCCTTTAAGGAATAAAGATCGCATTATTGGCATACTGGCAGCCGATAATAAAAAAACAGGGGATTTTGATGATACAGACCTTGAAACCTTGAACACTCTTTCAGCTACCGTTGCGCTTTCAATCGAAAATGCCAGGGTATCAAGGGAATTGAGAAAAGCGTATGAAGAGTTAAAAAGCCTGAACCGTGCGAAAGATAAAATGATCAGCCATTTGTCCCATGAACTGAAGACGCCTGTGGCAATTCTTTTAAGCTCTTTTAAAATCCTTTCAAGAAGGCTGAGGGATCTTCCCGAAGAAACATGGCGGCCAACTTTTGAAAGGATACAAAGAAACCTGGATCGTATTATTGGGATTGAAGGTGAAGTCTATGATATTGTTGAAAAAAAGGAAGTCTTTCATCATGAATTCTTTTCCCTTATTCTTGAACAATGCCAGGATGAATTTGAAGCCCTTATTGCAGAGGAAACCGGAGAAAAAGGGGTTATTGCCAAAGTAAGACAAAAGATTGAAGACATTTTCAGCACCCGTGATCCTGTTGTCATAAATATTTTTCTGAATCCGTTTGTTGAAAAAAGGATCAAAGCCATTCAGCCTGATATGGCCCATAGAAATATCTCTCTGGTGACCCATCTTAAAGCTTCTTCCCCGATATGGATTCCTTCTGAACCATTAAGAAAAACTGTGGATGGCCTTATTCGGAATGCCATTGAAAACACACCGGATGGAGGAAAAATAGAGATCTTTACGCATCAAAAAGACAAAGGTGTGGAATTTGTGGTAAAAGATCATGGGATCGGACTTACCGAAGAAGCCCAAAAAAGAATTTTTGAAGGTTTTTTCTCCACCCAGGATATACTGGATTACTCATCAAAACGACCCTTTGATTTTAATGCGGGGGGAAAAGGAGCTGACCTTCTGCGAATGAAAATATTTTCAGAAAGATATAATTTTAAAATCTC
This sequence comes from Desulfobacula sp., assembly GCF_014237455.1. Classification (GTDB taxonomy): domain Bacteria; phylum Desulfobacterota; class Desulfobacteria; order Desulfobacterales; family Desulfobacteraceae; genus Desulfobacula. The sequence continues at coordinate 28,890 of NZ_JABZFL010000099.1, read as the reverse complement.
CATGACATCAAACCGATGTCAACGTATTCCCAAAAACAAGGACGCCTGTCCGGGTTCAATACAAGACTGCAAAAAAATTGCCGGACCTGCATGTGACGGCATGACGATTGTAACCTGCTTTTTTCCTTTTCATGAAAAGATTGTCAAATAAAATGTAATGGAATCTTGATTAATTTGGTTATGCCTTTCCCATATTGTTGAAAATTTGACTATCTGGATCAATAGCATTTTCTTTTAAGATCGTCCTCATGGTTTTTGCTTTAATTCGGCAGACAAAATGTTTATTCTCTTCTTGAAGCAGGTCAAAATCCTTATGAAACTGATATTCTCTGTCCATAACTCCTGTTTGACCTTTTGAAAGTATACGGCTTACAAAGGGACGTTCGCCTGCTTTGCCATCAGTCAGGAATATTTTATTTGGTATACCTCTGTTAATATCAAACCCGCAGTGGGCTTTAGCTTTTTTAGATCCTCTGCGATAATCAGCCCAATACATTGAAAAAACAGCATCAATCAAACTACCATCAATGGATATCAGCTCTCCAAGTGATTTATACTCTTGTGGAAGCACGCTTACAGCCTGCTTGTAAAGATTTTCAAAAACGAATTGAAGCTGCTCAAGTCCAAATGAAAATTAAATTTAATATACCCACCTTATTCTGAAAATTATTTTCCCGGATTTGAACAAAAATAAGATTGTTAGGCGCCAATGTATTTATGGTACAAATTATTGGTAAGTTTGTGATGGTGTAGTTTTTGGGAAGTGATGTGGTCAGTTTTGTTTGTTACGATTTTCCCCGCCATCTATGGGTAATTTATATACACCTGGATACATCGTCCTGAGTAAAAAGTACACAATATCACCGGTTCAGTATCAATGCTTATTTTGCATAATATTTAAACATCTGCTGTAAATTCAATCTATTAAAAGATATTTTTATTTTTGGCACACCCTTTGCTCTATTATTTTTTAATAAATGATCAAAACGATCAATTAATAAACTAAAATTGGAGATTATCATGAAAAAAATAATTTGCCTGGTAACACTGTTTATTTTATTTACTTCTGCGGTCGTTTTTTCTAAAGATGCTGCATTTGTCGGACGTATTACCCGGATCGAAGGCAATGAACTGCTTCGATATGTTGAAGAGAAGCAAGATTGGATTTCCTTGATTGAAGATTCACCATTCGGGGTTAATGATCTTATATCTTCCTCTGAAAAGACCCGGGTGGAAATAATTATTCCGAATTACACTCTTTTAAGAATGAGGGAAAATACACAGGTACGGGTTGAAAGACTTGGAGCCAATGTTACTTCCATACACTTGTTATCCGGCACGGCACGCTTTCAGAGTTCCGACTTTCAGACCGAGATTGAAGTTATTACTCCATTCGGAACCGCCCACTCTTCAGATAAAGTTGTCTTCGACGTTACGGTTGGAGAAAATTCTGCGGAATTTATAGCCCTGAAGGGTCGTTTGGATTTTGTTCATAATTCTGGTGATACTGAATACGAAGTCTTAGCTGGCTCATCCGCATTGATGGCCGATGATATTGGAATATCGACATCTGAACCATTGTTAAATGTCAACTGGAACAACTGGAATTACATGAGGGAAAATATCTGGCAATCCCGTTTGAGCAGCCAGGAGTCTCGAAAATACTTGCCAAATAATCTTACCTATGAAGCCTATGCGCTTGATAAAAACGGAATTTGGGAAAACGTCTATTATAGAGGCAGGCACCATAGGTTTTGGCGCCCCACAGCGATAGCAGTCGGTTGGTCGCCCTACTCGATCGGCCATTGGACACTTTGGAATGGAGACCAGTGCTGGATCCCGGCGGAACCTTTTGGGTATGTTACTCACCACTACGGGAGTTGGCTTTTTACAAGTGGACGTTGGTATTGGACGCCCCCGATTGTAAGCGTTAGCTTATCTAGTGTCGGCATCAGCTTTGGCTGGTATCCCGGTCGGGTTTCCTGGGTCAGCAGCGGTATCTATATTGGATGGTATCCGTTGGCTTGGTATGAAAGGTATTATAGTCACCGCCATTGGGGCCGTTACAGTCACCGATTTCCCAAACAACCCAGATACAATCTTCATCGATCACACGTTAACTATGCTCACGCGATTATTATTGCCAGAAATCAGCTTTACCGTCACCGGGATTATCGCAAGGTTCGGTTGCATAATATTCAAAGAGACCAAATTAAGGCGAGATACCGTTCTGTTGGCAGGATACATGATATCAGAAAAATAAAAAAAGACCGTAAACGCCATCATTTTTCTAACAGTCCTCCTCGCATTCGACCCCATTACTCAGCATTGGAAAAAGTTAAAACACAGCGACAGCAAAAAAGAATTTCTATTACTAAAACAAAAGACTTAAAAAAAAGAGCGCTGGTAAAACGGACGCATATTTCACAGCCGATTATCCCTCCACGGATGGGCCAGGTGAAAAAAAAGCATAGGCAACCCATAAAAATCCAGAAAGCCCGGTCGCCACAACCCAGGAAAATTCAAAAAGCTCAGTTAACACGACCCATAAAAGTTCAAAAAAAACGATTAACACAATCCAGAAAAATCCATGAAGCACGGTTAATGCAACAAAGAAAGATCCAGAAGTCACAGTCAGCACAACCCAGGAAGATCCATAAAGGGCGGTTAATGCAACAAAGAGAACCCATAAACCACGGCCAGGAGAAACAAAAAAGGGGATGGAAAGGATACCGTTTAACAAGTAAAAACGGTTTTGGGGCAGGCCGGGAGTGAAGGTTAAAATATTTTCAGGCCTTGAAGGCTGCCCGGCTTGTGTCCATCCACAAGCTCATTTTGAACTGCTGGCTGAAAACTGATAAAATTTAATATGCCTGCCGATACGAATTTAAGGGGTAAAAGAGCTTTTATTGAATCATCAAAAGTGTTTGCCCCTTATTTATTCAGACAGTCTGGATATTTGCCATAAGAAATTTACCATAACCCGTTCCAGGCTGCTTACCTTACGTCCGCCGGATGGCCATTGTGACAAGTTCTAAGATGTCTTTCGCTAACCGCCTGAACTCGCCACGCTCAAACACCAGGCGGTCTTAACGCGCAAGCCGTGAAGCAGACAGGATTAAAGACAGACTGCATGATTTTTTCATGACCGGTTTTGCCATAATGTATTTTCAGGATCCCTCGCTACTTACTTTCCAGCGCAGATTGCAAAAAGCCTGGAATTTGAACAATTTAAAAACCATGTTTAACATAGAATCCATTCCCAAGATACCCAGCTACGGGATATTCTGAATCAGGCGCCAACAGATGAACTGACACATGAAGCCTGTTAACCTTGAAGGCGGTATGCTCCGATGAAAAAACAGGTGCGCTAAGCTTAAAAATGATATGTGACCGAGAATTGCTTTTTCTCTATTAACAATTGGGGTTATTATTTTAAGTTTATCGTTAATGTCTGTAGCTTATGCTGATACTGATATGGAGGAGTGATCTGAGCGGGGCATCTCTAAAAAAATGTAAATTAAGCGGTGTCAATTTTAAAAATGCTACTTTGCGTAATGTAAATTTTCAGAAGGCAAATCTTACCAATACCATTTTCCATTTGTCAGTATTATGTGGAAGCGATTTTCGTAATGCGAATTTAAAAGGTGCTGATTTACGTGCATGCGACTTGTCTGATTGCAATTTTGAAGGTGCTGATTTAACCGGAGCGATTATCAGTGGTTCTAATCTTCAAAGTGCCAATTTTAAAAACGCCAATTTAAAAAAAGTAGGTTTAAGCTCTACTGTGTGGGCCAATGTTATTTGTCCTGATGGCACTATCCGCAATAAAAATGGATATAGCTGTGACGGCAATCTATAATAGATAGAAAATTAATCGATTGGTCAGTTGATCTGATATAAAGAACATTCCAGCAGATTCTCCCTGAACCAATCAAGTTTACTATTGCACCTGGGGATAAAAAAAATCAGATACGGCATGTGTAATTGGATAATTTTCAATAAAGGGGAGACTTACAGGGAGAACTGAACCGCTTCGCGGAAGTGTGCGTCCCAACTGCTAAAATTCAATCAACATTTTCATTTTTTCAAAATAAATCTACAATACTTCCTGCGGCTTAATCATCGGCCGGTTTTATTAATTTTTATCAAGGAGGTATTACAATGGGCCATGATCTTAGAACCCAATTTGTCAATCACATGATTCTTCATCGGCTTTCACCCTACACCATAAAAAATTATTTGGCTGCGGTTAAGAGGCTTGCAAAATTTCACAACAAATCTCCGGATCTGATTAATAACGAACAGATCCAGGAATATCTGCTCCATCTTTTTCAAGAATGCAAATTATCCTGGGGAAGTTGCAATGTTCATTTGTCTGGGCTTTCTTATTTTTATAAAAATATTCTGCAATGGGATGAGACTAACTTTAAATTACCCCCAAGACCAAGAATCAAAAAGCTTCCAAATATTTTGAGTATTAAAGAAGTGAAAAAATTGTTTGAATCTACAGCCAACCTTAAACACAGAACTTTGCTTAAAACGGTATACAGTGCAGGCCTTAGAATCAGTGAAGTTGTAAGACTTGAACCCAGACATATTGAAAGTGACCCTTCAAGAATGATGATCAGGGTAGAACAAGGCAAGGGCAAAAAAGATCGTTATACAGTCTTATCCAGTCATTTGCTTGATGAACTCAGAGTATATTGGCAAAAATATAAACCCGGCAAATGGATTTTCCCCGGTTATGATAAAGAAAAACACATTGGCTATTCAGGGGCCAGCTCAGCTTATGACATCGCAAAAAAAAAGCCTGCATAAAAAGAGGACGAGGGATACACACTCTCAGGCATAGCTTTGCAACTCACCTCCTTACCCAGGGAACAGATCTTTACACCATCAAACGACTCCTTGGGCATTCTTCCATAAAAACCACCCTCATTTATCTTCACCTGGTACAAGAAAGAGTAACAGAACTTAAAAGCCCTCTTGACTGTATGTATGGGGATCAGGAGGGGAAAAAATGAAAAACAAACATGAAGTTGGAGATATCTTTCGTCTTTACGGCAAGGAATACCAGAAACAAACGAATCTGCCTTACAAAAAACTTAAGGTCATGCACAAGATTAAGATTTGCCGTACTGCTCAACTTGGGGGTCATGTTGAACAGTGTGACCATTGCAGTTTTGAACGAATTGCCTATAACTCCTGTAGGGACAGGCACTGCCCCAAATGCCAGACCATGGTGAAAGAAAAATGGCTCAATGATCGAACGGCAGATTTGCTGCCCTGCAATTATTTTCATATGGTCTTTACCATACCCCATGAGCTTAATCCCATCATATTGCTTAATCCAAAAATCATGTTGAGTTATCTTTTTGCTGCTGTCAGTCAGACATTGCAGGTGTTTGCACGTGATCCGCAGTGGAAGGTCCAAGGGCAACTTGGGTTTATTAGTGTTCTTCACACCTGGTCGCAAAAGCTTACAGATCATTTTCATATTCATTGCCTTGTTGCAGGAGGCGCTCTCTCCTTTGATAAAAACCGATGGAATCCTTCAAAAAAATCGTTTCTGTTCAGGGTGCAGGGTGCAGTCTCTGTCAAAAGAGTTCAAGAAACGATATCTTGGGCTTTTAAAAAAAGCATATTTGAATAATGAACTGTCTTTAGAAGGCAAAATGGCAAAATATAAGTCTAAGCAGGAATTCAAAAGTTTTGTTCAGTCACTTTTTATGGTGAAATGGAACACCTATGCCAAACGTCCTTTTGCCGGTCCTGAACAGGTGCTTGAGTATCTTGGCCGCTATACCCACAGAGTAGCCATATCAAACAACCGGATCAAATCCATTGATAATGGCCAGGTATGTTTTGAATACAGGGACAGGGCTGACAATAATACATCCAAAACAATGACAGTATCTGCTCATGAGTTTATCCGCAGGTTCCTGCTTCATGTGCTCCCGCATAATTTTATGAAAATTCGGTATTTTGGATTTTTATCACACAGGAATAAAAAGCAAGCGATCAAGCTTATCCGAAAGCTGATTGATCCTGATGCCAAAATACCTCAGAAAACAGAAGAGACATATCTTGAGATGATGCACAGATTGACCGGCCATGATCTTTTATGTTGCCCCAAGTGCAAAGAAGGGAAAATGACGATCATTAAAGGGTTACCAAATCAGTTTTTAAATTCTTCCTGATAACGATTTTAATGGGAGTGCAAGACAGCAAGGATCGTCACATTAGCGATACCGGATAGTTATGTCTAAAACAAAAAATGGGATACAATCAAATGAAATATATACATTTTGAGATGGGTATTTTTTACATAAAAGAATGGAAATATCACTTTTTCCAAAATAAAAGTTTGTTGTTAAAAAATAATTTTGGATTAATGAATCAAAAGCAAATTATATAATCCCCATAGCCCTACCTAAATAATTCAGTTCACACATTTTATCGATTTGTTGCCAGTAACTTCTCAGTCTAAATTTAGACTTATGAAGGCAACAATCGATAAAACGCTCTTCTAACAGTCTCAAGAGTCTCTCAAGTTTGATTTTCAGGAAAAAAAAGTTTACATAATGGTCCATGCTAAATAAAATAATAGAAAACAAATCCAAAATACATACACGAGATATCCGGCTTGCCACCTATCCCCACACAAATTCCCGGATGATTGTCCATGGGGTATTAAAAGACCGGCGGTATATTAGCGTGTTTGATGTGGCAGGGGCTGTAACAGGGCCGGGAATCATCCACCATATGGATGTAAAACTGATGGTAACGCCCGATCCTCTCATGATAGAAGATGCCGAAGGCAAGATGATCCATGTCCCCATGCCTGAATGCAGCAGCACACTTGATACCATTGAAAAGTTAAAAGGGCTTGAGATTAAATCGGGATTTTCAAAAAATATTCGCGATATCATGGGGGGAAAGAAAGGATGTACCCATCTTTGCCAGTTGATCATTGTCATGGGCCAGGAAATTGTCCATGGCTGGCTGACACAGAAAAGAAAAGATAAACCCCCTGCCCCAAAGGATCTTGACAGCTTCAACGAAAAAAAATTTTTAATCGACTCCTGCCGGATGTGGACCCGGCAAGGTCTGAAAATGAAAAATCTTGAACAGGCAATAAAAGCCCGGCAGTCTTTTTGACAAAAATTTATATCAGGGTCTTTTCATTGAAGCAGAATCGTTCCATAAATAACACTTAAAATTAATGGTATCAGGTTTGGAAAATTTAATATCCTCTGATTCAAGAAGCGCTTTTTGAAGCTCATATCCATGGGACGGTTTCAAGGATATTTTCCCTTTTGAGTTGACAACACGGTGCCAGGGCAGATCATATTTTTTTGACATTGAATGAAGAAGTCTTGAAACCTGCCGGGCACCGTTTGGTTTTCCGGCAAGAGCGGCTACCCTGCCATAGGTCATAACCTTGCCTTCTGGAATATTCTGAATGACACAAAGCGCCTTTTGAGTAAATGGTGTTAACATGTCTCTCACATTGCCATATTTACCATTTTTTTACAATTTTTAACGACTTTTTATGTCCATTTTTAAATTAATCGGTCATGCTTTTTTGTAAACACTGGCATCTTTTAAAAAAAAAGAGTATGAATCTTGTTTAACTTGAAATTTATTTAAAAATTATCATTCGATTTTGACAGTTTGCCAATTTTGGATTGAGAAAGGAGAGGACAATGAAAAAAGTTGGAATTGTGGGTTGGCGGGGAATGGTTGGCTCTGTGCTCATGGAAAGAATGATAAAGGAAAATGATTTCAACCGGTTTACCCCTCTTTTTTTCACGACCTCCCAAATTGGCCAAAAAGGCCCTGATGTTGGCATTGAAACGCCCCCACTGGTCGATGCATATGATATAGACAGCCTGCTGGACATGGATATTGTCCTGTCCTGCCAAGGGGGATCATACACAGAATCTGTCCGGCCCAGACTTGCTGAACAAAACTGGAACGGATACTGGATTGATGCGGCATCAACCTTGAGAATGGATGATAAAAGCGTTATTGTCCTTGATCCTGTGAACCGAAGGGTCATTGATGATGCCTTATCCGATGGCATTAAAAATTATATCGGCGGCAATTGTACCGTATCCCTCATGATGATGGCCCTTGGCGGCTTGTTTGAAAACGATTTGATAGAATGGCTGACTTCCATGACATACCAGGCAGCCTCCGGGGCCGGTGCCAAAAATATGGAAGAGCTTGTGACCCAGATGCAGACCATTGGTAAAATGGCATCCCCTGTTCTTGAGAACCCGGCCTCTGCTATTCTGGAACTGGATAAGAATGTCATCCATACCATGAGATCCCCTGAACTTCCCGTTCAAAACTGGGCTGTTCCTTTAGCAGCCAGCCTGATCCCCTGGATTGACCGGGCAATGGATAATGGTCAGACAAGGGAAGAATGGAAGGGATTTGTTGAAACCAATAAAATTATCGGACGGTCAGACAATCCGATTCCCATTGACGGCCAATGTGTCAGAGTCGGTTCCATGAGATGCCACAGCCAGGCGTTTACCATCAAACTGAAAAAAAATATTCCGCTCAATGAAATTGAAGCCATGCTGGCCGAAAATAATGCCTGGGTTAAAGTGGTTCCCAATTTAAAGGAAGACACTATCAGAGACCTGACACCTTCTGCGGTAACCGGGACATTGACGATTCCTGTGGGACGAATCAGGAAGATGAATCTTGGTGATGATTATCTCACTGCTTTTTCAGTTGGGGATCAATTGCTCTGGGGTGCGGCTGAACCGCTTCGCCGGATTCTGAATATCATTCTTTAAGCAATTATTACTTTAAGGCGTATTTCTTTTCAAGAAAAGCCACTGATCGTGAGAGTGAAAATGTCAGGATAAAATAAAGAAATGTAATCGTGATCCAGATTTCAAACGTCAAAAAGGTGGCCGCCATCAGTTCCATCCCCTGAAAGGTCAGCTCCTGAATTGAAATAACAGACACAATGGCTGAATCTTTTATGGTGGATATGAACTGCCCTGCAAGGGGAAATGCTACCCTTCTGAAGGTCTGAGGCAGAATTACAAGTAAAAATGTCTTTTGCCTGGACAGACCGATGGACCAGGCGGCCTCCCATTGACCATCCGGTATGGAGATGATACCGCCTCGGACAATCTCCGACACATAAGCTCCCTCGTAAATTCCAAGGGCAATAACAGCAGAGATAAAGGCATTAATCTGGCCGGGCTCTGAAAATAAAAATCCGACTATCTGTTGAACCGTCTGGGAACTGCTTCTTAACCATTGATCCAGATAAAGTGCATCCAGAAACTGGCTGGATACGAAATAATAAAAAATAATGACCAATACAAGGGAGGGGATGTTCCGAATGGTTTCCACATAGGTTCTGCTGACAAATCGCTGCTCAAACGATCCCTTTGCCCCCATGACACCGGATATGGTCCCCAGCAAAAATCCCAGAAGAGTTGCCCAGAAACTGAGTTTAACCGTTGTGGCAAACCCCTTGACAAGGATATTGGCTTTCAATTTTCCAGTGGCATCGTCTAAAAAAAAGAAATAAGACGGTATCGCATCCCATCCCCATTTATAGTCAAGCGCACTGCTCATCCTTGAAAAAAATAAAAATATTGCAGCAATAATAAAAATAATCACTGCCATATCAATGATGGTAAATTTTAGAAATTTCTTATTTAACAAGGTCTTCCCATTTTTTGGATTCAAACCAGTATGCTTTTTTCTCTTTTAAAAACCCCTGGGCATGCATATTCAAAATCCAGTTATTCAGATAATTCAATGCATCATGATCCCCTTTTCTGATGGCAAACCCGATGGGTTCCTTGGTAAAATTTTCCTTGATGGGAATAAATAATTTATCCGGATATTTGAGTGCATGGAATACCGGCATGGGAGCAGAAGACACAACGGCATGAACCCGGCCCAGATTTAACTCCTGAAGGGCCTGGCTCTCGTTCTCAAACAGCTTTAAGTCGGCATTGGGCATATATTTTCTTGCTGCCTGTTCTGCTGTAGTCCCGAGTCTTAAGGCAATGCTGACTTCTTTTTTATTAAAATCCGCCAGAGAAGAAAATCCTTTGGCGCGGGCTTTGTGAGCAACCATTGACATGCCCGAGTAGTCATAGGGGATAGTAAAATTTACTTTTAAATTCCGTTTAGGGGTGATCCCCATACCCCCAATGATCACATCAAACTTACCGGTTAGAAGTGCCGGGATAATGCCGGACCATGCTGTGGGAACGAACTCAATCTTAACGCCCATATCCCGGGCCAGTTTTTTGGCCACATCTATTTCAAACCCTGCAAGATTGCCCTGCTTATCTTTCATAGCCCAGGGGACAAAGGTGGACATTCCCACCCTTATGACCCCTTGTTTCTGGATCTTTTCAATAACACTCTCCTGGGCGAATGAAGCGCCGCCTAAAACCAATAAAAACAGAATACTTAACCATAGAATCTTTTTCATTTTTATCTCCTTATGAAATTTTTCATTCACCATTATTGGTTGATAAATTTAAGTTGGTTTTCAAAACGTCTGATTATAAAAGAAAGACCGGCTGTAATAATCAGGTAACATAATGCCACAACAAACCAGATTTCAAAAGTTAAAAATGTTTCAGAAACAATTCTTTGCCCCTGCATGGTCAGGTCATAGATGGAAATCGTACTGACCAGGGCTGAATCTTTTATTAATGACACGCTTTGGCCGGCAAGCATGGGAAGCGTTTGTCTCAACATCTGGGGAATAAGCACTTTGATGTAAGTACCGGGAACAGACAATCCAATGCTTTGGGCGGCTTCATACTGGCCTTTTGGGATATTGATGATGCCGGACCGGATAATCTCGGAAGAATAAGCGCCTTCAAACAGGCTTAACGCAATGACTGCAGAAAGAAAGGCAGAAATATTGAATACCGGCGAAATCACGAAATAGATTAAAAATATCTGGATCAAAAGCGGGGTATTCCGGATGGTTTCCACATAAAGCCATGATACTAACCTAAGCATGGGCGAGGAAGACAATCTTGCAAAGGCAGACAAAAAACCAATGACAAATGAGAGAATAAGGCTGATAGAAGAAATCTTAAGGGTGATGAAAAGCCCTTCAAGCAGCAGACCCCTTGTAAATTTTCCATTTTCAAAAATAAACAAAAAAGATTTAACCCGATACCACTGCCAGTTATATTCGAGATTTCGATACCCGATAATAAAAATAAGACAAATAAAAAAAATGAATATAAAGGGTTTGACACCCTTTATCACACGACGCATGACTTGACCTTTTATTTTTTTAATAAAAACAAAAGATAACATGGAATGAAAAAACCCGCCACCCCTAATCCTGAACCAACTTGTGTCTGTTGACATGTCGACCGGTGTTCGATATAGAAACCGACAGACAAAAATGCGTTTTCTGTTTGATATCAGCTTGATTACACTTAGGTTTGAAAAGCTTCACCAAAAAGGTGAGCACGCTGGAGATACTTAATATGAAAGAAATCAAAATTTTTCATGATGCCACAAAAGATGTGTCAGCCTTTGCTGATAAAATAAAAGCAAAACAAAAAAAAATTGTCGGGACCTTATGTTCCTATGCACCGGAGGAATTGATATATGCGGCAGGATTTCATCCCATGCGTCTGTTTTCATCAAAATCAGACATTATCCTGGCGGAACAACATCTTCAGACTTATTGCTGTTCCCTGGTCCGGGGTGTGCTGGAGGACAGTCTGTCAGGACGGCTTGATTTCCTTGATGGAACCGTATTTCCCCATACCTGTGATTCCATCCAGCGCCTGAGTGACATCTGGCGCATGAAGGGGAGATATGAATTTTTTGCAGATGTAGTCCTGCCGGTCAAACTGAACACACAGAGTGCAAAAATTTATATGGTGGATGTTCTGACCAAATTTAAAAAGGACCTTGAGATAGCTGCCGGAAGAGAAATCACCGATACAGATCTTCGGGAGTCCATTAAAAAATTCAATCTCATCAGAAAAAACCTGTCAAAAATCTATGCCCTTCAATCCCAAAAGCCTGGAATCATAAAAGGCGCTGATCTGTATACCATTGTCAAAGGATCAATGGTGATGGATCGGGATGAGGTGGCCGATCTTTTGCCTGCCATTGCGGCCAATATAGAAAAGATGGATACTCCTGAACAAAATGGCAAACGAATCGTTGTTTCCGGTTCGATCTGTGACTCCCCTGATATCTATACAGCCATTGAAGCGGCCGGCGGCGTTATCGTGGGAGACGACCTTTGTACAGGCCAGCGATGGTTCGAGGGCCAGATTCTGGAAGATGAAGAACCTTTGACAGCTATTGCCACACGATATATGGATCGCATAATCTGTCCTGCAAAACATTCTTCGGCCACTGCCCGTGGTGAGAATATGATATCCCTTGCAAAAAAAAACAAGGCCGACGGGGTTGTTTTTATGCTGCTCAAATTCTGTGACCCCCATGCATTTGATTATCCCTATTTAAAAGAATTCCTTGAAAAAGAAAACATAAAAACCCTTTTGATTGAAATGGATGATCAGCAGCAAAACCTCGGGCAGTTATCCACCCGTTTTGAAACCTTTATTCATTACATTTAAAAAGGACTTGCCATATGCCGGATAAGCTTTCAGACAAAAGAAAAATAAAGTGTGCCAAAAAAATGCGGGATATCATGACCACCTATTACCTGGATGCCATGACCGCAGAACAGAACAATAAACAGGTTGCCTGGATCACTTCCGGCGGGCCGGTAGAACCTCTGGTGGCAATGGATATCATCCCTGTTTATCCTGAAAATCATGGGGCCATGATCGGAGCATCCAAAATGGGAGAAGATCTATGCACAAAAGCCGAAGATATGGGATACAGTTCCGATCTGTGTTCCTATGCAAGGACGGATATCTCCTGCTCGGTTGTCAAAGGTGGGCCCATAGGAGGACTGCCGAAACCGGACATGCTGATCTGCTGCAATAATATCTGCGGCACTGTGCTGAAGTGGTATGAAGTCCAGGCCCGGTTCTATAAGGTGCCCCTGTTTATCCTGGATACTCCCATCTGCCATACCCGATATTCCCCTGAAATCGCCAAATATGTCCGGGCCCAGATTGATGAATATATTGTCTTTCTTGAAAAAATCACAAAAAGAAACTTTGATTATGAAAAAATGGCACAGGTGGGCAAACTTGCCTATAAGAGCCAGATGCTCTGGCAGAAAGTTCTCAACACCACTGCCCGCAATCCATCGCCCATGTCTGCCTTTGATGCATTCTTTTTTCTTGCCCTGATTGTCACATTGCGGGGGACGCAGATCGCTGTTGATTTTTATAAAGACCTGTTAGAGGAAATGGAGCAGCGCATCAAAGATGGCATCAGTATGGTTCCCAATGAAAAATACAGGCTTTTATGGGACAATCTGCCCATCTGGTATCGACTCAAATGGCTGTCCAACAAATTCTCCGATCACAATGCCTGTCTTGTAGCAGACACTTATACTTCGGCCTGGTGCAGTGCCATAAAATATACGGATGAAAATAATTTTCTGGATTCCATTGCCGAAGCCTACACCCGGATCTATCTGAACATCGGAGTAGACCAGATGGCAGACCAGGTGCTTGAAATGATTAAATTTTATGACATCAACGGATTGGTCATGCATTCAAACCGTTCCTGCAAGCCCTACTCTTTTGGACAGATGGATATTATGAAAATCGTTCGAGAAAAAACAAATATTCCGGTTCTCATGATTGAGGCCGATATGGTGGACCCCAGAAACTTTTCACAATCCCAGGTGGAGACTCGGATTGATGCATTCATGGAAATCATCAAACAAAGGAACAGTTAACATGATTTATGCAGGCATCGATATTGGTTCCAGCACAGCCAAGGCCGCGTTAATAAAAAAAAATCGACTTCTGGGCACCCATGTCATACCGACCGGGTATAATCCCTTAAACGCAGGAATCACAGTTTTTGAAGCAGTTTTAGAAAAAGTGGGGGTTTCAAAAATAGATATAACAGCCATTGTTTCCACGGGCTATGGCCGGGCCAGCGTAAATTTTGCAGACACGGCCATGACGGAAATCATCTGTCATGGAACCGGTGCGCATTTTATGAATCCCGATATACGGGGAATAATTGATGTCGGCGGCCAGGACAGCAAAGCTATTCTTCTAGATAAAAACGGCCAGGTTGAAAACTTTGCCATGAATGACAAATGTGCGGCAGGTACAGGCCGCTTTATTGAAGTCATGGCCAATGCCCTGGAAGTTGAGTTGGATCAAATGGGAGACTTCAGTCTTAAGGCAGACAAACCGTCAAAAATCAGCAGCATCTGCACGGTGTTTGCAGAATCAGAGGTCATTTCCATGATCGCAGGGTTGCAGAAAAGGGAAAATATTATTGCCGGCATTCATGAATCTGCTGCCGCCCGTGTTGCCATCCTTGCTTTTAAAATCAACATCAAAGAACCGGTAATGATGACCGGTGGTGTAGCAAAAAACAAAGGTATGATAACGGCCCTTGAAAAGCGTCTTGGATTTGAACTCATTGTGGGGGATTTTGCCCAGGAGAATGGTGCCATTGGTGCTGCTGTACTGGCATCAAGGCTGTAAGCGGCCTTTTTACAGGCTGATTCGATCCAATTCTTTTTTAAGCTTTCGCCAATCCGGTATGAATTGATCCATAAATCCCCTACCGGGATATCTATTTTTGCTTTTTCATTCTCTGAACCAGGGCATCAACTGACCCCCCGTTGGGAGCCATGGCCATGGGATTTTGTTCAACAAGCTCTTCCCATGCCTTTATGCCACCCGCCACATCATTTAAATCATGCAAAAGCACAACACCCTTGTTAAATCGTGCGATTTCAAAGGCGGGATCGATTGAAATGGCTTTGTCAAAGGCTTCGATGGCCTTTCGGGGCTGTTTATTCCTTCGATACATCACCCCCAAATCAGTGATGATCCCTGTATTTCCCGGCTCTATTGCCAAAGATTTTTCATAGACCTCAATGGCATTTTTTATCTGATTTGAATCAAAAAAAAGGTGACCCAACTGAGCCCATGCCTCTGCATCTTTGGGGTGTTGCTCTAAATATTGTTCAAGTTTTAATATTCTTGAAGAAAACTCAATTGAATTGTCCTGTTGTTCTCTTTCCTGATTGTTTACACCGGCAACTTTTTCCTGCTGCACCTGCTTATCAGAAGCAAGTTTAAATGAAGAATATACGGTTCCGCCGATAAACCCAATGCACAATGACAGCAGGACTGCACCCATCAGGGTCTGTTTTTTCACAGCGGCTTTACTTTCTGTTTCTTTATTTTTCACCATAATAAAAACCTTTGCTCTTAATAGTTATTATGATGTTAATATAATTATAATCGTAAAGATTGCAATGAGGTTAAAATCCGATTTATACCTTTGATACAATTCTTACATCCCTTTGTGGGAACGGAATATCAATGCCGTTCTCTTTTAATGCATTAAATACAGCCAGACTCACTGCATAAGAAGGATTTCTCCGATAATACTTTTGTTGGGGATGGTAATGATCTCTTCTTCCTCATCACTTGGGATAGCCACGGACAGGTCGCAGATTTAAAACTATTGATGAATGAATGATCGCATGTCTGCAACCCTGCAAAACAAAAAGAGTCTTTTTAAAATCATAACCCGCTAATTTTATAACTATTTTTAAAAATATTGAACAACGCATTTTTTGGCATGCATTATGCTCTTTCTATTTAAGATTTGGTTTTAAAAACAAAGGACTCTATATCAAGGAGAAATTTAAAAATGGAAAAAGTAGCGGTTGTCGGATGTGGTTCTTATATGGACCAGGGTTACGGGTGTCCCGGCGAGTGGCGGTGCCTGAAAGCAGCCTCCCTGGGTGATGGTACATTTGAAACTCCATCACAGGTTGTTGCCTTTGTTAAATGTGAATGTCCCGGAAGAACTGTTGTTCCCGCCATTGGCATGGCAATGAAATTATCTGAAATCAAACCTGATAAAATATATTTAAGTTCCTGCCTGACCAATGCCGTACCAGGATGTCCCTATACCGGGGCAAAGGATCTGGCAAGCATCATAGAGGAAAAAACCGGTATTGAGGTTGTTGTAGGTACTCACGATTACCATTAAAAATAGAAAGGAATAAGCAATGACGGTAGCCGTCCTTAAGCTTGGAAATACGAAACGAAAAAATGTTTTTTTGGATAAAGTCAAAGAGTTGCTGCCGGACGGCGGCAATTTAAGTGCCTGTTTAACTTGTGGTGCATGCGCATCAGGGTGTCCTGCCACAGGACTTGATAATATGGATCCCAGAAAATTTCTTCGAATGGCTGCATTAGGTATGGATGAGGAAATTGCCGCATCTAACTGGCCCTGGATGTGTACCATGTGCATGCGTTGCATTTATGTATGTCCCATGCAGATCGATATCCCCCAATTGATTTTTAATGCCCGACAGATGCGCCCCAGAGAAGAAAGACCAAAGGGAATCCTCGGGTCCTGTGACGCGGCCATGAAAAATGAAAGCTGCAGCGCCATGGCAGCCTCCCCGGAAGATTTTGAATTTGTGGTTGAGGATGTTTTGGAAGAATACCAGGAGGCCCAGCCGGAATTTGCCGATATGCAGGCCCCCATTGACAAGGAAGGGGCTGAGTTTTTCCTGAACCAGAACTCAAGGGAACCTGTGACGGAACCCGATGAAATGGTACCCCTGTGGAAGATCCTCCATCTGGCAGGTGTTGACTGGACCTATGGCAGCCGGGGTTGGGGAGGCGAAAACTATTGCATGTTCCTGGCTGATGATGATGCATGGAAGCATACAACAGGCATCAGTGTGGACCAGGCCAACAAACTGGGCTGTAAGACCTATCTCAATACCGAGTGAGGTCACGTCACTTTCTCAGTCCTGTCAGGACTGAAAAAATTCAACCTTGAGCATAACTTTGACGTTAAAAGCATGTACGAATATTATGCAAAATGGATCCGTGAAGGGAAATTAAAGGTCAATTCCGACTGGAATAAAGACCTTAAAATAAAATTCACCGTACAGGACCCTTGTCAAATCGTAAGAAAAAGCTATGGAGATCCTATTGCCGAAGATTTGCGGTTTGTTGTTAAATCAGTTGTCGGAGAAGAAAATTTTATAGATATGCAACCAAACAAATCCAATAATTATTGCTGCGGCGGCGGCGGCGGTTTCCTTCAATCAGGGTTTAAAGACGAGCGCCTTGAATACGGAAAAATAAAAGACGAACAGATTAAGGCCACGGGTGCTGATTACTGCATTGCAGCCTGTCATAATTGCCATGCTCAAATCCATGAACTCAGCGAGCACTATGGCGGAGAGTACCCTGTGGTTCATTTATGGACCTTAATTTGCCTGTCCTTGGGAATATTGGGGCCAAATGAACGGGAGTATCTGGGAGAAGACTTAAAAGAAGTCAATGTATTTCACCCGGAAACAGCCCTCTAACCTCCATGCCTGGCTGGAGAACACACCGTTCTCCAGCCATCCTGAAAAAATCTTTGAGCCTTTTATCATCTTATTGACATGCTCATGGCAAACCTTATAGTCTTTTTCAGCTTGTTTTGGTACTGGCTTTTACCCCTCCCACAAATTAACCTTTACTCCAAAAAAATAAAAAACGGTTGACAAAAAAATTAAAAATACAAAAGCTGCTGCCATGGATGAAAAAATCATTTCCAATAATATCAAAAAGCTTAGAACCCGGAAAAAGCTCACCCTGCAGGCCCTTGCAAAAAGAACCGGATTGACAAAAGGCTACCTGTCTAAAATTGAAAGGTCTGAAAAGGCACCGCCCTATTCCACTCTCACCAAAATAGCCGGTGCCCTCGAGGTTGAAGTAACCACCATACTTTCAAAAAACATAAAACCTCCAACGGATGTGAGACTCTGCCTTTCAAGAGGAAAAAACCGGAAAATCATTAAAGAAACCTCACGGTTTTCCGGATATGATTATGAAATCCTGGCTGAAAACAAGCCGGGGAAAAACATGGAACCCTTTATCATCCATGCGCCCTGGGAGATTAGAAAAATGTACTCCCACGAGGGCGAAGAATTTATGTATGTCATGGAAGGCACCCTTGAATTCTTATATGGAGAAGAGACGTATGTTTTAGAAAAGGGCGACAATGTTTACTTTGACTCCTGCGTTCCCCATTCCGGCAAAAGCCTTGGGGATAAAAAATCACGGCTTTTAGTGGTGATTTATTTTTACAAAAGAAACCGGCAGTAAGAAAATTCATGCGGCCTTCTTTTTTCCAAATGACATGATATATTCACCAATTGAGTTATGTGTATTTTAATAGGAGATGGTAATGTTTAACACAGAATTTTTAATTACATCATTGATCGTGGTTCTGATACCGGGAACAGGAGTGATTTATACTGTGTCAACAGGTCTTTTTCTTGGGTGGCGAGCAAGTATTGCCGCAGCTTGCGGTTGCACAGCAGGCATTATCCCTCACCTGTCTGCAAGCATACTTGGATTATCTACCATTCTTCATATGAGTGCTGTCGCCTTCCAGGCGGTTAAATATGCTGGTGCTGCCTATTTGCTTTATCTTGCATGGTTAATGTGGCGTGACACAGGAGCACTTAAATTTAATTCCCCTTTCCACAAAAACGGTTTAAGACAAATTGCAACAAGGGGGTTTTTGATTAATATCCTTAATCCCAAACTATCGATATTCTTCCTGGCTTTCCTGCCACTTTTTGTCTCCCCAAACACTTCATCGCCACTGTTTGATATGTTTATTCTGAGCGTTGTATTCATGGCTATGACATTAATTATTTTCATCCTGTATGGTATATCAGCAAATGGAGTTAGAAGACACGTTGTCAACTCACCAAAGATAATTATCTGGCTACAGCGATCATTCGCCGCCACATTTGCAGCCCTTGGTATAAAGCTTGCGATGACAGGCCAATAAAACAACATTAGTGAAAAATAGAATTAAAAAATAACATAACAACCTCATCTTTTATACCTCTATTTGTCTACAGGTTTAACAAGTTCACTCCCGTCAGCATTTATCAATTTTTGACAATGATGACAGAATTTCTCACTTCGAACTGTTTTGAGTTATCATCAAATACTTTCAATTTTTGTTCCCGTTTAAGGTTTACATATGCCGCAAGGTTTATAACTTTTCTGGATTGCTTCTTCCCTGGTGTCAAAAGCAGCAGTACATTTTTTGCTTTTTGAAAATTTGCAATCAGAGCTGTGAAAAACATGTGTGCCTGTATTACCCAGCAACTTGGGAGTACCATCAGTGGACTTGTCTGTAATGTTTTCAACGGGGTCGGTTTTTGTTAATTTCGTTTCTACTGGTTTGGTTTCAACAGCTTCGGGTTCTTTGGGCTCAAATTCTTCAGGTGACCCGCTTTCATAGTTAAGATAAATTATCAGACATCCAGCTAATATAAGAATTAATGGTATTATGCCGGCCAGAAAAGTTAAAAAAGCCGAGAAAAATGCTGAAAAACAAAACAATCCAAGGACAATTGCTATCGATCCACCAATCATTTTTTTCATAAGTAATTCCTTTAATTTGAAAATTCTAATAAATTATGCAGAGTGAATATATGTTTTTCTTATTGTATGTATTGTTATTTAACTAATGTTGTCAAGGAATTGAATTTGGGATATCTCAGACGTGTCTGAGACACTTCGTGTTTTTATTTATTTTCAAAACATGATACGTACACCGTAACTTTTATTTGACACCTATAGGTTTTATATGAATATATCAAAGATTATTCTGGTGCAACCACCCATACAAGATTTTTATCTGACAAAAAAGAGAACCATTCCCTACGGACTTGCATCCATTGCCGCCTCCCTTATAAACAATGGATTTGACGTTGAAATATTGGATTGTCTTGCAAGCCAAAAATCTAAAAAAATCGAATGGCCTAAGGAATTTTCCTTTCTAAAACCCTTTTACGGCAAAAATGATATATCTGCTTTTTCTCTTTTCCACGCTTTCAGGCATTTTGGATACAGCTATGAATATATTGGAACAAAAATCAGGGAAAAAGAACCGTTTATCGTTGGGGTTTCCTCTCTTTTTACCGCATATTCAAACGAGTCTATAAAAACTGCCATAACTATAAAAAAATTTTACCCAAACTGTAAAATTGTATTGGGAGGCCATCACCCTACCCTTTTCCCTGAAAAAGTACTGGAATGTGATGCCATTGATTTTGTGCTCCGAGGAGAGGGAGAGACCAGTATGACCGATCTCTGTGAAGCATTGAAAAATGACACCGATCTAAGGCAGGTCCCGGGAATTGCCTTTAGAGAAAAGGATGCATATTTTATTTCAGATTCTGCATGGATACCGGATTTGTCTGCCATTCCCATACCGGAAAACCGGCTTATAAATCATGGCTTCTACCAGCGAAAAAACCGGGCCTCAACCACTATCGTATCCAGCAGGGGCTGCCCCATGCAATGCTCCTATTGTTCTATTTCCGCCTCGTCCGCCCATGCCCCGTTCAGGCAGCGGTCTGTTGAGGATGTCCTGGATGAAATTAAACTGCAGACCAAAGATATGGATGTCGGCTTTATTGACTTTGAAGATGAAAATCTTTGTTTAAACAAGAAATGGTTTATAAAACTTTTTTCAAAAATAAAACTTTATTTTAAAGATAAAAAAATTGAGCTGCGCGCCATGAACGGTCTTTACCCACCAGCCATAGATGAAGAGATTGTCTGTTTAATGAAAGATTGCGGGTTTAAAACGCTCAATCTGTCATTGGGCTCAACCTCAAAAACCCAGCTGGCTAAATTCAACCGACCTGATGTCAGAAAAGCCTTTGAAAAAGCACTTGATCTTTCACAAAAATATGGCCTCAAAACGGTTTCATACATCATTGCAGCCGCACCCGGTCAGACGGCAGAAAGTTCGTTAAAGGATCTTTTATATCTTGCTCAAAAAAGAACCCTTGTGGGCCTGTCCATCTTTTATCCGGCTCCAGGCAGCCTTGATTATGAGCTTTGCAAAAACAATAAAATTTTACCTGATGATTTCAGCCTGATGCGGTCCAGTGCCCTTCCGTTAAATGATACAACAACAAGAATCGAATCGGCTACCCTGTTAAGACTTTCCCGCATCCTTAACTTTATGAAACATCTCATAGATTCAGAAGGAACCCTGCCGGAATTAAAACCCTTTTACAGCCTGAAAAATCCTGAAACAATAAACCGGGAACCCCTGTCTAGAATACTGTTGCAATGGTTTTTGCATGACGAAAAAATCCGGGGTATCCATCCCAATGGAGAGATCTATATTCATCTGGCCGATATTCACCTGACACAAACCTTTATCAACCAAATAAAAAATATTCAGATACAAGGTGTGAACCCCCAAATTAACTCAATTGGATACCCGGTTGGATAAAAAAATCAAAGGCTACGGAAAATATTTTTTTCAATATACCGTAATGGAATATTGAAAAATTTGATTATTCCTTGTCATATAACGTAATTTTGCATCTGAAAATCTATTTGCCTTGCACCACAATATATTGTACGCTGGTTATTATTGTAATTGACCAGATGATGGATGATGAAGGGGTGCTGGATAAGTAATCTCAAAAAAGGAAATCACGTTCAGATGAAACAGATTCTTATTATTGACGATGAAGCATCTATTCGGAAAATGCTCAAAAAGCTGTTTGAAAAAAATGGTTATGCGGTTATCGATGCCCAAGATGGCAGTCAGGGAGTTAAGCTATTTAAAGAACACGAGCCTGATCTCATTATTACAGACCTTATCATGCCGGAAAAAGAAGGGTTGGAAACAATCTCAGAAATAAAAAAAATAAACCCGGATACAAAAATAATAGCCATGTCCGGCGGTGGAGTTGTTGAGCCTGAAATGTATTTAGACCTTGCCAAAAATTTTGGCGCCCAATATTCTTTTAATAAACCCATTGACAATGAAGCACTTCTTGCGGCAGTGAAACATCTAATGTCTAATTGATTTTGCAGGATCTTAATACCAAAAAACGAAGAATAATAGCTATTCGAATATCCTTTTCCACTGCCAGGATATCTGAAACCTTTAAAATCTACTTCGAGTGCCATGCAAATTATCTGTCATAGAAATTATCTGACAGAGCGCTGACAGCAGCTTTTCCCGGACGATCATAAAACACTCCGTATTGTGAACCTGATTTGGGGTGCATCCCCCTGATAAACAGATAAAAAACACCGCCGAAATGCCGATCATAATCATAATCTTTTAATCGGTGTGAAAGATACCGGTCCAGGGCCAAAAGATAGAGATGGTATTGCAGAAAATAGTGGTGGTCTGACATGGCATCAAACATGGCATCCTGTGAATACTGATTATAGGTATCACCCAGATAATTGGACTTATAATCAATAATATACCATTTGTCCTCATGGTGTATCACAAGGTCGACAAAGCCCTTCATAAATCCTTTAAAGGATTGAGCCGTCAGTTGGGAAAGTTTTTTAAGATACCCGGATGTTTTGAATTTTGGATCTGACTGTTCAAAGGCCTTTTGTACAGACGTCATCTGAAAAGAGTGAACCGGAAAAATAAATTCTATCTCGTTAAACCGTTGATCAAGTCGGATGTCTTTCAGGCAAAACTCTGATGTTTCAGATATAAGCCTGGTTTCAAGCACTTCTTTTACAGAGGTTTCACCCATTTGAATCAATTCCTGATCTGAAAAACCAAACATGTCAAACTTTAATTGAACCAATTTGGAAATTTCCTCTGATCCTTTGATAAAATCAAGTGTTTCAAAAACAGAATGAAACAAATCACCCGATCCTGCACCTTTGGGGAAATGGGCAAGGGTGATAAAAGGTCCGGCTCCGTTTTCATCTGACTTCTCCCGGCCCTGAAAGGCTTCCGGGTGTCGGGAGTGGGAAATAGCTGAAAAGCTTGACACTTTCCAGGAGGCCTTGATCTCCCGGGTAATTTTCTGGGCAGACAAAACAGGACCTGGGGAATCTGTTCTGTCGACAAAATGACTATATGAATCAGGCGTATGGGGCTGAACCAGAATGCTTTGATCTGCAGAGGATCTAAGCTGTTCCAAATCGTTGAGCATGGATTGATCGTCTTTGCAGCCGTCTGGATGCAAAAGGGAGCCGAGGGCCGAGGTGTTCACTGATTTAAAACCACCCCAGATAATCCTGCACAAGGCGGACGCCCGTGTTAATGCCACGTATAATAATCTTCTTTGTTCTGCCTTTTCTTCCTCTTCAAAATGGTTTTGAGAATTTATAAAATCTTTTGATCCCAGATCAAGGGTCAGTCTGTGATCCTTTCGGGGATCATGGAAAAGGATGTTTTCAAAAGAAGGCTTTCGCAGCCCTTCCCAGAGGTATGGCAGATAAACAATTGGATACTCAAGGCCTTTGCTTTTATGAATGGTGATAATAGCCACAGACTTTTTATCATTCTCAAGCCTGAGTTCGTCCTCAAATTCATCCCGAAGGTCTTTGAACAATTGCCGGGCATACCATTTCAATAAATAATACGGCGACAACTGCTGTTTGAGACAAGCCTGTGAAATCAATTCAACCAAATGATAAAAATTGGTCAGTCCCCTTTCATCAAGCCTCAGATTTGCCTTTAAGAATGCTTCATCAGAATGAAGCAGGGCCATAACCATGGAGACAAATCCTCTGGTCTCCCAGATTTCCTTATATGATCTGAACCGATCCTGCCACGCAAAGAAGAGCGCTTCTTGTTTATCAAGTGCAACAATCATATCCGATGAAAAATTAAACACGGATGTACATAAAGCTGCGTTGATACTGCCTTTATGATCGGGATGATACACCGCCCATAAAATATCATGCAGATCAATGGCCTGCCGGGATTCAAAGACAGACCCGGTTTTTAAAAGATAGGAGGAGATGTTAAGATCGGACAAGGCGCTTTTGACCTGTTCTGCCTGAAGATTAGTCCGGACAAGGACAGCTATATCTTTCGGACTGATCTTTTGAGGATCTGAGGAAAGGTTGTTGATCAGCATTTTACGTGCGACCTTCAGGTTACCGGATTGCAGCGAAGAGAGAATATCTTCTGCCACAGCTTTTGGGATGATCCCGGCTGCCGTCTCTTTGCTGATAAATCCCTGCCTGTCAAGTGCGTGATCGTCTCTTCTTATAAAACCAAACTGCAATGGCGGAACAACCTGTTCATTCTCAACCAGGGAGTTTGTGGCGGTTACAGGCGTTGTAACTTTTAAAAATTTAATGGGTTCATACAGGAACGGGTTTATACCGCCTGAAAAAATTTCATTAATCCCATCAACAAGCAACGGGGCAGACCGGTAATTTTTTTCAAGGGTGAATTTTTGATCACTCTCTTTAGATGCTTTTAAATAAGCAAAAATATCTCCCCCCCTGAACGCATAAATCGCCTGCTTGGGATCTCCAATCATGAAAAAAGGCGTGCCTTGTGAAGAAAAAATCTTTGAAAAAATATCATACTGCCTGGGGTCCGTATCCTGGAATTCATCAATCAGGCAGGCTTTATAGGTTTGTCTGACAGCTTTTTGAAGATGTTGTGCATCTTCTTTTTCCAGGGCTGCGGCAAGATCGTTAACAAGATCATCAAAAAAACAGAGGCCGTGAGTTTTCTTCATTTTATCAAGCTCTGTGTTGAAAAAAGTTAAAAATTCAATTTTCAGGCTAATCAAATTATTTTCAAACACTTCATAAAAAGAGAGCAGTTGATCACATAAATCAAAAAATTCATGCTCAGGTGGCATTTCTCCTTGTTTTGTTTTAAGTTCCAGTCTTGTTTGGGTAAATTTATAAAGTGCATCGCCCTTTTTTTCTGTCATTTTAAAAAGTGTGTCCACGCCTTGTTGATCAATTTTCAGGCGTGATGCTTCAAGCCATGCGGGAACATTTTTTTTAGTATAACTTCTTTTATCAACTCCTGTATGATTCTGGATCAATTCAATGATCTCCCCTGCCCGGTTCAAAAGAATATCATGAATTTTTTCAAGGGTTTCCCTGTAGTCATCAAAGACACTCTCAAAGGTTGTAACAGGAGGTTTGAGAATAAGATTTGGCTTCGAAACGATCTGGCCAAAAGATGTCACAAAGCTTTCCGGTGTTATCTGGCGCTGATTTAAATAGGATAAAAACAACTTATCCAGATGGTTAACATGGCCCATGAAAAAATCGAAGCTCGCCTGCCTTAAAAACAAAGACCTGTCCGGCACCAGCTCAATATCAAAAAGGGAATGACTTTCAAATGCATTTTCTTTTAAGACCTTGAGACAAAAAGAGTGGATGGTCATGATGGATGCCTGGTCGAAACAGGTTAACGCGAGCTGCAGTCTCTGACAGATTAATGACGGGTTTTTATCACAGCTGAAAAATCGGGCCAGATCATCTTCAAAATCTCTGTCCCCGGCAACAGAAAGCGTGGCAAGCGTATTAAAAAGGCGTGTCCTGATTCTCAATTTGAGTTCTGCTGCTGCAGCTTCCGTAAACGTGACCACCAGGATGGATTCCAGTGGATACCCTCTGGCCACAAGCCGGCAGTATAAGGTGGTGATGGTATAGGTTTTCCCGGTCCCTGCACTGGCTTCAATCAGGGTGATTTTTTCAAGATCTATATGAAACGGGTCCAGAGGCTTCATGATATTATTTTCAAATTTTTAAATTTAAACAGCGAATTCAATGGTATTGTAATTATTCAAATCAATTTCTTTTCTTGCTTTCCAAAGATCGTAATTATCCTGCATGAGCAACCAGCTTTCGGGCGATCTGCCTAATACCACAGAGAGTTTTAATGCCATTGCAGGTGAAACATCAGTTTTTCCATTGATTAACCGGCTTATTAACCCCGGACTTACTTTTAATTTGCGAGCCAACTCATTTGAGCCAATGTTATTTGGCTGCAAATAAACTCTTTTTATAAATGCACCGGGATGCATAGGGTTGTGTTGCTGTATATCCATTTTATTCCTCTCTTTTAATGATAGTCTTCATAACTGACCACATATGCGTGACCATCTTTAAATTCAAAAACAACTCTCCAATTACCGCTTACATTAACAGCCCATAATCCAGCATGATCGCCTTTAAGGGTATGCAGCCTCCATCCGGGTATATCCATATCTTCAATAGACATGGCTGTGTGTATAGCTTGTAACCGTTCTTCTAATCTTGCAGCGTGTTTAGGGTTTATTCCGGCTGTACTTCCGGTTGTAAAAAAGCGTTTTAATCCTTTTTGCTTGAAACTTCTGATCATGAAATCATCATACAACACTGTTTACTGTTGAGCAACAATAAGTTTTAACATTTCTTTGACTAAGATCGGTTTGGATTTCTAACGATATCCGTAAGAATCCCGTATTTTGAATACTCTGGACAGGGATAATAATACTTAACTCTGGTAAATCAGTTTTTCAGACCCAATACTCATGCTATTATCATAATCTGAATCTTCAACATATGTTAATTCAGGAATATAAACTGGTTCTATCTCAAGCGGATCATGGTTGCGAATATCTCAAAGATCCAAGTGTTTTAAAATTTGTTCTACGCGTGACCTTCAGGTTATGATATCAAAATCATCAACAATGCTGATAATTTTCATTGTCCCCTGATATTTTGGGCAAATCAGAGGATCGACCTCATATATTTTTTGAATTAACCGAGCCCAATTCTGTTTTGCTTCACTATAAGACATCTCATTTGACATGATAGTCGGGATTGCATTATCAGCATTTGCCTTCTTTCTCAACCCTCTGGACTTGTTTCAAAAAAAGCTGTAATACCGCACAGTATGCTCATATCTACAGGGAATATGTGTTACAAATCTTGCAAGCCAATCTACACGCCTCTATTCTCCGCCATTCTCCTTAATCAAGAGTTCGATCCGACGGTTTTTTGCCTTGCCCTCCACTGTGTCGTTAGATGCAATGGGTCGCTGAAAGGAGAATGACCGCGATTCAAAACGAGACTCTTCTATCCCTTTTTCTACGAGGAAGTGTACAATATTAATGGAACGAGCAGAAGCCAGTTCCCAGTTTGTTGCAAATGTCGAGACAAGCTTAGGGCTGATCGCTACATTGTCTGTATGTCCTTCAACTATGATATTCACATTCTTGCGATTCTTGAGTGTCTCTGCTACCTTGGAAAGCACGGATTTCCCTCTGTCAGACAATATTGCGATCCCGGACGGATAGAGTACAGTTGCGGCCACCGTAATCTTGACGCCCGTTGGCGCCTGTTCAACCTCGATCTCGGTTTCAGTTGCAAGTTTTTCTTTAAGCGCATCATAGGTTTCATGAGTGGACGGGCGGTATACTATCTCAAACTCGAGATCATTCACGTTTGATCCATAATATGTGATAGTGTTGTGCCGGTGTACCCATTTGCCTTTGCGATTGGATCGGTATTCAGTTGGTTCCAAATTTGCTGGAAACACCCATGAATAAGATATCTTTTCAAAGTTGTCGGGGCTGTTCCAGAGTCCGTAATGGCCGTCAGGTGTCTTAACTTTATCTCGGTAATTACTAAAATTATACACACCATCTTCAGTGACATGCAGGCCGGCTTCAAGTTCAACCCGCTCCATGCCAGCGAAGTTTCTTCCAGGCATTTTCAGAATGGTGTAGCCATTTTTTGAAATCGTATCCCATGCATATTCATTAGGATAGATGTAAAGAAAATTTTTGATATAATCCTCTGTTTGATATCCTTCCCTGTTTCGAAACCACATGTTGTAATTGGGGTAGTCGGAACGGTTAGTCGTATATATCAATGCGTGCCGGCCATCTTCCTCCAGGAAACAAATCTGCTCTGAAATAACACCTGATGCTTCTGCAAACGATGCAGACGCAAGCAGGCAAAGTGCTATCAATAATTTTTTCAAATGAGCCATTATAAAACCTCCTTTTCATTTATCCCTAATTTCCAATTTCTATTCTAATTTTTTCCTAATTATCATGGGTAAACCCCCGGCTTTGCCGGGGAGACTCCCAAAGTTTGACAATTACGGGAATAATCATAAGCCTCCAATGATATGAGCCGCTCAAAGATCATAAAAAAGAAGACTTTCGATGAATAATTATAATAAATTAAACCATACGACATGGGATTGCAAGTATCATTTGGCCTGGTATCATTTGGCCTGGATTCCAAAATACCGGAAGAAGATGATCCTCCCCCAAAAAACAGGAGAGCAAATTAAGCCACTTTTCTCTGGTTATACCATTCCTGTTCACTGATCCTACCCCGAAAAAATAGAGATAGAGTTAAACTACTTATGAAAGATTTTTGAAGTTAAAAAATGAACAATCTGGCTATGATTGTGGGGTCGTAAAATGAATTTTCGGCCCCATGATTTAATTTTTCAGAAGTCGCTTTTTAGGACAACTCAAAGTTACAACTACTTGCATTAATAAAAAGCGTCACCGATCAAAATTTTCTTTAAGTATACCTTTGAGACCTGTAACAATCCCGGCATGGGAATAGTCTGGACAGGGATAATAATCCTTGATTTATATTTTTTTAATCTCTTCACTGTGTAATTTGTATAAAAACAAATGATAGTAATCTTTCATATTAAGTTATTACAAGCCTGATAATCATATAAAGGGCCTTTTATAAATAAAATTGAGCTATTTCGTGCTTAATTGAAAGCACCTCCCCTTCCACAGCTGCTAAAGCTGTGGAATAATAAGGTGTCATTCTCTTATACAAAAGGAGGTGCTTTATGAAAACTTATGCCGGAATCGACTTACATTCAAGTAATAATTTTATTGGCATTATTAATCAGAAGAACAAACGATTATACAGCCAG
>NZ_JABZFL010000038.1 GCF_014237455.1 Desulfobacula sp. | reverse complement strand
AGTCATAGACCACCGGTGAAACCGGTGGCTTGAAATGTGAACCGCTCAAAGCGGATTAAAATATGTACCACCTAAAGGTGGCAGGTAATCTACTCATCAAAGAGATTTAGCTGATCGATTCTGCGATCTTCTTTTTCCTGATCTTTAATATACTTGCGTATCGCATCTTCATCTCTGCCAACTGTGGATACGTGATAACCACGTGCCCAGAAATGCTGGCCTGTAAAATTCTTCTTTCGCCCTACAAAATTCCTTGCTATTTGAATAGCGCTTTTGCCTTTGATGAAACCTATTATTTGAGCAACTGCATATTTCGGAGGAATTGACATCATCACATGAACATGATCAGGCATAAGATGACCTTCCATTACTTTGCACTCTTTTTGCCTTGCCAGTTCCTTGAAAACATCAGCCAAATATTTCCTGAGTTCTTTATAAATTTTCTTCTTTCTATATTTCGGTATCCAGGTTATATGATATATGCATTCCCATTTAGAGTGACTTAAACTTTGAACATTTCCCATTGAAAACCTCCTCTTCGCTTTATGCCTTAAGCGGTTCACTTTTGAGGAGGTTTTCTTATGTTCCCGGAAATGTCAAACTCTGGGAGTCCCCCGGCATAGCCGGGGGTTTACCCAGGATTAATTAAGAAAAAGCGGTAATTGATGAACCATTGTTTTATCGAGATTCAACTGTAATGTTCAAAAGTAATGCAAGTTTCTTTTGGACGGTACCGGGATACTTGTTTGCCTGTCCTGTAAGTTCTTTCATATCCACTTCCGTCATCTCCAGTTCATCTTCTACCGGCACTGACTCCCGAAAATAAAGAGTATCCAAAATGGCTTTTTCCGGTTTCGCCATATAAAATCCCTGCTGATATTCAAACCCGAAAAAAAGTGACGGTTTGATTCTTGAAAATTCATAGGTCACGTCACGGTATTGAAATCGGCGGTTGTGCCCCACTGCCGTATGCAACGTGATCACTGTACAAACCACCGGAGCCTGGAGAGTGATGCCGTGGTAATTAAGCGCCCACTCACAGGAGATATAGGCAGGAGGCCGTAAGAAACATCCAATCTGTTCAACAGATGGTTCACCGTACAGAAATGAATTGACATAATGACCACGAGTCAATCCTTTAATATATCCTTTCTTTTGAGCTCGGGATAAAAATACAGCCGCATGAGGCGTAAATTTTCTGACATCATCAATTCGAAACAAAATCGGCAGTTTTTTCAATCGAGCGATTGTAGATTCATGAAGTTGCATGGCTCTCCAAAACTGTTTCAATACCCTGTTGCATCAACTTCCGGATAACCTCGTCCAAAATGTGAAGCATTTCTTCAAATCCGGTTTTTTTGTAATGCTCATAAATGGTCTGTGGAATAAATCGCGACAGATCAGATACAATGGCCTTACGAACCGATTGGATACCGCTTTTGTGAGAAAAAAATTCGGCTGTCTGTTATATACAAATGAAGTTTTATACATGGTTAGCTTATTTTTAACCCTTTCAATATCTGGTA
>NZ_JABZFL010000088.1 GCF_014237455.1 Desulfobacula sp. | reverse complement strand
CACGTCTTTCATATAATATCACACAAACAAGTTTCGTATTAAAAAAAATCATCCCGGCCCTATCTCATGGTATAATCACAATTCAGGGAAACAGATTAGATGTTCAGGCAAAAATCTGAAGCTGAAATAAAAATCAGCCGCTTCCAGCGTATGATACATCATTTTAAAATTTTACCTTTTCCACACATGAACAATGCCCTTTGACCTTCATATTCACTCAACATATTCCGACGGAACCATGACTCCTGCGGAAATCATCCTGCTGGCCCGGAAAACCGGCCTGCAGACTATCGCCCTGACGGACCATGACACGACCGAGGGTATTGCCGAAATCATGGTCCAGGGGAAAAAACACAACATTGATGTTTTGGCAGGCATTGAACTCAGCGCAAGCTTTGATTCACATCCGGTACATATTCTCGGCTATGGCATTGACCATACAGACCCTCTCCTTTTCGAGAATCTCAAAGAAATTCAAAAAGCCAGAAACGACAGAAACGACAAAATTATCGCCAGATTGCAGGCTCTTGGCTTTGACATATCCCTGGCTGAACTGGATATGATCTCAAAATCCGGCCAGACAGGCAGGCCCCATATTGCCAGATTGCTGGTAAAAAAAGGATTTGTCTCGTCAACCGAGAAAGCTTTTGACCGGTATCTCGGCAAAAAAGGAAGTGCCTATACACCGCGTAAATCTTTGCCGGCGGATCAGGCCATTAAGATGATCAACATGGCAAAAGGTATTGCTGTCCTGGCTCATCCGGTCATCATTAACATGACTTTTCAATCTTTAGTCCAGATGGTCCTGAAATTACAGATTGCGGGACTCGCCGGCATAGAGATTTATTATCCTTCTCACCCTCCCCCATTTCGCTTCAAACTTGTGAAACTCTGTGCGGAGCATGGTCTCCTTGCAACCGGAGGAAGCGATTTTCACGGACTGCTCCACCCCTGGTCACGGTTGGGCTGTATGGATCGAGGTCAAAGTGTTTCTGATGAAATTGTGGAAAAATTGAAGGCGCATTTGCCGGCTGCACGGAAGACTGAAGGCTGAAGATTATAGAAATCAAACAAAGAGTCCA
Source organism: Desulfobacula sp. (assembly GCF_014237455.1). Classification (GTDB taxonomy): domain Bacteria; phylum Desulfobacterota; class Desulfobacteria; order Desulfobacterales; family Desulfobacteraceae; genus Desulfobacula. The sequence goes on along the minus strand of NZ_JABZFL010000088.1, from coordinate 446 downwards.
GTAACATGAATACCATTCTGGTTGTTGATGATGAACCGAATTACCTCATCGTCCTCACCGAGCTGCTAAAAGATGAAGGTTTTGAAGTCTTCAGCGCTCAAAACGGCAAGGAAGCCTTTGACATTGTCCTGGGCACGGATCTGGATCTTGTGGTCACAGACATGCAAATGCCTGTCATGGACGGTCTAGAATTGATCAAGGCCGTTAAATCCCACAATAAAGACTTGCCGATTATCATGATAACAGCTTATGGCGAGGTTGAAAAAGCTGTCAAGGCCATGCAGGCCGGGGCCTTTAATTACCTGACCAAGCCTTTTGAAAATGATGAGCTTGTTGTCAGTATAAAAAAAGCCATTGAACATTATCTGCTGGCCAAGGAAAATAAACGTCTCCGCAACGAGGTTCAGACCCGTTTCGGTTTTGCCAACATGATAGGCAAAAACAGA
>NZ_JABZFL010000003.1 GCF_014237455.1 Desulfobacula sp. | reverse complement strand
ATCCCTCCGTTATTCTATATTTTATCATATATTAATTAAAAATTCTATTTTTACAATATAGCACAGCAATAAAAAAAGAAATCAGGAAAGCCCCAATTTCTTTGTGAGTTTCTGTAAAGCGGATTCCTGAGAGGTTTCCAGAGTCGGCTCCTCCTGGCTGAAATTATCTCTGTTCAGATTTACATAAATGACGTTTTCTTCCGTTCTTTTTTCCATACCAAGCGCTTCCGCCTTTTCCGAAATTCTATCGATTCCCGAGGAAGAGAGTATCACTGCTTCTGCGGCAGCTATTTCTTTTTCCAGCTCTCTTGATATATCTTCCATAATTCACCTTTATTAACAAATTTTAAAGATTCTTTTTACAAACCAGGTCTTACAAGTGTTTTTGCAGCAGCAATCAAAGGAATCTTTATGTTTTGAAAAATATCACCAATAATTTTATACCTGCTGTTTTGATTTTCCAAAAATAATTTTCTTTGCCCCAACAAAGTTTGATTGTTTTCAAAGATCAGAAAACAATCAAACAAAACCACAAAAACACGATCATGGTAATAAATCCCTGTCCTGTCACTTTTCACCTTCAAACCCGACCCAAGATTATCTGCCAGCTTTCTTATTTCACGCCATTGTTCCCACCAACTTATATCCGGTAAGTATTCAGAGGAATAAAACGACAGATAATCATGATAGCTTCCTTTTTCAATGGCTTTTATCCATTGCCTCAACATGAGGGTTATACTTTCCTCCTGCCTGGCAAGTATTTTTCTATCAATCCTGTCAATTTCTTCAACCATAATCACAGGCGTTGAATTAAGGGTTATATAGTCTGAAAGTTTTAGGACGTTAGAATTTTCCAATGCAATGCATCCATTTGAATCCATGGGTTTTAGTTTTTTGTTTGTACCATGTATCCAGATAGCCGATCCGTTTTTTCCTGCTTTTTTATCAATAAAATTGGGGTAATCTGTGGGGAATGCTTTTTTCCCATATATCGGGGACAAATATTTATCTTCATATTCATCTTTTAAAAAATAAACACCTTCGGGTGTTTTCTTGTCTCCTGCCATTTGTTTGATGCCCGACACCTCTCCTGTTGAGCAGGGGACTTGAAACCGAACGAACAGATCATTGGCCCGGAAAGTATACAGAAACAGGGTTTGACTTTTTTTCTCAACCAAAATGGCATTCTCATTATCAGGTAATTTAATAACAGCGGAAGGAAATGATTGATCAACTGCAAAAACGATAAAATTGAGTGGTGAAAAAAATGGTATCACCACGATCAATAATAACAGATTCAGTCTATTTAAAAATAATTTCTTTCCCATCTGAATTAACAATTATACCTCATTGGGGACGCTTCATTCTTAGGGTTTAAGCTTAAGATGTTGATATGCTTTTTGTGATGCTTTTCTGCCGCTGGATGTTCGAAGGACCAGGCCGATTTTTAATAAAAACGGTTCAACGACATCCACAAGCGTATCGGTCTCTTCCTGCAATGTCGCTGCTATTGCTTCAATCCCCACAGGTCCCCCCTTATAAAAATCTATTATCGTTTTTAGATAATTCCTGTCAAGAGATGTGAGCCCCAGCACATCAATTCCTTCGAGTTCAAGCGCTGCCTGTACACTCTCCCGGGTCACTTTCCCGTGTGATTTTACCTGTGAATAATCCCGGACTCTTTTTAATAATCTATTCGTAATCCGAGGGGTTCCTCTGGACCGTTCAGCAAGTTCTGCGGCACCATTCTCAGAAATAACCGTGTTTAAAATGGCAGCAGACCGCTTAACGATAACAATCAATTGTTCCTTTGAATAAAAATCAAGGGTGCGGAAAATACCAAACCGGTCCCTTAACGGGGAGGACAAAAGACCGACTCTGGTCGTTGCACCAATAAGGACAAACTGCTTCAGCCGGTATCGATGACTCCTTGCATGAAGACCCTTATCAAATATAAAATCTACAGCAAAATCTTCCATGGCAGGGTATAAAAACTCCTCAACAACCTTTGGGATTCGATGGATTTCATCGATAAAAAGAATGTCCCCTTCACCCAGATTGGTCAATATCCCGATGAGATCTCCCCCCTTCTCCAGGGTGGGCCCTGAAGTGACGGTTAAATCTTTGCCCATTTCTTTGGCAATAATATGGGAAACGGTTGTCTTGCCCAAGCCCGGGGGCCCATGAAACAGTATATGGTCTAACGGTTCATTCCTCATTTTGGCTGCCTGTATGGCAATTTTCAAGGTTTCAACCGTATCATTCTGCCCGATATACTCTTTAAAACTTGTGGGTCTTAAAGATATAATATCAGAGGATATATCATCCATTGTGCTGTTCGATGTAACGATTCCCTTTTTATCAGAAGAATAGGAAATGATATCATCACTCATATTTTATCTTTTCTCCTGAAAAATTTCATCAAAAAGTTCTTCCGGGGTTGACATCGTGGTGTTTCTTTCAAACGCCTCCTTGATCATCCTTTTTGCAGATGTTTGGGAATGCCCCAATTGCTCTACAAGAACATCCGCAACCTGTTGTCCGATAGTGTGTATCTCAATGGGGATTTTGCCTTGAGTAAATTCTTTTTTATCACCGGTCACCGCTATGAATTTTTCTACTTTCCCATGAAGGGTTGCGATGATTTTTTCAGCAGTTCTTTTACCAATCCCGCTTAAGCCCGTTAAAAATGAAACATTTTTTTTTTCAATGGCCTCTGCCATCTCGCCAATCGGACGAGTCATTGCTTTTACAGCTTTCATGGGACCAATAGCAGCTACAGTAATAAATGTTTGAAAAAACTCTTTATCCTCAAGTGTTTCAAAACCAATGAGTACGGGTTTAGGCTGTCTCTCTGTCTGATGATAATAAACATATAAAGAAATAGGGTTTTCATTTGAATCCTGAGACATTAATTTTTCAACCATTTGAGGACTCAATAACACCTCATAGCCAATGTCACCCACAAGCAGTAAAATGCCGTCGGGCTCAAAATGAAGAATTCTTCCTTCAAGGTATCCAATCATAATCTTCTTTTGTACCTGTAATATCCTGTTAAAGCAAGTCCCAGTGCATCTGATGCATGAAAGGGACGGATAGGTTCTCCGTGTTTTAATATATTTCGAACCGCCCTTTCCATCTGGTATTTGTCTGCGCTCCCATTTCCTGAAATAATTTTTTTTACTTGTCTTACAGGAATTTCTTCCACATCAAGACCTGCTTTATATGCAGCCACAAGAAGAACGCCTGAAACTTTACCCAGCATAATACCTGATCCGGGGTATTTTTCAAGTGAATAGATGTCCTCAATCATCACATAATCCGGCTGTTGTTCACAAAGAAAATCTAATATTTTTGAGTAAATAGTGTGAAGTCTGAAATGAATCGGATCCTTTGCATCAGTGGAGATGCTTCCAAATGAATACCCAAGGATTTCATTTCTGCTTCCCTCTACGACACCAATACCGGTGCCGGCCAACCCCGGGTCAATACCGACTACCTTTACCATGGGAATTTACTAAATCACTTTAAGGTTTTTAATTTCTTTTGGGCATACTCGGCTTCATTTGAGTCAGGATGTTTTTTTAACAACTCTTTCAGGATAAGCCTTGCATTGGCTTTTTCGCCCAGCTCAGCAAATGCATACCCTTGTTTCAGCCTTGCTGCAGCCAATTTATTACTGTCCAGATAGTCTTCCAGGACTTTCTGGTACTCCAGAATAGCTTTTTCAAACCATTTTTCCGAATAATAACTGTCGGCAATCCAAAACCTGGCATTGTCCGCATTATCAGAATCCGGATATTTATTTATAAAATTTTCAAACTGGATGCGGGCATTTCCCTTATCCCCATCATCAAACAATTTCTTTGCAAAATCATATAATTTCTGTTCACTATCCTTCTTTGGTCCTTCTGATGATACGGTTTTTTTCTCAAGCTCTCCGCCCGCCGATGGCTCGAACCCCATATATTTTTCAAGCTTGATCACTTTTTCATAATTTCTTGAAATAGCCTGATCAAGTCTTTCGAGTGTCTTCTCAATTCCTTGTCTATCTTTTTGACTGTACTTTTCAAAGCCATGATTAATCTCTTCTATTAAACCTTGAACCCGTCGAAGATCCTCTTTGATAGTCTGGATATCATATTTTAATTCTGCATATTCTTCCTGACTAATGCTGTGACTTTCACTTAATCTTCGCTCTAAATTATCAAGATTCTCCTTAAGCTTTACCTGATTCTGCTCGTTATGCAGGGGAAGCTGCCTGTCATTTTCCATTTCTATGGCTGCCACCCTGTTTTCAAGGATAACAAATTTTTGAGGTTCTACACAACCGAGGAAAAATAACAAAGCCATCACAATATATAAAAAATATGTTACTCTCATAACCAAACTCCAAAATGAATGGGGTCAGGCTTTCCTTGTTGTCGTTATTAAACTCAATAACGACAACAAGGAAAGCCTGACCCCGTCTATTGATTAATTAATCAATTGCAAAATGGTCCCGCCTGTTTTTTCTATAGGCACTTTCTGTTTTGTCTGAATCTTTGGGTTGCTCTTCACCATAGCTGATGGTATTCAAACGGGAAGCTGCAATACCAAGATTAATCAAATAGCTTTTAGCAATGCTTGCACGACGTTCACCCAGGGCAAGGTTATATTCAGTTGTGCCGCGCTCATCACAATGCCCTTCAATGGTTACAACTGCTGAGTAGTTTGCTTTTAACCAGGCTACCTTTTCTTTTAACACCATTTTTGCCATGGAACTTAACTCTGAGCTGTCATATTCGAAATGAATATCCTGATTCTCAAACCGTTTCTTTGCAGCTATGGCTTTAGCTGCCTTAAGCGCTTTTTCACTGGCTATCTGATCTTCAAGATTTTGCTGTGCAATACGCTCAGCCTCTGCCTGGGCCTGAGCCTTTGCAGCTGCTGCTGCTTCGGCTTTGGCCTGATCCTCTATAGTTGTTGCATCAGACACAACCGTTTTCTTCGCACATGAGACAGTAAAAAAAAGCCCTGCCACAAGAACTACCATTACCAGATTAATCCACACTCTCTTTTTCATTACTTTATCTCCTCTTTTTAGTGGGGTCAGGCTTTCCTTATTGTCGTTATTGAACTTAATAACGACAATAAGGAAAGCCTGACCCCGTCTTTTAATTTTTTGACATTGACCAGTCCGGTTGGGTCTGTTTTCCTTTCAACCTTAAAAGTCTTCGCTGGTCTGATCCGGATGCATTCATAACAAAAATTCTTGGAATGCCGCCTTCACGGGTTGATGTAAACGTCAGCATACTTCCATCCGGTGACCAGGCAGGATCTTCATTGTCCCCTGCATTCCTGGTCAATTGCACCGGCATTCCTGAGTCAATATTCATCACAAAAATATTGATGTTATTTTTTTCTATGCCCACATAGGCAATCTTTCCGCCATCCGGCGACCAGGCAGCAGATGTATTGTTGAGGCCCTTGAACGTTAGCCTTTGCACTCTTGCCGATTCAAGATCCTTTATATAAACTTGCGGAGTGCCGATCCGTTTTGAAGTAAAGACTATTCTTTTGCCGTCCGGTGAAAATCTAGGCGACACATCAATTCCCCAATTCCTTGTTATTCTTTTAATAATTTCTCCCTTTACGGTCAACAAATAAATTTCCTGATCCCCGGAAAAACTTAATGCTGCTGCAAGTTTAAGCTGTCCGGGCATCCAGTCCGGAGAGATATTCATTCCCTTGTAATTGACAATTGACCCTCTTTTTTCTCTGAGATTTTTAATAAATATTTGAGGGTTTCCCCTTGCATAGGAAACATAGGCCAACCATTTGCCGTCAAAAGACCAGGACGGGGAAAGGGATATGCTTTTATGGGATGTAATCTGTTTGATATTTTGTCCATCAAAATCGCAGGTAAATATCTCTTTTTTCCCCTTTACAGTTGAAACAAACGCTATCTTGCTGTTAAATACTCCCCATTTGCCGGTAAGCTTATAGGATATTTCACTGCAAAACAGATGAATCATTTGTCTGATCTGAGATCGGGAGCCGGTATATACTTTACCGACCAGAAGTTTTGTTTTAAATGTATCAAAAAGCCTTAATTGAAGCTTCACTTTCCCCTGATTTTCAACAATTCCTCCTGTAACCAGCAGCTCAGCCCCAATCCCTGTCCAGTCCCGAAAACTTATCTGAGCCAGTTGAATGCCTGATTCAGCCGGGTTTGAAAGAAACGCGACAGAATTCATTGTTTTAAGATATCCTGTAAACTCAAGCGCCTCTTTTAAAATATATCTTGCTGTTTTCCCATCTTTTACTTCAGTGGCATGCCCGTTAAATGCTTTAAATTCTGTCACGGCAACCGGTGTTTTCTTTAAAAACGGGTTGCTGACATTGATATAATCATAGTCTCTGGCATATACAGGTATCGAAAAAAATAAACTACACCCCACTCCCAGAAAACAATATAGTATGAATAAAATAATTTTATTGAACATATCATGGGAACAATACCGCTTATTCCCTGCAAAAGAAACCATTTTTATTTCAAACCTTTGGGTGTAAAAATCACAACAACATCGTAGGAGCGCATTCCACCCGGTAATGGTGGCAACGGATTTGCCTTTTTAATTGCTTTTTTTGCAGATTCATCAAGATATCGATTCCCTGACTTAGTTTCGTAAATAATATCCCTTATTTCTCCGCTTTTTAATATCTTAATCAGAATTCTGACTTCAAACTTCTGATCCATCCTGGCAAGGATATCATTAAACACCCAATTCTGTTCTATCGTCTGCCCTAAAACCATTTTATAAAGATCAATGGGCTTATACCCTTTTTTGCCAACTCCGGCAGTTAACCCCTTTTTTTCACCTTCTTTTGATTTGCCCTGATCCTTTACCTTTTCCTGGAGACGGCTCAACGCCTGGGCAATTCGATCCTGACTCCGGTCCTGCATCTGATCCTCAACTTTTTTTTCTAATTTTCCCCTTGCTTCTTCTAATACCTTTTCAGAATCAATTTGTTTTTTGGGTTTCTCTTTTTTAACAGGTGTTTTCTTTTTTTTCTCCTGTTGAGCCATCAGGTCTTTCAAATTTTTAGGTTTTGTTTTTAAACTGATATCAGGCTTTATAGTAGAAATTTTGCGAGTCTTTTTTTTTATAATTTGAGGTTTTATCGGGATACCCTCTTTCTTTGAAGTCTCTTCACTTTTGGCGGGTTCTTCTAACAGGGGTTCCGGTGAAAAAGAAACCAGATCAATCCGGATAACAGGCGGCATGGGCCTGGGCAGTTTGAAATCTTGAAAAAATATTATACTGCAAAAAAAAAGACCGTGTAAAAACAGAGAAATAAAGAAAAAAATAATTCCGGTTTTCCTGCTGTGATCTAAGGGAGTGAGAAAAAATTCTCTTCTTTTTTTAAAATTTTCCGGAAAACTCATGCTTGTCAATCAGGACTCTTCTTCATTTTCAGGAAGTGTAATCATCCCCAAGCTGTCAACACCGGCCTTTTTAATCTTTGAAATCACATTGACAACAATCCCGTAAGGCACTTTTTTATCTGCCCTGAGATATACGTTTTTTTTATCAAAATTTTCCAGTATGGCACCCAGCTTCTGGGTCAGAAACTCAACACTGACAACCTGCTCGTTAATAAACACTTTAAGATCATCATCAATGGATATAATCAGGCGCTCTTCACTGCCTTTTAATGCTTTTGAGGTAGCCTTGGGCAAATCCACATCAACACCCTGAACCATCATGGGGGCAGTTACCATGAAAATAATCAACAAGACAAGCATTACATCAACAAAAGGGGTGACATTAATCTCGGACATGAATTGACCATTACCGGAGCCTGATTGCATTATACCTCCATTTGGTTTTGAATATCGCGTTCCATTATATTTAAAAGATCTGAAGAAAAACTTTGCAATTCAGAATCCAAAATTCTTATCCTGTCAGTAAAATAATTGTAACCGATAACAGATGGAATAGCCACGGCAAGCCCTGCTGCTGTTGCGATGAGTGCCTCTGAAATACCGGGGGCCACGACGGCAAGACTTGCAGACCCACTCAACCCAATTCCATGAAAGGTGCCCATGATCCCCCAAACCGTTCCGAAAAGACCGATAAACGGGGCGGTATTACCCGCAGTTGCCAGGAATGGCACCAATTGAACCAGACGTCTGACTTCAACATTGATGGATCGATTTAATGATCGTTTTACACTTCCAATAATTTGGAAATAGGTACTCTGAGTTCTTTTTATCTGTGTTTTTTCCTTATCTTTGCTGTCAGATCTTGCCATCTCCGTATATGCGGTGATAAAAATTCTTGCAACCGGACTTGACCTCAATGCCTTGGCTTTTGAAAATGCATCAGCCAGATTTCGACACTGCCAGAAAATATCCGTAAAATCAGCAGACTCTTTAAATGCCTTTCGGATATACCTGAACTTGATAAACATAATTGCCCATGATGTTATTGAAAAAAACAGCAGCAACAGCATAACAAACTTAACAACCGGGCCTGCGCCGCTCAACATGTAAAGCACCCCTAAGGTTTCAGTGGTCATATATCCTCTCTTACAAATTTATCTTCCCAATAGCGGTAAAATAATAAATAAAATTTAATAAAACTAAGTATATGAGCCGGCATTTCATGTCAAGTTCTTATTGAAAACTCCCGCAGGAAACCAAGGGGATTTCGCCTGCATGGGACAGCTCAAAAACAAAGCCCCTGCACACAAAATGTGCAGGGGCTTTGTTCAATCTATATGAATATAATGTTTAATTCAACATTACATCATTCCGGGCATTCCGCCGCCCATTCCGCCCATTCCGCCGCCGGGCATTCCACCCGGCATTCCGCCACCGGCATTTTCTTCCGGTTTTTCAGCGATCATGGCTTCTGTGGTCAGCATTACAGATGCAACACTGGCTGCATTCTGAAGTGCAAACCGAACCACTTTCTTGGGATCAATAACACCTGCTTCAATGAGGTCTTCATAAACATCTGTCTTGGCATTGTAACCAAAAGCGCCTTTACCCTCTTTTACTTTATTCAAGACAACAGCACCTTCAACACCGGCATTGTCGGCAATTTTTCTCAAGGGTTCTTCAAGGGCTTTTATCACAACGTCAACACCCAGTTGTTCCTCCCCTTCAAGCTTAAGGTCTTCAAGGGTTGGAATGCATCTGATAAGGGCAACACCACCCCCGGAAACAATACCCTCTTCAACGGCTGCACGGGTTGCATTAAGCGCATCTTCAACCCTGGCTTTCTTTTCTTTCATTTCAGTTTCAGTGGCTGCTCCAACATTAATAACAGCAACACCGCCAACGAGCTTGGCAAGTCTTTCCTGGAGTTTTTCTCTGTCATAATCGGAAGATGTCTCTTCAGCCTGGGCACGAAGCATTTTTACCCTGCCTTCAAGGGCTTCTCTTGAACCGGCACCATCAACAATTGTGGTATTGTCTTTATCGATTGTGATAGATTTTGCCTGGCCAAGATCCTGCAGGGTTACATTTTCAAGTTTAATTCCGATATCTTCTGAAACAACCTGTCCACCAGTCAGTACGGCAACATCTTCCAGCATGGCTTTTCTTCTGTCACCAAATCCGGGAGCTTTAACAGCAGCCACATTCAAGGTGCCGCGAAGCTTGTTGACAACCAGTGTTGCAAGGGCTTCGCCTTCAACATCTTCGGCAACAATAACAAGAGGCTTGCCTGTTTTGGCAATCTCTTCAAGAACCGGAAGTAAATCTTTCATGGAAGAAATCTTTTTATCACAGATCAAAATAAACGGGCTTTCAAAGGAGGCAACCATTTTTTCAGTATCTGTTACAAAATACGGAGAAAGATAACCCCGATCAAACTGCATGCCTTCTACCACATCCAGAGTGGTATCCATTGATTTGGCTTCTTCTACGGTGATAACACCTTCTTTACCGACTTTATCCATGGCCTCGGCAATAATGTTACCAATGGTTTCATCACTGTTTGCAGAAATGGTTCCAACCTGGGCAATCTCATTTTGATCCTTGGTTGGTTTTGCCATTCCTTCAAGGACTTCAACAACTTTGACAACAGCTTTGTCAACCCCTCTTTTAATATCCATGGGGTTATTACCGGCAACAACCAATTTCTGGCCGTTTTCATAGATTGCCCTTGCAAGAACAGTTGCTGTGGTTGTTCCATCACCCGCCATGTCAGACGTTTTGCTGGCAACTTCTTTTACCATCTGGACACCCATGTTCTCGAATTTATCTTCAAGCTCAATTTCTTTTGCAACGGTTACACCGTCCTTGGTAACATTGGGGGAACCCCAGGATTTTTCAATCACTACGTTTCTGCCTTTGGGCCCAAGTGTAACCACTACTGCATCAGCAAGGGTCTTGACACCTTTAAGCATTGCCTCGCGGGCTTTAGCATCATATTTAATCTCTTTTGCCATCGTATATAATCTCCAATTATAAATTTAAATTATTCAATTATTCCAAGAACATCATCCTGACGCAGGATAAGATAATCACTTCCATCAATTTTCACGTCTGTTCCGCCGTATTTACTGAAAAGAACGCGATCCCCCACTTTTACATCCATTGGAAGAAGTTTTCCGTCTTCACCCATGCGGCCGTTGCCCGTAGCAACAATTTTTCCTTCTGCCGGTTTTTCTTTTGCTGTATCAGGAATAATAATACCGCCTTTGGTTTTTTCATCCTCGTCAACACGTTCCACAAGAATTCTGTCACTTAAAGGTCTCAAACTCATGATCTTTTTCTCCTTTGCATAATTTGTTTGGTTTGTTCTTTTAAATTTTTATTTTATGTCAACTTCAATCTTTAGAATCTGTTGTCTTTTTTGAAGTTGTTTTTGATTCTTTATCTTTTATGCCGGATTTTGTATTAGATTCTTTTTTACTTCCAGTCTTTGCCCCGCCATAATCCGTCACATACCATCCTGATCCTTTCAGATGAAATGTACTTTGAGAGATAAGTTTTTTCAAATGTCCCTTACAATGAAAACAGGTTTCAAGCGGTGGATCTGAAATCTTCTGAAATGCTTCTTGTATTTGTCCGCACTCTGTACATTGATACTCGTAAACTGGCATTTTCTTTACTTCTCCGTTTTCCTTTTATCTTCTTGAAAAATCAAAGATAAAATAATTAGTCTTTCACCCTTGTCAAGCAGGTTTATCCAAATTTTTTACCCATGATTCAGATCACGGGTTCTCTGTGCCAATCCTTATAAAATTCAAAGACTTCGCTTAATCCCGGAACCAATACCGGCTTTAAAATAATGTGGGTTAACTGATGAACTTTTCGCTCTTCATCCAATGTAACATCCGCTTCATTCTTATTTTCATATCGCTGTTTAAATTTTGAAAACCTGACCACATGAACCAGTTCATGGGTCAATATATAAAGAAGGAACGGCTCTAAGGACAGGTCCTCTTTTTTTTCAACTGTTGAAAGAATGGCATAGTCCTGAAGACATACTTTGTAAAGACTGAATAAAGAAGAGCCCAAAGAGACATCTTTTTTTCGCCCTTCATATTTAACCACCTGGGCAAAGGGACCGTCAACACATTCATGGGGGACAAGGTCTTTGGCTGTCTTTATATCATACCTGTTTTTAAGCCACTGACCAGAGGACATTTTATAAAAATTATTGACTATCTCCTCTGAAACCTTTACAGCCTCATCAACCTTTAAAAGCTCTTCTTTATTAAAGCGTCGTGCTGTTTTCATTGCGCGCCTTTAGTATAACCAATAAAAAATTGGACATTTAATAAAATATTATGTTATAATACTTTTTTAACTAATTTGAAATAAAAATTAAACTATGCCTGTATAATAAGGAGGTGATTTTTTTGAGCAGTGTGATGAAAAAGAGAAGGAAAAAAATGAGAAAGCATAAACACAGAAAGCTCCTTGCCAAGACCCGACACCAGAGAAAGAAAAAATAGCTGTTAAAATATTCGCGAGTATTGAGTTGAAAACGATTGTTCAACTCAATACTCAAAATCCGTTTCTTATCTATTTCTTAAGAGAGGGCTACTCAACACCTTTAAAGTATTTCATGAAATCAGAATCTGTTGAAAGAATCAGAGTGCTGTCTTTTTTTATGGTTTTTTTATAGACGTCCATGGTCTTTAAAAAAGCATAAAAATCAGGATCTACACCATACGCGTCCGCATAAATTAAAGTGGCTTTTGCATCTGCCTCACCCTTAATCGTCTGGGAATCTTTATAGGCCTGGGATTTGATGACCTGAAGTTCCTTTTCTTTTTCACCCCTTATATTGCTTGCTTCCCCCTTACCCTCTGCACGATATTTTTCTGCAATCTGATTTCTTTCTGCAATCATCCTGTCGTAGACCGCTCGCCTTACACTCTCGATATAATTTATTCTTTTTATTCTTACATCCACAAGTTCAATCCCAAACGGGGCCAGTTTGGGCCTGGCCTGTTCTACTATCTGCTTTGTAATCTCATCCCGGCCAAGTTCGATTTTATACTGGGTCCGTTTCCTGTTTTGATCAACCGTGGATTCAAAGGTATCCATGGGCCGATCTGTATTACGAACACTTTCCACCAGAGGGTATGATGTCACAAGATTCCTCATGGCCGGATCAATAATATCATCCAGACGTTCAAGCGCGGCAAGTTCATTGTTGACCGTCTGAAAATACTTTATGGAATCAACAATCTTCCATCTTGCAAAGGTATCTACCCAGATATAAGTTTTGTCTTTTGTGGGCACCTGGCCGGGATCACCATCCCAGGTTAACAAGTTGTTTGGGAAATAATTGGCTTGTTGAAAAAAGGGCAGTTTAAAGCTTAATCCCGGTTGGGTTACGGGTTTTCCAATCACTCTGCCAAACTGGGTGACCACCACCTGCTCGGTTTCATCGACAACATAAGCAGAGTTATATACCAATACAATACCGATAGCGATGACTGCCAAAAATAAAGGTTTCATAATATTATTCATTTTTTACTCACTTTTATTAAGGAATCTGTTTTGTGGATTAGAAGAAGGGGTTACCCCACCCATATTTAAAAAAGGTAATAGATTTTTTTGCTCTGAATCAATAATATACTTTGCCCCAAGGTTGGGAAAAACTTCCAGCATTGATTCCAGATATATCCTTTTTTTTGTAACATCTTTGGCTTTTATATACTCTTTGTAGACCGCTGAAAATTTGGCAGCATCACCCTGGGCACGGTTCACCCGATCAATGGCATACCCTTCTGCATCCTTTATTACTCTTTTGGCTTCACCACGGGCTAAAGGCACGGCCTTATTATATTCTTCCCTTGCTTTATAAATGGTTTGTTCTTTTTCCTGGGTGGCCTGGTTCACCTCATTAAAAGAATTCTGGACAGGTTCTGGAACATTTGTCTTTTTCATTTCAATGGTAACAACATTAATACCGGACTTTGCCTCGTTCATTTCCTTTTGAAGCATTTCTTTGGCAGCCAGTGCGATCTCTTCCCGTTTGCTGATGACCTCATTAATGCTTCTGTCTCCGACAACGGTCCGCATGCTGGCCTCAGACATATCTCTTAAAATAGCCCTGACATCCTTGACCTCAAACAGATAATTGCGGGGATTGGAAATTCTGTATTGAACAATCCAGGGGACCACTGCCACATTCAAATCCCCGGTCAGCATTAAGGACGTATCCTGAGAGGAACTTTCACTTGAGAATCTGTAATTGCTTGATCCCTGTACAGTTTGAAACCCGAATTCTTCCTTATAAATTCTTTTTATCTTTACTTTGGTCACCTTTTCAATACCTGACGGAAACTTAAAGCTCAAGCCCGGCTGAGCAATCCGAGTAAACTTTCCAAACCGCTGGATGACACCGACTTCATCCAGTTTAATGGTAAAAAATGTGGAGGATCCAAAAAACAAAGCCAACAGAATAATGATAACCAGAAAGCCCCCCGGAAACTTAAATCCTTTTAGTTTGTTTAAAATCTCATCCATCTGGGGAGGTTTTGGCATGCCAGGCCCGCCGCCTTCTCTCTTCTTCTCAAACTTCTGTTGATTTTCTCTCAGTTTTTCCCAATCCCAATTCATAGATAGTATCCTGTAAATATATTTTTTTTAAAATTACATTATGCTCGCAAAGTATAACCATATTTATATTTATCAACCCCAAAAGGCAATGTTTATTTAAAATATACCATTGGCCAGACTTTGGGCAAACCAAAACATTTTTGGGTATATTCCGATTCAATAATATGCTATAAAATAAACTTAGAACAAGTGTCTTAAAAAACAGGGTATATTCAATTGGACAAAAAAGACAAGAACAGCAAACTGATTCATATCAGTGACATCTTAAATTCCGCCCTCGGCAAATACAGACCGGCCAGGGACACGGAAATGGCCAGAATCTGGGATGTCTGGGATGATGCTGTCGGGAAGCCCATTGCCATGAATGCCAAGCCTGACTCTTTTAAAGACGGGATACTCATTGTCAATGTATCCAGTTCATCCTGGATACATCAGCTCAAATTCCTTGAAAAAGAAATGATTTTAAATATTAATAAACACCTTGAACATATATCTGTTAAACAGATCCGGTTTAAAATTGGAAAAATTCTCTCCTGACCCTTTCTTTAGCCATGAGATAAAGGTGTCCCAGCCTGAAAACGGATATCGCTTCTCCATGGATCCCTTCATCCTTGCGGCCCACATTCAACCAACGGGTATTGAAAAAATCGTTGATGTCGGGTGTGGCTGCGCAATCATGCCTTTGATTCTGGCATTTAGACGGCCTGATCTCACTATCATTGGTGTTGAAATTCAAAAAGAATTATTCGGATTTGCCAAACAAAACATCATCAACAACAAACTGGAAAGCACTATCCAAATTATTCATGAAGATATTAAAAACATGCGGCTTTCCGACATAAACGGCCCAGCAGATATTATCGTTTCAAATCCGCCCTATAAAAAAAGAAATTCCGGCAGGCTGAACCCGGATTCTCAAAAGGCCATCGCACGCCATGAGATCACCCTTGACATTGATATGCTTTTTTATTGTTCAAACAGGCTGCTCCAAACCCGGGGACGATTATATATCATCTTTCCTGCAGACCGATTACCGGATCTGATTCTAACCATGGAACGGTATAAATATACCCCTGATTTCATCCGGTTTGTGCATATTAAAAAAAAATCTGCGGCCAAACGCGTTATCCTCTGTGCGGTAAAAAACAATTCGGTGAAAAACAGCGGCAAACCCTGTGTTATTCACCCGCCCTTTTACATTTATGCATCTGAAAACAAGTTTACCAATGAGTATATTTCCCTGTTTAGATCTTGACACAATTGCAAAAAAATACTATTTTGCCTTGAATTAATTTAATGCGGAGAGGTGACCGAGCTGGCTGAAGGTGCACGCCTGGAAAGCGTGTGTATCCTAACCGGGTACCGAGGGTTCGAATCCCTCCTTCTCCGCCACTGATCATAACCGGTCATATTAAGATAAGATGTCATATCAAGTATTAGCACTGAAATATAGGCCCCAGACATTTGACAAAGTTGTCGGGCAAAGCCACGTTACCACCACCCTTTCCAATGCAATCTCGAAGGACAGGGTTGCCCATGCCATTCTTTTCACAGGGCCCAGGGGCACTGGAAAAACGACTCTTGCACGGATCTTAGCCAAGGCAATGAATTGCAAAGAAGGCCCAACTTCTCAACCTTGCAACAATTGTAAAATTTGCACGGATATTATTGAAGGGCATTGTACAGATGTTTTTGAAATCGACGGAGCTTCCAACAACAGCGTGGATCAAATCCGGGATTTAAGGGAAAATGTCACCTATATGCCTTCATCGGCAAAGTATAAAATATATATTATCGATGAAGTCCATATGTTGTCTACTGCTGCATTTAATGCGCTGCTTAAAACCCTTGAAGAACCCCCTGAACATGTCATGTTCATCTTTGCCACCACCGAAGCACACAAAATCCCGGCAACTATCCTGTCCAGATGTCAACGCCATGACCTTGGCAGAATTTCTTTGGAAATGATTTCAAGCCATTTGCAGCATCTTTGCAAAAATGAAGGGTTCAGTATTAAAAAGCAGAGCCTTGACCTGATTGCCCAAGAGGCCGACGGCTCTATAAGAGATGCTTTAAGCCTTCTTGACAGGGTATTATCCTCAGCCAACACCAAAGAGATTGAACATACCCGTGTGCTGGACAGTCTTGGTATCCTCGACCGGCAGATCATGCATGATATATCAGCAGCAATCTTTAAAAACGATGGTGCCCGGCTCATTGATATTATAGAAGAAGTAAACAACTCAGGAATTGATCTGAAAAAATTTTATTCTGATATTCTTTCCCATTTCAGAAACATGAATGTCATTAAAATCTGCGGCAAGGACAGCCCGGCTGTCAATATTACAGATTCTGAAAAAGAAAAAATTTTTCAAATAGTTTCTGTTCTGTCCAGCGGTTTTATCAACACCATTTTACAAATCCTTTTGGATGAGGAATCCATTGTCAAATATTCATCACATACCAAAACCGCTATTGAAATGGTCCTGTTAAAATTGCTTCAAGTAAACCCTGGCGCACAAATCGATAAAATTATTAGTCAGCTTGATATTCTTGCAAAGCAGATAAATTTAAACCCAATAGATCCAAATCGGGCAGCTTCAGAACTTTCACCCTTGCAACACAAATTTGAACCGGCACAAAAACCTGCTGCAAAAGGCTATCCAGCTAAAGATACTGATATTCAGGCAGTCAGGGAACCTGTGCCAACCCCCGGGTATGATGCAAACTTAGAACCGTCACCGGAACCCAATAAAAGTCGCACAAAAAGAACCTGGAAAGAATTTTTAAACAAAATAGAACAAACACTTCCCTTTATGTTTGCCCTTCTTTCAAAAGGGAAGGTAACTCAAACCAAAACCAGTGAAATTATCGTTGAATTGAAGAATGGTTCGTCTTTTGATAAAACAAGGCTTGAAAGAAAAAAGCATGAACTGCAAAAAATCTGCAAAGAATTCCTTGATAAATCCCTGATCATCAAAATACTTTCCGAAAATAATAATTTAACCCGAAACAATAAAAAAAAAAATGAAATGAAAGCCAAACAAGCAAGCTTCAACCACCCGCTGGTTGTTGAAGCCCAAAAAATATTTAACGGCGAGATAATCAATTAATATAGGAGTAATGGATCATGAAAAATATGAATTCAATGATGAAACAAGCCCAAAATCTTCAGAAAAAAATGCTGAAAACTCAAGCTGAGCTTGCCACAAAAACGGTTGAAGCATCCAGTGGCGGCGGAATGGTAAAAGTGATTGCCAATGGCGCTCAGAAAATTGAATCCATTGTTCTTGAAAAAGAAGTGGTTGATCCCGAAGACATTGAAATGCTTCAGGATCTTGTATTAGCAGCAGTCAATGATGCTTTGAATAAATCCCAGGAAATGGTGTCCTCTGAAATGGGAAAACTGACCGGCGGACTCAATATTCCCGGTCTTTAAAAAATATGAAGTATTATCCTGACCCAATTTTAAAACTGATCAACAGCCTGTCAAAACTTCCGGGTATTGGAAAAAAGACGGCGGAAAGGCTTGCACTCCACATTCTTCATGCTCCGAATCATGAAGCAGTGACTTTGGCTGCAGACATTATTGAACTGAAAAACAGCATTCGGCTATGTACGGTCTGCTTTGCCTTAAGCGATAAAGACAAGTGCAGGATATGCTCTGATCCACTGAGGGATAAAAGCCTGATTTGTGTTGTGGAAAACCCGACCGATATGGCTGCCATAGAAAAATCAAATGCATTTTCCGGGACCTACCACATACTGGGAGGGGCACTTTCTCCCATTGACGGCATAGGCCCGGATGACATCAGGATAAAGGAGTTGTTTAAAAGGGCGGACCCTGAAAAAATAAAAGAAATCATCCTTGCCACTAAAACCAATGTTGAAGGAGAAGCCACAGCTTCCTATATCCTTGAAAAACTTAAAAAAACAAAGATCAGGATCACAAGGATTGCTTCCGGTATCCCCATGGGGAGTGATTTGCAGTATATTGACCAGTTGACCATGCAAAAAGCAATGGAAAAAAGATATGGATTCTGAGTTTAAGACCTGTGATGATATTTTTGAATGTCAGCTGTGCGGCGACTGCTGCAACGGGTTTGGCGGCACCTATGTTACCAGACAGGATATCATTAATATCTCGATATATATTAATTTTGATCCCAAAAAATTTATTGGTCGATATTGTGACACGTCAGGGTCAAGGTATGTTTTAACACTTGGTAAAGACGGATGCTGTATCTTCTTTGACAAAAACAAACACTGTACCATCCATCCGGTAAAGCCCTATATGTGCAAAGCTTGGCCTTTCATCCAAACGATCATCAAGTATCCTGAAAACTGGGATGCCATGGCCAACTCCTGTCCTGGCATGAAAAAGGATATTCCCTATAAGGACCTTCAAAAAATTGTTGCCATGGAAAAAGAAGGCCTGGATAAATCCTCACGAACTTAGCACCCCGGATATAAAACAACCGGATATAAAACAAAAAGACCCTCTACCTTCTATCCATACCCGTTCCAGGCTGCTCACCTTACACTCTCTGGTGCCTGAACGATTTTTTAAAGTTTCAAAAGGCCTTTTATTTAACAGCGGAAACTGCGGGCAGGCATGTCCTCAAACAGTCCGCCGTTTTAACATTCCAGGCCTTTTGCGTGTGACCTTCAGGTTAAACTTTTACAAAAATCCCAGACAATCCGTTCGTTGCAAGGTGATCAGACCTGCACTAAGGGAACCACCGGGTCTTGCCGCCCTTGCTTTCGTGGAACCTGCAATACCCTTTGATAAATGTTCTATTTGGCAAATATAAAAAAACCTCAATATTAATCCTTAGTCATTAACTATCGTTTGGGATTTCTATATATTAAAAAGTTGAATATGAAAGAATGGGTTTGATTAAGATTGTCAGAAAATAAAGTTGAATTTTAATGCGGTGCTGGACGTAGTCAGCACCGCATTCTCGGCGGCGGAGCCGCCGAGAACGTTTCAAAATCTGCGGCTCGCCCGTCAGCATTTTGATTGTTAAGAATATTATTTATTTTCCCGATTTCTCTTGTGTTTCATTACAGTTTTACATAATTTCCCGAATTGTTTATCTTTTTGTTTTTTCTCTAAATAGGACATCTCATAATAAGCTGATTCTTTTTTCATTTTTATATAATTTTGATATCTTTTTTCTGAAACTTGTCCCTTTTTTACTGCTTCAATAACTGCACATCCTTTTTCATTAGCATGGTTACAATCATTGAATTGACATTGTTTTGACAACTCTATAATTTCTGAAAATATTTCATCAATGCCTATTTCTACAGAGAAATTACCGAGTTCTCTCATTCCAGGCGTGTCTATCACCATTGCTTTGCAATCTAATGTTATCAATTGTCGAGAAGTTGTGGCATGCCGCCCCTTGCTGTCCTTTTCTCGAACGGTCTTTGTTGTAAATACAGATTCTCCGATAAGATTGTTTAATAAGGTTGTTTTACCCACACCAGAAGACCCCAGCAAACAATATGTTTGCCCGGGAACCAAAAGGGCCTTTATTTTATTCAAACCAGACTCATTTTCATTACTAAATGGCTTCACATCCAAAAGCGGCATTATCCCATGGATTTCTGCGACTCTGTTTGCAATGCCTTCTGCATCGATAAGATCACTTTTGCTCAGTAATACAACTGGCTTGATATTACTTTCTTTAACCATGACTAAATACCGTTCAAGTCTTCTGAGATTAAAATCTGCATCCATGGACTGGACAATAAATGCAACATCAATATTGGCTGCAATCAATTGAAAAGCAATTTTCTTTCCAGGTGTTTTCCTTTTGAGCAGTGATTTTCTTGGCAATATATTGTGAATGATTGAAAAGGTATTTTTATCAAAGAAAGTGGCCAAAACCCAATCCCCTACAGCGGGATAGTCAATCGAAGAATCTGCGCTAAAAACCATTTTCCCAATCAGTTCAGCAAACACATCGTTCTTGCCATTATTTATGATATAGCTGTCCTTATGAACAGCCATCACCCTGGCAATATCGAATTTATTCAAATCCACTGGATCGATATTTTCCAGGAACCGTTTTTCAAAACCAAGTGTTTCTATTCTATTTGAAATCATATCCATGTATTATTTTGAGATCCTCAAACTTTTTTTGCTATGCATATTCTTTTCGTGTGTCAATTACAACCGTTCTGAATTATTTTTATGACCTGACCACTTGGGTAAATCATCGTTCATATCGAACACCCGCATACTGTAGAATATATGACAACTGGGCCTGAAGCTATTCGGAATTTTCTTATCCAGCACAAAATCAAAAAGAGATGGAAAGGCAAGCCACATTCTACGCCCTTCGTCGGCAATCAGGGTCCCGCATATATCGCAGCTGACTTTGCAGGGAAGAATGCGTTCGTGTTTGTTACACTCGCTGTTGTAAAAATGCAGGTGATCTATACCGGTGGTTATCCTTACGTCATGCTTGTGGAATATGGCTGCCCACTGCATGGGGGCACCGTGCAGTTTTTTGCAGACCAGACAATGGCATATCTTTGCATCCACAGGATCCGAACACACTTCGTATTGGATTGTCTTGCAGTAGCAGCTTGCCCGGTATTTGGTTTTAAACGTGTCATCCTCAACAGAAGAATAATCAGGGCCGAATTCATTTTTCTTTTGAATCATATTGTACACTCATATTTGGCCTGGAACAAGTAATTATCCGGTTGTCCGTATATCATTCAATATATTGATAGTAAAACACATATCATGAAAATTTGAATAATATGCGATTAGATTAATATTAAATTTAGTTTAAAAATTGTGTATCAATATTTTTAATACCTGTAAAGAAGTTTCAATAAATCAACTTAGGTAAAAATATAATTGATTCAGGTAGAACCTGCTGGAATGTTCTTTATTGGAGATATACAACCCCAGGGGTCACCCGGAAAAAATAAACAAAGTTATATATCGAAGCCTGAATCTTCCCGAGGAGGTCGGGGTATGGGTTGCAGGGAATCGTTGATTGGCCTTCTGTACAGGGTCTTAACGCAGTGGAGCGTTAAGACCGCCAAGTGTTTGAGCGAAGCGAGTTTTGGCGGTTAGCGCAACGGAGTTTAGAGCCTGTAAGAAAATCAATCGGATTCATCGTAACCTATGCCCCGGCCTGCACTGAAAAAAGTGGATTTAATCAATCTGTGTTTTATTCAGAGTAATCGTTCATCCACCATTCATCCCAACTGGTCTCCATGATACTTTGGGCTATCTGTTTGCCAGTCTCTGTTTTAAGTCTTTTAAGAATAACAGGTAACCATTTTTCAGGGCCTTTTGCTCCGGTATCATCCAATTTTTTTAATTCAAGGATAAAAGATATCTGATCTGCATCATTAACGAGTTTTGCTTCTTTTGTCTCCCCCGAATTAAACTCATCTAGAAGATTTTTAATATCATCGCCAAAAGAAAGGTGCTTTGTCAGATGGGAAATTGCTTTGGCCTCATCAACTATTGAATATTTTTTTTCTACATAGTTAAAATCCCCTGTTCTTGCCTCGGCAATATCATGAACCAAGGCCATGGTCACCAGTTTCTCACTATTAATATCCTGATCTATTCTGGCCATGGCAAAGCAAATAAAGGCTGTCATAAAACTGTGTTCGGCAACACTCTCTTTTCCCGACCCTAGAAACGCATACCCTGATCTAACGATGTCCTTTAATATTCTCACCTCAAACAGCAGGTTGGCAATTTGTTTCATTTCCATTCCAATTCCTATGATAATCGCAACAATATCGCAACAATTCTTGACTTTTTATAAAACTATAGTTTAAATAAAGTCAAGAATTCAAGAACAATTCAAAGCAAATCAGGAGGAAAAGATGCAAGGTCAAAAAACAATGACAGCAATATTTGTTTTAACTTTTTGGGGATTTGCTTTTTGCTCAACAGGGCTTGCTCAAAGTGATAAAGGCTTTATCCCGGGACAAGACTCAGGGTTTTACTATACCATAAAAAAAGGGGATACTTTGTGGGATTTATCTGAAAAATTCTATAATTCCCAGTGGGACTGGCCAGGACTTTGGGAAATGAATGATGATATTAAAAATCCCCACTGGATATATCCCGGGAAAAAAATACAGATCTTTTTAAAGAAAAAAGCCGCTCTTAAACCCAAGATTGTGAAAGTCCAAAAACCTGAAAAAAAGGTTGTTCCTGTTAAGGTTGAAACCTCTTTTTCTTTTTCCAAAATGGATCATGTCGGGTTTCTTAAAAAAAAAGCACAGACATCCCTTGGATCCATCATCAAGGAACAAGACGGCAATCTTATGATGTCAGCCAATGATATTATTTATATAAAACCCTCAGGGGAAGGGACGCTTGTCCCCGGCAGAGTCTATCACATTTTTACGACCTCTAATGTAAAAGAAAAAATCCATGGTCAACCATTTGACGGGATAAAACATTTGATCAAAGCACAGGTCAAAATACTTGACCATAAAGTGACTTATGTAAAAGCATTAATCACCAACGCCTATAGAGCTGTGTATAAAGGTGACTTGATTATGGAATACTATAAGCGGGACGCAATTTTAACGGTTGAAGACAATCCTGATCCCATTGAGGCAAGAATTATCTGTTCCGAAGATAATAATATCATGATTAATGACTATCGGATCGCTTTTATCGATACGGGCAAAGCCACCGTCAAACCCGGACAGATATACTCGATTTTTCAAAAAAATGAGACCAAAAAGCATACCGTCTGGCCGGCGAAAAAAGAAGGGTCTATTAAGATAGAAAATCCGGAATCCGGAAAATTGATTGTGCTTCATACTGAGGATATCGCATCCACCGTAATGATTCTGTCTTCAAAGT
This sequence comes from Desulfobacula sp., assembly GCF_014237455.1. Taxonomy (GTDB): domain Bacteria; phylum Desulfobacterota; class Desulfobacteria; order Desulfobacterales; family Desulfobacteraceae; genus Desulfobacula. The sequence continues at coordinate 33,451 of NZ_JABZFL010000003.1, read as the reverse complement.
ATGCCATTCATCCGGATGATATGGTAAATTAATACCCGGCCAAAAACCACCAATTTTCCTGATTACTGCACTGGACTCAAAGATGACTTTCAGCCCCCCGGTTCAGCCAGCCGTTCTTTTGGAGTGTAGTTCAGCCAGCCGCTCTTCCGGGATATAATTGAGGTATATCTTGTATTCCTCACTTATAAACAGATCAAGCAATTCCGGATCAAGGGCTTTCCCCCGTTCCGATTTCATTACCTGAATGGCTTTGGGAAGGGGCATTGCCTTTCGATAGGGGCGGTCCGATGTGATGGCATCCCAGCAATCAGCAATGGCGACAATCCTGGCCTCCAGGGGGATGGTTTTCCCCTTGGTGCCGGTGGGGTAACCGGTACCATTCCATTTCTCCTGATGGTAATAAGCGATATTAACGGCTACCGGGGCGATTTCAAGTTTGGACAATATATTCTTTCCGATCAGGGGATGCTCCTTGACCTGGTCAAATTCCTCGTCTGTCAGCTTCCCGGGTTTGTTGAGTATCACGTCCTTTATTCCGATTTTTCCCACATCATGGACAATGGCCCCCATATAAATTTCATTGATCCGGTATGAGGCGAGGCCAATTTTTTGGGCAAGATCCCTGGAATAATTTGCCACCCGTTCTACATGCCCCCCGGTATATGGGTCCTTGGATTCAATGGCCGATGCAAGCACCATTAAAAAAACCTCCAATTGCTCCCGTCTTGTTTTTTCCCGTTCAAGCTTGTGAAGACTGATCACATTCTTGACCCGAGCCTGGAGTTCCAGGTGATGAAAGGGTTTTGTCAGAAAATCATCTGCCCCTAATTGCAGAGATTTAATGCGGTCTTCCTGTTCCGAAAGCGAGGTAATGATGATAACCGGGATACTGGTGGTCTGTTTGCGGCTTCTGATATGCTGCAAGAGGGAAAATCCGTCCATCTCGGGCATCATGATATCCGAGACTACAAGGTCCGGCATTACCTTTTTGACGGTGGTCCATGCCTCCTTGCCGTTTACGGTCAGATACTGAGTATACCCCTCTAGTGCCCGGCTTAAAAAGTCCAGGATCCCGGGAGTGTCTTCGGCAATGACAATGGTACCTTTAGGGTTTTTTGCCTCAATTATCTCGACATTTCCCTGGGTGAAGCGGCTGTTTTCCACTAGGTCAACCCGGACAATATCATTGGTCTCAATCCGTGCCAGATCATCATCCCGCCGATATTTTCCCCGCCGTTCCGGATGGAGAAAAACAATGTTTTCTCCCCGCCGTTCGGCTTTCCGTCTATCAATAATGGAGCCAGGCTCCTTTTCTTCAAGGTCCCGGGGCAATTCCAGGATAAAACAGGTGCCTTCATCTTCAACACTGGTGACCGATATCCTGCCATACATCCTTTCAATGGATTCTTTGACAATAGCAAGTCCCAGTCCTGTGCCTTCATACATCCTTGTTTTTGAACTGTCCCCCTGCTGAAACCGGTTAAAAATGGTTTCCACGACCTCAGAAGACATGCCCACCCCTGTATCCTTCACCTCGATACAGATGTAATCGTCAGTGTCTTTCAATATCACGGATATCTCGCCCATTTCGGTGAATTTATAGGCATTCCGGATCAGATTGTTTAAGATATCCGTGAGTTTTTCCCGGTCAATGAAAAGTTCCTGAGTACTTGACTTGGAATGATAGGTAAGATCAACCAGGCTTGCCTCTGTCAATCCCCTGAAACTGGACACGATCTGAAAAATACAGGTGTCAATATTGATCCGACTCAGGGCAAGCTTATCCATGCCGGCATCAAATTTTGAAATCTTGAGCAGTGCATTGATTTTATGGGTCAAAGAAAGGGTCTGTACCCCGATTTTTCCCATGATACCCGAGAATTTGGTCGGAAGGTCACCGGCTTCTCCCTCAAGCATATAATCGGTCCACCCCCGGATCAGAGTAAGCGGGGTCCTCAATTCATGGGTGACATTGGCAATAAAATCTTTTTTGACACTGGCAGCCCTTTCCAATGCATCAACGGAATTTTTCAACTCCTGGGTTTGTTCAGCTACACGCTTTTCAAGGGTCAGGTTAAGGGTCATAAAATGAGACAAAACAAAGATGAAAATAGAAAAGTTGATGAAAAAGACCCCGATAGGATATATCTGAAGACCAATTTTCTCAACCAGAGTCGGATAATTTAAAAGATAATCAATACCTGAGGCGGAAAAGACTATAGTGGAAAGAAGAAAGAATTTCAGCTGGAGCTTTCGGACAGGGTTGGTTTCCTCCCTGTGAAAGCGGATCAAGGTATAGGTACTTTTGCTAAGCAGGTAGGCAATCATCAAAAGATGTCCCACATGGAGGATGTTTGCCTTTGGATAATAGCCGAACCAGTAAAGGTGGGTCCCTTGTATAAACAGGTCGGTTTTCCACAGGCTGAACAAAAATCCAAAACAGACAAAGTAAAGAATGACAACATCTTTTTTGGAGATCTTCAGGTAATGGGCTACAGTTTCATAACAGCTCAGGGGCAGAAAAATAATGCCTGAGTATCCGATTTTACATATCAGGCCCGCATATTCACTGTTGTGGGACAAAAAAAGAATCACCCATGAAAACTGCCAGTAAAAGGTGATAAAACAGAACCGTAAAAAGATCCTGCGGATTTGACCCCGTGCCAGGAAATAGACCGTAACCCCCAGGCACAGGGACACAATGGCTGCAAACAGAGGTAGAACAGCACTCAGATATGGCATAACCTTATCCCTTTATTTCATGATAAAAATTCAAGGGGGTTAAAAAATTTTCAGGGATTCTCATGACTTTGCCTTTTTCACTGACCATGCAGACTCTTTGATACCCTTCACCGATCAGTGCGCCGGTTTCCTTATTTTTGAATATAATATCCAGCCTGCAGGTGGCAGCCTTTATCTCCGAGGTGGTCAGTTCCACTACCAGAGTATCCCCAAAATAGGCATTACTGACAAACCGGTTGTAAGTGTCCACCGTCACCAGGCGGATGCTGCGGTTTGCCATCAGTTTGTGCAGATCCGGAACAGTGGCCATTAAAAATTTTTCCCTGACAATACCCTGGTATTCAATGAAATTACTGAAATATACATTCCCGAATACATTAGTATTTTTTAAGGTGACCACAATTTCAACTTTAAACACTCTATCTGCGCCATAAACCTTTAATGCCTGAATCTGATTTTCCACATACCGGGTGAACAGGTCTTCCTCGGCCTCTTCAACATCGAGAACCCTGAACCCGATGCCTGCGCTGTTATGCCACTGGGGTTCGCATTCCAGTTTTATTTTTTTGAACTCACTGATTTTTAATTCAAGGTGAAAGGGCTCTGTGGGAATATCGCTTTTCATTTTCAAAAAACCGCCCGAGGCGGAAATATTTTCAATGATTCCTGTCCCATTGTTCAGTAACGCTTTAATTTTTTTTTGAACGCGCGGGGCTCTTTCTTTTGTCTTTTCCGTCATTTCACATTACACTCCAAATAAAAAAATCAGTAAAATTAGTTTCAAAAAACAGGGACCCATTCCTTATATAAAACACTTCTGAAAGTCTTATAAAAACAATTTCCCATCATTAGCTCAGGTAGAAATGAAAAAGAAAAACGGTCAGTATTGCTTGATAAAACTAATAAGACGAGAAGATAACATGGAATAGCTGAACATATCAAGTCTGATATGATATGGAAACGTCGAAAATATCTTTTTTGAGCATTCAACATGGGATTAATTTCCTTTTTCCCTTTTAATCCATGTTTATTTGGATAAATTCGATTTGTCAAGCCTTTTTTCGGAATATTCCGGAATATTCCTATTTTTCCTTGATCTGAATGAGACGCCTGGGCCTTCCAGAAAAATGTACCCATTATCTTGATTTTTACTTCTCTTTTGCTTGACATTTAACCTTTTGTCTGTGCAAATACAAAAATTCTTTTTATTTTAAAGGAAAGTGTTTGATATATTTCAAATTGATACTTGCTGCGGTTTTCTGGGGAGGAACCTTTATTGCGGGAAAAATAATCTCTCACAATATAGACCCCTTCTCAGCTGCTTTCATACGATTTTTTATCGCATCATTTTTTCTCGTCTTTCTGACCGTAAAAATCGAAGGACACCTTCCCAGGCTTGCCCCTGATAAAATATTTATTGTATTTTTACTGGGCCTTACAGGTATCTTTTCCTATAACCTGTTTTTTTTCTCAGGCCTCAACCATATCCAGGCCAACCAAGCGTCTTTGATTGTTGCCGGCAATCCTATTTTTATCAGCCTTTGTTCTGTTATCTTTTTTAGGGAAAAACTTAACTTCCTGAAAGTGATCGGGCTTTGTCTGTCAGTCACAGGCGCTTTAATTGTTATTTCAAATGGAAGCCTTTTTACTATATTAACACTGGGGATTGGAAAAGGAGAGCTCCTCATCTTTGGATGTGTTGCAAGCTGGGTTGCCTATTCAATTTTGGGAAAAAAAGCCATGAATGATTTATCCCCCATTGTATCTGTCTGTTATTCATCCATTGCTGGAACTCTGCTATTGTTTTTCCCTGCCCTTTTTAAAGGTGTCTTTTTAAATATGGCCTCCTATAAACCTGTTGAATGGGCAAGCCTTTTTTACCTTGGTTTTTTCGGAACTGTGCTTGGCTTTCTCTGGTATTATGAAGGAATCAAAAAAATCGGCCCGATGAAAGCCGGTATTTTCATTAACTTTGTCCCCATCAGTGCTATTATTCTTTCCTTTTTTATTTTAAAAGAATCGCTAACTTTTTCTTTAGTTTTGGGAGCGGTATTTGTCATTGCAGGCGTATACCTGACCAATGCTGTCACCTTAAAAAATAATAAAAATTAATGCGCCTTTGGGAACAAAGCTGGTATAATAAAAAAATGCCGGGCGATGCAAAACATGCCCGGCATTTTTACCTATTGTAAGATGTATTGTTTAGTCTTCTTCAATCACAATAGCATCTTCTTCACAAACTTCCACGCAGCTTTCGCAGCCCATGCATTCTTCAGCATTGACCGGAACAGATTTGTCATCTTCCATTTCAAACACTTCCACTGGACATACATCTACACATTCTTCGCAACCCACACATTTTTCTGGGTCAACAATTGGATTAAATGCCATTTTAATAGCCTCCTTAAAAAATTAACATTATTATATTATAAATTCATTTTTTAAATATAATCTGTATAAAAAAAACTTTTATAACATGATATTGATTAAAATCAAGTTTTTTATCACTTTAATTTGATCAGACATACAAAGACTTGTTTGTCTGAACAATTAAAGAGCTTGTTTATATCCTTCCCGGAAAAAAAGCTCAATTTGATTTTCCCTGAAAGCGAACACCTGTCATTCACTTCTGGTATATCATTTTTCCGGATTCCATTTCCTTGAATTGCACGCATCAAATAGTCACAAAAATGATGTTGCCATTCGCCTTTATTTTCACATTCATTTTCATGCACTTTTATCTTATCAATGTCAAGGGCATTTACAACATCTTGGCAATTCGACTCAAGATAATCAAATACCGCCTCACTGGTAGTGATGAATAGAGGCTGCCGCCCCTCTTCTTGTTTCAATGCCCCCTTTTGAACCATACATCCTGACCAGGCATAAATCCGCTCGCGGGTCATCATAAGTCCCAAATCTTTATAGCCCTCTGTTTTTCTGTCTTTGCCATCACTTAAGGGGCTCTCTGAGCCGCGCAAGGTTGAAATAAGCGTATCACGACTTGTATCCAGGTCTTTTAACTCCAAATCAATGCGTTCGTTTTGCTCATCACACAATTGAGCCATCTTTAAAAACAATAAATTGCGCTGCAGGGCTGGTTCATCTGGTAAAAAAGCGGTGTCGCCTCCTTTGTCTTCTTTAATCCCTTTGATCTGTGATTTAATCACTGTCACATCTGTATCATTTGTAAAATAAGGATTGTCTTTTAAAAGTGATTTGAGACTGTGTTCATTCCCCTTATGGATCTGGACCCATTCCAAATATTGTCCGACTTTTTGTTCAACCGTTACAAGCTCCTCAGGTGATGAAAATAAAGGACGGATTTTCCCCTGTTCAAATAATTCCTGCAACGCTTGATGATGCTTAAAATCCACAAGGCCGGGTAAATATTGAAATGATGGGAAAAAAGCTAAAACCGTGTTTAACTGGTTCCGGGTAATATGGGTGAAGGGAAAAAATAAGAATTGATTTGTCATGGTTTTGCCTTTTTATCATGAACGCTGATGCCCAAAGTTGTTAATCGTTCCCGAACCTTATCAGCCTGTTTCCAGTCTTTTTGCTCTCTTGCGCGTTCACGTTCCCTTATAAGATCTTGAATTTCATCCGAGTATTCCTTTTTTTTAGCAAAGCTAAAAATTTTAAGAACAGAATCAATGTCTTTAAAACAATCCACAAGTTTTTGGGCACCTTCCGGATTGATTCCATTTTGATTGATCAGCCTGTTGATGGTTTTCACATTTGCCAGCAAAGAAGAAATAACACCTGAAATCCTTAAATCATCTTCCATGGATTGAAGAAAAGCCAATTTTATATCATATATAAATTGATCAATCCCTTCAAACTCCTTTCCTTCTTTAATGATACTCAAGGTGGCAAGACACCGGTTAATTTTATCCAATGTATATTGCGCTTGTTTCAGGGATTGTTCTGACAGCAGCAGGGTTTTTCTGTAATGATTGGAAATCAGCCAGAATCGAATAGTATTAAGCTCCCACCCCTGGTTGACAAGGGCTTCAAGGATCAGCGTTTCAATGCCCGGAGCCCCTAAAGAACCGTCATAGCGAACCGGATTACAATGCAGCCAATACCTTGCAAGGGTTGCCCCTTTTGCAGCTCTTGCAATGGCAACTTCGTTTTCATGATGCGGGAATATCAGTTCCCGGCTGCCGGTTTGAATATCAAAACTTTCTCCCAAAAACTTCATGGCAATGGCGGCACACTGCAAATGAAGAGAGGGACGTACATTGCCCCATTGGGTCTTAACCCCTATGCCTCTTTTGAGTTCTGAAAGGCGAACCCGTTTTAACAATGTAAAATCCTTTGGGTTACGCTTTTCATACTCGTCAAGATCCACTGTTGCGCCTAGTCTTATCTTATCAAGATTGGTACTTGAAAAATCGCCATACTCGGGCTGGCTTTCAATATCAAAATAAAGAGAATGCAGTTTTTCATAGGCATGCTGATTTGATTGCAGCTGTCTTGCCACATCAATCATTTCATCAAAATGATCTGATACTTTGGGATATGCATCAGCTTGCCTGATATTCAATTTTTCAAGATCACTTTTGAAAAAATCTATGTGGGTTTGTGTAAACTCGGAAAGTGTCTTCCCTGCCTGCTGCGACCCCTGGATGGTCTTGTCATCATAGTCTGTGATATTGACCACATGATTGACAGCAATATTGTGGTGCTCGATGTATCTGATGAGCAAATCTGTAAATACATACCTTCTAAGCTGCCCTATATTGAGTCTTCCATGAACAGTCGGTCCGCAGGTGTATACAGATACTTTTTCTTTTTCAAGCAGTTCAAATGGCACCTTGGTTTTTGAAAGTGTATTAAAAAGTGACAAAGCAATATGTTTTTCCACAGAAAAAAGGCTGGTGGACAAATACCGTTCCCCGTTGTCCGGGAAGATGACCACAATAACTCCTTTTTTAACTTTTTTGGCTTCCTCAATGGCAGCAGCCATGGCTGCACCACTGCTCATCCCGACAAACAGTCCTTCTTTTACCGCTAAGCTGCGGGCAGCATCAAAAGCGGTATCATCATCAATATTAATTATTTCATCAAGACGACTTTTCTCCATGATCTCAGGGGTATAAGATTCCTTCATATTCTTCAACCCCTGGATCTTATGCCCGAGATACGGCTCGACACATACAATCCTGATATCCTTATTATGCTCTTTCAACCTTCTGGAAAGCCCCATAAGCGTCCCACTCGTTCCAATGGCTGCGACAACACAAGAAACCTTTCCATTGGTCTGATCAATAATTTCAGGCCCCGTGGTATAATAATGGGCTTTCCAATTGGCTTCGTTATTATACTGATCGGCAAGAAAATACTTATCCGGATTTTCCCTGGCAAGCCTGTATGCTTCCTCAATGGCACCATCAGACCCCAGACGTCTGGGGGTTAAAATGATCTGAGCACCTCTTGCGCGCAGAATACTTTTCCGCTCTTCACTTGCATTTTCAGCCATGGTAAGCGCAATTTTGTATCCTTTGACCGCACAAATCATGGCAAGGCCAATACCCGTATTCCCGCTGGTCGCTTCGATAACGATTTTGTCTTTGGTCAATTCACCGGATTCTTCTGCCGCGTTGATCATATAGAGCGCAGCCCGGTCTTTAACAGAGCCGCCGGGGTTCATATATTCAAGTTTAGCAAAAATTTTAACCCCTTTTACAGGGTTCATTTTTTTTATCTCAACAATAGGGGTGTTGCCAATGGAATCTATAATTGAAAATGTCATTTTTTATTTGCCCTTTACCATCCTGGCCTATCCAAACCACGCATTCTTAACTTGACTTTTAAACTATAAAATGGCTTTATACAGTAATTTTAATCGATGTGCAATTTTTTACTGGAAAGAACATGGTCTGTTTGTTAAGGCAACGGTATCTGCCACTTTTTGTAATATTTGCTTTTTTTTACATATTTGTATCAACCAAGGGGGTTGCAAAAGCAAATGTTCTCCCCCAAAATCCTAAAGAGATTCCCTGGCATATCTCCGCGCAGGCAGTGACCTTTGACAACAAAAAAAATCTATATATTGCTGAAGATGATGTTGTCATCACCGGGGGTAAAACCAGACTTGAAGCTGATTATGTTGAATTTTCAAATAAAACAAAGGATGCTTTTGCCCAGGGCAATGTTCTTTTGATATCCGGCGAAGATTCCATCTCCTGCAATGCCATGAATATCAATCTTACAACAGAAATCGGCACCATCAACAAAGGGACCATTTTTATCCAGAAAAACAATTTTTATATTAATGGTGAGAATATTAGAAAGACGGGTAAATTTTCTTATAGTGCCGATAAAGGGTCCATCACATCATGTGCAGGCGACTCTCCTGACTGGAAAATTTCCGGCAGAAACATAAAAGTTACTATTGAAGGGTATGGACTTGCAAGTCATGCTGTTCTCTGGGCAAAAAAAATCCCTGCCGTTTACAGCCCTTTTCTTGTATTTCCTGTCAAGACCAAACGCCAGACAGGTCTTTTATTCCCGAGATTCACATCATCGGACAGAAAGGGAGTTGAATACGAGCAACCTCTTTTTGTCGCTATTTCAAGGAATACCGATGCAAGCGTTTATGTAGATTATATGTCTGACAGAGGAACAAAATTGGGAACCGAATTCAGATATATAATGGATAACAAAACAAAAGGGTCCCTGTTTTTTGATTTTCTTGAAGATGATAAAATAGATGATGGAACAATCAATACAGAAAACTATAGTTTTTCCACCACCCCTCAAAGGACCAATACGGATCGCTTCTGGTTCAGGATGAAACACAACCAGGACCTTCCCAATGGATTTACAGCCAAGCTGGATATCGACATCGCCAGTGATGAAGATTATCTTCATGAATTTAAAGACGGATTTACCGGATACACCGCAACCAAGGAATATTTTGAAAAAGAATTTGGCCGGGGTCTGGATGAATATGATGACCATATCCGGAAAAACTGGCTGAACATCAGCAAATCATGGTCAACCTACACATTGAATGTCGATGCGTTGTGGTATGACAATATTCATGCCCGGCGCCAAAATATCGATGACACAACCTTGCAAACGCTTCCAAGCATTCAGTTTGATGCCTTCAAACAGCAGATCGGTCCTTCAAAATTCTTTTATTCCCTTGATACCGAATATCGATCTTTTTACCGGAAAGATACAAGTGCAACGCTTGTAAAAGGTCAGCGGGCAGATATCTACCCCAAAATCTATCTGCCCTTAAAACTTGGCAAATTTTTTAATTTTGAGCCGTCTGTTGGTGTGCGCCAGACCATCTGGCATACCAATGAGTTCACGGATATTAACGGCAATTCCGACAATCTCCGGACAAGACAGATGTATGATATTGGTGCCCAGCTGTCCACAAAGCTGATTAAAATCTTTAATCCCAATAATGAATTTGCAGATAAAACCAGACATGAAATCATCCCGAAACTTGAATACGCCTTCATTCCAAACGTCATCCAAAATGATCTGCCCTCTTTTGATTCTCTGGACAGGATTGTGGAACAAAATCTTCTTACCTGGTCTCTTACCAACAATTTCACTTCCAAAAAATCGAGAATAACTCCTAAAGGGAAAGAGATAACAACCTACCGCGATTTTGCCTATATTAAACTTTACCAAAGTTATGATATTAAAAAGAAAAGAGATAACGAACCCAAACCGTTTTCAGATATTACACTTGATACGGCACTGAATCCTAACGATTTTATAACCCTTGATATGGATCTTTCCTGGTCCCCCTATGACAACCATTTTAAAACCTTAAACATCGGAAATACACTGCAAGACAACAGAGGAGACTCCTTAAGAACAGAATATCGATATACATTCAACGTATCAGAATCCCTGTATTCAAAAATCGATGTCAGCTTGACAGATGAATTAACCGCATATTACTCCATTGAAAAAAATCTGAAAGAAGAAAAGACCGTGGAAACACAGGCAGGGTTTGCCTTGAAAAAATCCTGCTGGACCTTTAATCTTTATTTTGCAGAATCAAGTGGCGAACAGAGTATTACCTTTCTCATAAATCTTCATGGAATCGGAGAGTTTGGTACAAAATGATTGAACAATTAAACTGGTTTGCCCTTCTGACAAGAAGTAACTTTGAGCAAATAGTGTATACTAATATTGTTAAAAAAAAAATTGAGGCGTTTTTGCCCAAAACAAAGCGGAAAAGTCGGCGGAAAGATAGAAGCCTTATGATAGAAACTCCGCTTTTTCCGGGATATGTTTTTGTAAAATCAACATTTAACTCTGGTGACCAGCTGAATGTTTTAAAAACGATCGGGGCCGTCAGACTGCTGGGCAATCAATCCGGACCGGTACCCGTGCCGGGAGAACAGATTGAATCCTTAAAAATCCTGACCAGTGCCAACATGGATCTGATCACAGGGGAAAATGTCCGCATAAAAAAAGGAGACCCTGTGATAATTTCAGAAGGTCCTATGGCGGGGGTAAAAGGAGAATTTACAAGATATAAAGGGAAAGGACGTGTTGTTATCAAAATAGAGGTTTTAGGACAATATGCCGGTGTTGAAGCAGAGGAAGACAGTGTTGAAAAAATCCCTGGCTTATTTGCATAACCCCTTGACTTTTTATGAAATTTTAATTAGAAACGTAAAAAAATGATAAGATTTCATCATTCAACATGGAAAGAGGAAGTATGAATAAACTTGAATTGATTTCGACATTAAAAGAGAAAGCAAACCTGACAAAATCCGAAGCTTCAGAGGTCATTAAAATATTTTTCGACTCGCTTTCCGATTCATTTGTCAAAGGAGAAAGGGTTGAAATAAGGGGCTTTTGCAGTTTTCATATAAAAGGGTATAAAAGCTATACAGGCCGAAACCCGAAAACCGGCCGAAAAGTCACTATTCCTCCCAAACGACTCCCGTTTTTCAAATGCGGAAAAGAACTAAAGGAGCGGGTAGATTATTAACACATGGGTATTGATCAAACCATGTCTGATTTTGATCAACTGCAATACCAAGCTAAAACTGTATCTGAGTTAACCATAATCATTCAGGCAAAAAAAATTCCAAATGCCCTTCTTTTCTCCGGGAATGAGAATACAGGAAGAAAAGAATCGGCATTTCTATTTGCAAAGGCGTGTAATTGTTTGAAAGAGACGGGCATTGCCTGCAATACTTGCAAGTCATGCCGTAAAATAGATGCAGACAGCCACCCTGATATCCTATGTGTCAACCTTCGAAAAGGGAAAAAAATAATTTCCATATCCCAAATCCGTGAAATGGGATTAGCCATTTCATCCAAGCCTAATGAGGCCAAATTCAGAATGGTACTGATTCTGAATGCAGATCTAATGAATAGACAGGCCCAGAACGCATTATTGAAAATGCTTGAGGAACCGCCTGAAAAAACATTTTTCATCCTCATTGCCAACAAGACATCTTACCTTCTTCCAACCATTATTTCGAGATGCCGTGACATCAGATTTAAACCATTGACCGACAAACTCATTGAACACTGTCTGATCAATGAATTCAAGGTTGATAAACAAATGGCTGTAATTGCATCGAAAACTGCCGATTCTGACTTGAAAAAAGCAATGATGTATTTAAATTTAAATCAAAATGATGAGGCAAAAGATGTCGACTGGATCAAAAGAAGAAAGTGGTTACTTAACGCCCTTGCAAGCATAATTAAAACAGACTCAAACACCTGCATATCAAAAGGATTGATGCTGTCACAAAAGTTAAGCTTCAATCCCGACCTTATTGATGATACCATTGCCATTATGAAAACGTTTTTCCGGGATTTAATGATTTTTAAACTTTATCCAAAAAAAATAGTTAATCTTGATTTTTTTGACACTTTTACAGATATTAGTCAGATGGTTGAAACAAAAAAAAAATGTGACTGGACCGGCTATCTGTACGAAACGGAAAAAAGGCTGGCATCGAACTGTACACTAAGATTAACATTGGATAAATTTTTCCTTAAAATTGTTACAAATAAAAGAAAGTTGATTTATGATTAAAGTTACTGGTGTTAAATTTAAAACAGCAGGGAAAATATATGATTTCAAAAGCGATGCTTTTGTACTGAAAGAGGGCGATGCTGTAATCGTAGAAACTGAGCAGGGTCTTGGGTTTGGTAAAATTGCCATCCCGCCTGTTGAAGTTAAAAATGTTGAAAGAAAATTTAAGCAGATTGTCCGTATTGCCACCCGAAAAGACTTTCTAAAAAGAGAAGAAATAAAAAAGCTTGAAAAAAGAGCCTTTGATTTTTGCATCCGATGCATCAATGATTTAGATCTTCTCATGAATCTGTTCAGTGTTGAAAGTACATTTGATCGTAACAAGTTGACTTTTTTCTATACTGCCGACGGCAGGATTGATTTCCGAGAACTCATCAAACTTCTGGTAAAAGAGTTCAGTATTCGGATTGAAATGCGTCAGGTCGGGATTCGCAATCTTTCAAAACATTGCGGCGGTATCGGCAAATGCGGAAGAGAACTTTGCTGTTCCTCTTTTATGCGTACGTTTGAGCCGGTTTCCATCAAAATGGCAAAAGAACAGGGGCTGTCATTGAATCCCACAAAAATTTCCGGGGTTTGCGGCAGACTGATGTGCTGTCTGACCTTTGAAAATGAAACCTATAAAAGCCTTAAACGCAAGATGCCGAAATTAGGAAAAAAAATCACAATAAAAGAAGGAAAGGGAAAAGTTATCCGACAGAATGTACTGAAAGAAAACGTCACTATCCGTTTAGAGGATAATACCGAAATAAAAAAAACCATCCAACAACTGGCTAACTCCATCACGGGATCTGCAAAATCATGAAACCCAAAAAACAATTTTTTACAACCCCCATATATTATGTGAATGCCAAACCCCATCTGGGGCATGCATACACCTCCATTGCTGCTGATGTTGCAACGAGATTCAAACAGATAGATGACTATGAAACTTTTTTTCTGACAGGAACGGACGAACACGGAGATAAGATTGTCCAGGCAGCCCAAAAACAAGAAACAACCCCAAAAGAATATGCTGATAATATCAGTCAGCTTTTTCAGGATCTGTTGCCGGTATTAAATGTCAAAAATAACCATTTTATCAGAACAACAGATCCAGGCCATATTCAAGTGGTTAAAGATGTTCTTTCAAAAATTTATGATTCAGGGGATATCTACTTTTCAAGCTATGAGGGGCTTTATTGTTTCGGGTGTGAACGGTTTTATCAGGAAAGAGAGCTTATAGACGGTAAATGCCAGGACCATGGTGTTGAGCCTACAGTCATCAAGGAATCTAATTATTTTTTCAAGATGAGCAAATACCAAAAATGGCTCATCAACCATATCAAAGCCAATCCCGATTTTATCCAGCCCGAACAGTACAAGAATGAAATTCTTTCTTTTTTAAAAGACCCCCTGGAAGATCTTTGCATTTCCCGTCCAAAATCCCGGTTGACCTGGGGAATCACTCTGCCTTTTGATGAAGATTATGTCACCTATGTATGGTTTGATGCCCTTGTAAATTACATTTCAGCGCTGGGGTATCCTGATGGCAAACTTTTTAAAAAATTCTGGCCGAGTACCCGTCATTTTGTGGCCAAAGATATTATCAAACCCCATGGAATTTACTGGCCCATTATGCTGAAAGCCGCCGATATTGAAATTTATAATGGATTGAATGTCCATGGGTTCTGGAATGTCAAAGGCAGTAAAATGTCAAAAAGTATCGGCAATGTCACAGATCCTATCCAGGTGACAAATAAATACGGAATTGATCCGTTCAGATACTTTCTAATGAGGGAGATGGTTTTTGGACTGGATGCCAATTTCACAGAGGAGACCATTGTGTCAAGAATCAACTCGGATCTTGCCAATGACCTTGGAAATCTCTTTTCAAGAGTCCTTTCCATGAACTCTAGATATTTTACGGGTGAAGTAAAAGGATCGGATGCCAAAATTGAGAAACAAAAAAACCTGTCTTTGGCGTCTGATGCAAAAAAAGCCGTTGATGAATTCAAGCAGGCCATGTCTCTTTGTGAGTTCCACAAAGGGGTCGGGGCCATCTGGCAATTTATCAGCATCATGAATAAATATATTGACACGACTGCGCCCTGGACACTGGCCAAGGATGATGCCAATGTTCTTATCCTTGGGACAGTCCTCTACAATCTAATCGAAGGGTTAAGGGTTGTTTCCTGCCTGATATACCCCATTATGCCGCAAACATCTTTAAAAATGCAAGAAACCCTTTGCATGGAAAAAAGAGAAAAGGGCTTCTACTCCCTGGAAGAAACATTCCCCTGGGGACAGATTAAAAAAGGAACCATCATTGAAAAGCCGGACATTTTATTTCCAAGAATTGATACAAATAAAATTAAACCCAAAAGCCATAAAAAAAAACTGTCGGCTTCCAATTTTGATAAATCGGTTGCACCTGGAAACCCGGTAAAATGAAAGAAAACTCCTGGCGAAATTTTCAATCTGACTATATCGTTAAAAAAAAGAGGACTCTTTTTTTAAAAACAATAAAAGTAATCATTGGGTCTGGTGCCCTGGTGCTTTTGATTGCAGGACTCTATTTTTTAAAAAACCAAGTCCCTGAAAATAAAAATAGTTTTCACGAAACCCGGAAGGAAGATCCCGCACGATCAAAACTGCAGACCTCTGAACCACAAAACCGGTTATCAAAGGCTCAATTAAAGGATATCATCGGCAATACAAAATTTGTCCATACAAATAAAAACATCTTTTCCATTGATGCACCTGAAGCCAGTTATACAATTACGACAAGTATTGATGTTTATCTTCAGGAATATTTATTGTCTCTGCTTGACCGCCTCAAACAACTGACCCGTGGGAAACCCCAAAGGATTGCCTTTGTAGTCATGGAAGCCGATACAGGAAAAATTATTGCCATGACAGGGTTTGATCTTGAAAATCCCAATAGCAATCCCTGTATCGAATCAGACTATCCGGCTGCAAGCATCTTTAAAATTGTAACGGCTGCGGCTGCTGTTGAAACACTGGGCTACACTCCGCAGACGCAATTGTACTTTAATGGGAATAAGTACACATTATATAAGCGTCAACTCAAAGATGTTAAAAATAAATATACCTATAAAATTTCATTTTCCAGGGCTTTTGCAGAATCCGTAAACCCGGTGTTCGGGAAAATCGGAAAAAATTACCTTGGAAAAGAAAAACTTGAGTCCTATGCCGCTGCTTTTGGATTCAACCAGATTATTCATTCGGAATTACCCTTTGTTACAGGCACATTTAAAACGAACAGCAATAATTACCATCTGGCAGAGCTAGGTTGCGGATTTAACAATGATACAACCATGTCACCACTATTTGGTGTTATGCTCGTCTCGGCTATAGCCAACTCAGGTAACGTCATGCTGCCAAGTATTGTTGAACATGTGACAGACTCTGACGGAGAAATCGTTTACAAAAATAAAAAAGCAACCTATATAACACCAATAAAACCCAAAACTGCAGCAACAATGATGCAACTCATGGAAAAAACCGTATCAACGGGGACTGCCAGAAAATCCTTCAGGGGTGCTTCAAAAGATAAAGTCCTTTCCACGCTTGTGATTGGTGGAAAAACCGGATCTTTATATAATAAAGATAATACGGTTAAATACGACTGGTTCACCGGTTTTGGGAAAGAGAAAAAAACAAACAAAAGAATTGCTTTGTCTATTGTTGTCGGCCATAGAAAATATATTGGAACAAGAGCCGGCACCTATGCAAAAATGATTTTAAAACAATATTTTAAAAATAATAATGCTAAAACTGCACAATTGTGATGCACAAAACATTTTGGGCGACGGAGGAAATAATGATTCTGCAAGGAAAGCATTTTTTAAACCCTTTTTTTAATCGGGTCAAAAAACTATTTTCAATCAATATTGAATTCGGAACATCCATAACAGGGGCAGAAGAAAACGCCATCATATTCTTCCCATATCAACCCAATACCGTCTCATGCGGTATTTCGGCATTTGTTGCATTTAAAGGGAGCGGCAGCCCGGAACATTTTAATTTAAACCCTCTCCAGGAAATGGTCCTTTCGTTAAAAACAAAAAGCGACGTCTCTGGCAGTGATGATCTTCTGAACACCTTATTTAAAGAATGCCAGGGTTTTAAACAGGAAAACATTTTTTCTGATCTGTTTTTTAACAAAGAAAAAAGAAGACTTCTTTTATCCATTTCAAAAACAATTGAACAATTGATAAAGGATCAAACCGCTGCGTTTAAGAAAGAAGACTCAAATCTTTCTTCTTCAGATGTTGAAATAATTTCCAACCGTCTTGAAAAACTCCAGGATATTTTCTGGTGCCTTAAAAAAGAAATTCTGGATAATATAACCGCTATCAGCAATCTTACCATTGGACTTGAAAGTTCTGACAACACCCGCGGATTAAAGATATTCAAAAGAATTAACGCTGTATTAAACAGTATTGACCGTCTTGAAGTCAGGGGAAGAGATTCTGCGGGAATTTCAATTATACTTACCTTTGCTAAGCCCGAATTTGAAAATTTCAGGGAAGGGCTGATCAAGGCAGGACTTGCCGAAAAGCTGAAACAGAGAACAAATCATCTGGTATTACCCAATAACAGCCTTACCATCAAGGATACATTTTCGGAAAACGGCACACATTTCGTAACCATTTCTTTTATCTATAAAATTGCTGCGGAAATCGGTTCACTTGGAGATAATGTATCCTTTATCCGAAGCCAGATTAAAAATGATCTCATTCTTCAATTGCTTTCAAATTATCACTTTGTTGCCAATTCCGTATCTGCTCATACTCGATGGGCCTCTGTCGGAGATATTACGATAGCCAACTGCCACCCGCAAGACAACACTCCCACAGATAGAAAAATCGGCAAGACAGGCATCCTTCATATCTGTCTGAATGGAGATATTGACAATTATCTTGAATTAAAAACAGAATATGAAGCACGATATGATAAAATCCATGAAGATATCAATACTGACACCAAACTGATTCCGCTCCAGATCGAGCACTACCTGAAACTCAACAACTCCATTGAAGAGGCCTTCAGAATGGCTGTCAATGATTTTGAAGGCTCTCATGCCATCAGCATGCACTCGAATCTTGCACCGGGCAAACTGTTTTTAGCCCAGAAAGGAAGTGGCCAGGCCATTTTTGTCGGGATTGCAAAGGATCATTATATTGCAGCGTCAGAGCTCTATGGCATTGTGGAGGAAACTCAGGATTACATCAAACTGAATGGAGAAAACAAAGGTCAGATCGTTATTCTTGATCCAAATTCCTCGGGGGGTGTATCAGGGATTCAATCCCTTTATTACGACAATACCCCTATCAGCATAGAAGAGGATCAAGTACTGACAAGCCAGATTACATCAAGGGATATTGACAGGCAGAATTTCCCCCACTATTTTTTAAAAGAAATTTCAGAATCCCCGGGTTCGGTTGAAAAAACCCTGGAGGATAAAATCATTTTTTCGCCGGAATCAAACCGGTTCGCCACAACTCTGGATGAGACAGTGATTCCAAAATCACTGGAAGACAGCTTTAAAAACAACAGGATAAAAAAAATCTATTTTATTGGTCAGGGAACTGCCGGTATTGCGGCTCAGGGCTGTGCAGATCTGTTAAATTTCTATCTGGGGGATATTGATATCACCATCAGAGCCTTAAAATCGTCTGAGCTTTCCGGATTCAGTATTATTGAAGGGGAAAATAAATCCCAGTCCATGATTCATACCCTTGTTGTGGCCATCAGCCAGTCCGGCACCACAACTGATACCAACAGGACCGTTGACCTGGTGAAAGGTTGTGGCGCCAAAACGCTGGCCATCGTAAACAGGAGAGATTCTGATCTGACCTTTAAAACAGATGGTGTATTATATACCAGCTCCGGCCGCGATATTGAAATGTCTGTGGCATCAACAAAAGCATTCTATTCACAGATTACGGCAGGAGCGATTTTAGGTCTTCACATTACCCGCATTGCCCAAACAAGATCAAGTGTTTTTATTTCAGAACAGATCAGCGAAATCATAAGCCTGCCGGATAAAATGAGAATCATACTTGGGATGAAAGATCAAATCAAAGATTCGGCCTTCAGACTTGCGGTCTCAAAAGACTATTGGGCAACCGTAGGATCAGGATCAAACAAGACATCTGCCGATGAAATCAGGATCAAACTCAGTGAGCTTTGCTATAAAACCATTTCGTCTGACTTTATTGAAGATAAAAAACATATTGACCTGTCAAGCGAACCATTGATCATCATTTGTGCTGCCGGCACAAGACAAAGCGTACTGGGGGATATTATAAAGGATACGGCCATTTTCCATGCACACAAAGCAACCCCCGTGGTTATTACCACCATTGGAGAAGATCGGTTTGACCCTTATGCCAGGGATGTATTTAAAATTCCTGAGACAAAAGAACATTTTGCACCTGTCCTTAATACGCTTGTCGGACACATCTGGGGGTATTATGCCGCCCTTGCCATTAATGAGGGGTCCAGGTTCATGTATGAAGGGAAAATTGAAATCCAGGATCTTTTAGACGGATATACCACCATGGGGCATGATGTTTATGAAATTCTTCTGGAAAAACGATTCAGGGAAACCATTGCGCAATTCTATAACAAGTTTTCAAAAAAACGAAAACAAGGCGGCTTCCCTGCTGCCATGGGTCTTGATATCGTTGCCAATATCACACTGCTTTTAAAATACCTGTCCGGCAGGCTGCCGGTGTCAGATTTTGAAATTGATTTTGAAAAAAAAGGCACCCCTTCCAACATGTTGAATACATTCTTTGATAACATTGGCCAGGCTATCAACATCATGGCAAGACCGGTTGATGCCATCAAACATCAAGCCAAAACCGTAACGGTCGGCACCAGTAGAATCAATGAAAAATTTGAAGGCCTTGTCTTTGATGAACTGTCTGCCAATGGCATTCAAATCTCTCAGATTATCAATAAAAATGTCCTGGTGATTAAAAACCTCCAGGCAGTTATCTCCGAAATCAAAGGTGCCTTTCTCTACCAGATCTCAGGGTTGAGTCTTTTAGGTGACGTCACCCGAGAGACCAAAATTAAAATAGTAAATAAAACCGGTGCGTTAAAAAATGACCATTCCAGAGTGGAAATAGATCACAGGCTGAAAGGAACTAAAAACATCATTGTGAGAGAAGGAAATGTTTATATTGGAAAAGGCAAAAAGGATAATAAGAACATTCTGGTGATTCCCGGTATTTCTTCAAATCCTGCCACACCCAACATCATTGAATATATCCTGTCTTTAAATATCAGCTTTAAACCATCGCATGACGTACCGCTTTTAAAAAAGATCAAAGCTCTGGGCGGCAAATATAACAGGCTCAAAGACTGGATTCTTGAAAGTGATAATTTTCAATGGGATGACAAATATCTTAACCTGGTGGAAGTTGAAACCCTGTTTGGAGATACTGCAGAAAAAGTAGTTGAAAAGATAATAAATAAAATTCAATAAAAAGTTGTTTAATGCCTGATTATAAAAAAAAACAGATGTATTCCTATCTCATCGTTTTGACCATTTGTTCTACCGCAGGGCTCCAGTGCTGGGCAACCCTTTTTGACAATTTCAGTGTTAACATTGTCGGACTTGACGGCCATCATATCGGTGCGCTGCAGTCTGTTCGTGAAATTCCAGGGTTTCTGGCATTACTGGTCACCTACGTAATTTTAATCATTAAAGAACACAAATTGTCTGCCCTGTCCATTATCATCCTGGGAGCAGGTCTTTTTGCAACCGGATTTTTACCCAGCTTTTTCGGCCTTATTTTTACAACCATGATCATGAGTTTCGGATTCCACTATTATGAAACAACAAATAAGTCGCTGACACTCCAGTACTTTGACAAACTGACCTCCCCTCTTGTTTTAAGTGCACAAAGAAGCTATGCCGCCGCTGCCAGCATTGTGGTCGGCATCATTATATTTTTCATCGCCCCGATATTCAGCTATAAAACCATGTATATTATTTTTGGTGGAATGATCGGAGTCTGCGGTATCTGGGCCTTTACAAAAAATCCTGCAAACAAGGACATCATTCCCCAAAAAAAACAATTAATATTAAAAAAACAATACTGGCTCTTTTATTTTTTAACCTTTATGGCAGGCGCACGGCGGCAGATTTTCATGGCATTTGCCGTGTTTTTGATGGTAAAAAAATTTGGATTTTCCGTTCAGGATATCACCCTGCTCTTTCTTTTGAACAATGGGATCAATTTTTTCATCAATCCCCTCATTGGAAAATTTATTGTAAAATATGGAGAACGCAAACTTCTTTCAATAGAATACTTTTTCCTTATCCTGGTTTTTATCGCCTATGCGTTTGTTGATTCAAAACTTCTAGTCGGTGCCTTATATGTCCTTGATCACATTTTTTTTAATTTTTCCACGGGCATTAATACCTATTTCCAGAAAATTGCCAACCCCAGGGATATTGCAGCCAGTGCTGCCGTGGGATTTACCATCAACCATATTGCAGCCGTGGTCCTGCCGGTCATTGGCGGGCTGTTATGGATGGTGGACTATAAAATTCCTTTCCTGGCCGGGGCCTTTTTCAGTTTTATCTCCCTTTGTTTTGTCCAGTTTATCAGGATTAAGCCGACATCTTTGTAGGCGTTGTTTTGCGTTAACCCGGTCGGAGCACGGGTCGGGGCACGGGTTGCGACTTATCCGATTGATCTTCTTACAGGCTCTAAATTTAAGTTCCGCTAACCGGAAAAACTCGCTTCGCTCAAACAGTTCCCGGTCCTAACGCTCCACTACATTAAGACCCTGTGTAGAAGGCCAATCAACGATTCCCTGCAGCCCATACCCCGATCTCCTCGGCAAGATTCAATTTAGACTTTGATATGTAACTTTGCTCATCGCCTTAAAAAAATTGAAAATAGATCTATAAAAATGAATAAAGCTGAATTTTCTAAAATAATCTGTATCTCCAATATACCTTAACGGCGTCTCGATCAATTTGATTTTTCCTGGTCCCATATAATTGATTCTACATTTGAGTTCTCCAGTTACCATTCTATTTGAATTTGCATTAAACTTCGGATTTAAGAGCAGACATGGCTTAATATCATTTATTCTTCATAATTATGCCAGTTAGGTTCAACTTTTCAAATTCCGCAAAGCCAATTGTCTCTGACACAGTAATTTCACCGCACCTAAAATGCTCACTACAAAACAGCTCGGAAAGGTGACGATTACGGCCGGAAATGTGCATAGCGAAAAAAAGTAGGATTTTGTTGCATGTTGTTTTCTATTTCTGAAGAGCCTTGGTCATGGCTTTTAAAATCATATCATTTTCCGACTTATCCTTAAAGACAAGAGCTTTTTTCTTGAAGGGAATTAGTGAGAATTTTGGATTTATCCTGAGAACTTCTTGAGCCTCGGCGCGGGCCTCCTCATCTTGACCCATCAAACTGTATACAGTCGTCAAGGCAATATGAGCAATAAGGTGATCAGGCGCACGTTGTAAGACTTTCTTATATGCCGAAATCGCCTCTTCGAGCCGACCTGTATTCCGGAAGGAATGGCCCAAAAATACAAAGGTCCAAGCTTCAGCATTGGGGTTGAGTCGGATTGCTTTTTGAAGCAGTGGAATGGCTTCCTCCGGCCGGGATGCAAAAAGGAGGGCCGCTCCATAGTAAGTATAAGCAGTCGATCCGCTGGGATCAAGTTCTACAGCCCGTCTCCCGGCAGCAATCGACTTGTCATACTCTTTTTCTGCTCTATATAAGATAGATAAAAGAATGTGAGCGTCGGCTAAAGTATCATCCATGGCAAGAGCTTTTTTTATCATCTCTTTAGCTTTTTCAAGAGCCTCCTGATAGGGCTTCGTTTTGTCAAGGATTGCGCTAATTCGGTAGGCCCAACCGAGTCGGACATATCCTATTGGATTTTCTGGACATATTGCAATAGCCTCCTCTAAAAGCCGCTGAGCCACGTAGTAGTCCTCAAGAGTGAAACGGTCTGCGTACTTTGCTGCCTCCATGATCTTCAAATAGCAATCGAAACCTTTCCTCCCCCTGAAGTATTGCGAGTATGCCGAAGATATTTCCCCCTCCGATAGTTTCACTCGGATGGACTGCAAGATCTTCATGGTCATCTCATCTTGCACGGCAAACAGGTCTTTCTGATCACTCTCGTACCGCTCCGCCCAAAGGTGATGTCCTGTAAGGGCATCGATTAATTGGACATTAATCCGGATGCGGTCGGCAGACCTCTGAACGCTCCCTTCCAGCACATACTGAACTCCAAACTCCTCACTCACCTGCTTAACTTTTACAGGTTTGCCCTTATAAAAAAAAGTTGACTGCCTGGATATCACAAACAAGCGTGGAACCTTGGAGAGAACGGTGATGATGTTCTCGGTAATCGCGTCACTAAAAAACTCCTGTTTAGGGTCTCCACTCATGTTCACGAAGGGCAGCACGGCAATGGAGGGCACATCGGGTAAGGGCAAAGCCATCTTTCCTATGGATGCCGGTTCAAATTCAGGAGCTGTAATTTTTTGAAATAATTGATATCCAGTCAAAGTCAAAATTATTGCCGCTACAACAATAGTCGACCAGATCCAGGATTTTAATACGGGTTTTGATTTCTCACCAATCAGTTTGCCTGCATCCTCCTCGCTCGTTAGAATTTTATAAACCCTTACCGGGTGTTTGATGTTTTTTACACTGTGATCACCAAGATATTCATAGCCGAAGCCTAATTTGTTACGGATATGATCATAAGTGCCCCTTGAAATACATACGCCGCCAGGATCGGCAAGTCCTTCGATACGGGCTGCAATATTGACTCCCTCTCCGTACAGGCTGTCACCATCCTGTACCACATCACCGATGTTGACCCCAATACGGAACTCTAGTCGTTTATCATCCGGCAGTTCAGCATTTCTGATTTTCAATGCCTTCTGGATCTCCACGGAACATTGAACCGCATTAACAGCACTGGTGAACTCAGCAAGCAAGTTATCACCAGGAGCATCAACAATACGACCGGAATGCTCTTTGATTAATTCTGACATGATGATTCGATATTCTTTTAATGTCCTGATCGTAGATGTTTCATCATTTGTCATGAGAATGCTGTAGCCTTTGACATCGGCACTAAGGATAGCACTGAGTTTTCGCGTTTCTTTCTGTTCTGCGTTCATTAGATCACCTCGTCTTTTTGGTTGACGGTTACAGAATTTAATGAATAAGAAAGTATTGACTGGGTCGAGAATGCAATTTAAAACGAATGTAATATCAAATCAGGGAGAGTGTTTAGTTAATAGGATATAATACAAACTGCTTATTGATGGGTCAAGAGGTTATTGGGTTTATCCTCATATAAAATCTGATCCAATACCTTGTTGGTGGGATGGATTCAAGCCTAAATTCTTAGATTACAATATATGAACCAGAACCGGCATCATAAGCCATTCTTTTGCATTCCAGTAAATAATATATTTATAAACCCCGGATATTAGTTAATGACTAAGGGATAATATTGGGTAAATGGCAACTCTAATAAATGCCGATTTAATGATGGCCTCACCTTTGTACAAATAACTTAAAAGCATGGGCGAACAGACCCAGTGGCCGGGATACCTGAAAATTTTTAAATCTACTTGCGATACCTTTGGCAGCAATTGTATAATCCATTGACACAAAATATATCATAAAAACTTGATTCAGGCACTCAATTCAGATTGTGGAGGCTAAATGAAAAAAGTCGTATTGATCATTGGAATACTTTTTTTTGCAGTGGACTCACAGGCCCGGATGACGGCTGAAACAATCGTAAAGAAAGCCTTTGATTACTGGCGGGGTGAAGCCTCTGAATCAACCATAACCATGACCATCCACCGGCCTGACTGGGAACGCGTTGTGACCATCAAGGCCTGGACCCGGGGAGAATCTGATTCCTTGTTTGTTATCACCAACCCTGCAAAGGACAGGGGGAACGGTACCCTTAAAGTCGGCAAGGGAATGTGGATGTATAATCCCAAGGTAAACCGGGTCATCAAGCTGCCCCCTTCCATGATGTCACAAGGCTGGCACGGATCGGATTTTTCCAACAACGACCTTGCAAAGACCGACAGCCTTATCAAAGATTATATACATACCCTGGAGGACACAAAAATTGATCAGGGCAAAAAAGTCTATTCTATAAAATCAATACCCAAGCCCGAGGCCCCGGTTATCTGGGGGATGATCAAACTGACCATACGAGAGGATAATATTCTTTTAAGTGAAGTGTTTTTTGATGAAGATCTTCAGGCTGTAAAGAGAATGACGGCATGGGATATCCAGATGACAGGCGACAAGCTTTTCCCCTTAAAATGGAAAATGCAGAAATCAGATGCAATAGATGAGTATACCCGATTTGTATATGAAAAAATTAGTTTTAAAAAAAATCTGAGCAAACGTATTTTCACCCGGACCTATCTTAAAAATCCAGGATTATAAAAGGATATGGCATGTCTATAGAATTAAAAATGGCGTGGCGCAATATATGGCGAAACCCCCGCCGGACACTTCTTACCATCTCCGCCATTGCCTTTGCAAGCATGATCCTTGTGTTTATGCTCTCTTTCCAGTTAGGGTGTTATGAAACAATGATCAATACTTCTGTTAAAATCAGTACCGGCCACCTACAGGTACAGGCAAAGGGTTATCTTAAAGACAAAAAAATGCGCCTTGTCATTAAAGATCCTGATCAGGTTGCAAGGGTTCTTGACACGGTACAAGGTATTGATGCTTACACTTTCAGGGCCAGTGGGTTCTCTTTGGTATCGTCTGATAAAAGAACGTACGGGGTTGTTGTAACCGGGATAGATCCCATAAGGGAAGCCAGTGTTTCTACCATAAAATCCCTTGTTCGCAAGGGATTTTACCTAAAAGAGGAGGATGCGTATACAGCCCTTATAGGAGAACTTCTTTCACATAATTTAAAAGTGGATATCAATGATGAACTTATTATACTGGGACAGGGGCGGGACGGTTCAATTGCCGCTGCTGTCCTTACCATAAAAGGTATTTTTAACTCCGGCATTGATGAATTTGACCGGAATGTTATCATGATGGGGCTTAAAGGATTCCAGGAAATCTTTTCAATGGGAAAAAGTGTTCATGAGGCTGTTATAACAGCAGATTCCCTTGGTGATATCTCCATGGTTAAACAGGCAATCCAGAATAATTTTTCTAATGCCAAAGAAGATGAATATCTTGCAGTCCCTGACTGGATGGAAATTATGCCGGGGCTGTTGCAGGGGATACAAATGGATCTGGTCTCCGGCATCATCATGTATATCATCCTTGTCATTGTTGTCGCCTTCAGCATTTTTAATACATTTTTAATGGCTATCTTTGAAAGGACCCGGGAGTTCGGCGTGATGATGGCTATCGGAACGACCCCTTCAAGGATTACAAAGCTTGTCATGTTTGAATCCATTTGCATGACCATTGTGGGAATTGTTCTGGGGATCATCATCGGAAGTCTTGTAACGCTTTATTTTCAAAACAAAGGGATTTATATTGCCGGCACCCAAGACATCCTTAAACAATACGGGATTCCCGACAGGCTATACCCGAGGCTGTCCCTAATTTCTGCTGCAGCAGGACCTCTGGTGGTATTTGTTATTACCTTTGTGTCTTCTGTTTTCCCCGCTTTGAAAATAAGAAAATTAAAACCAGTTGAAGCTATGAACAATGTGTAAAGATAAAAAATTATGTATATAATATTAGCGTGGAGAAATATCTGGAGAAACCCGAGAAGAACCATTGTGATCCTGCTGGCAGTAATCATAGGTGTCTGGAGCATGATTTTTCTGGGCTCACTCATGCGGGGAATGGAAACCGAAATGGTAAGGAACTCCATATCCACCCTTACCGGAAGTATCCAGATCCATCACAGGGATTATCGTAATGACCCTGTTGTTGAAAATTCCATGGATAACATTGATAAGCTTGACAAGGCCCTTTCTACAGTCCTTGGGCAGGATGCCCTTTGGGCAAAAAGGATAAGGGTAAGTGCTGTTGCTTCCAACGCCAGGCACGCAGGCGGTGTGACCCTTGTGGGGATTGAACCTGAAAAGGAAGCAAAAATATCATTCGTTGGCAAGGCCATGATATCAGGACGTTATCTTACATCAGAAGATAAAAATAAGATTATTGTCGGGCGGGCGTTTCTTAAAAAATTTAATACAAAAATCAATAATAAGCTGATTCTCATGTCCCAGGACACCCACAAGGAGATTGCTTCAAAAGCTTTCAGGATTGTCGGAGTTTTCAGTGCGGAATCCCAAAGCGTTGAAAAGCAATTTGTTTTTGTTCCCATATCACAGGCTGGCAAGATGCTTAAAATGGAAAATTTAATTTCAGAAGTTTCCATCATGCTGCCCAGGCTTGATATTACCGGCAAAAAAGAAACCCGAGCTGCAAAGAAATTAAAAGCCGCTGTCGCCGATGACACCTGTGTTATTGAAACATGGCAACAGCTTTTACCCATGATAAAGGCCTATCTTGAGATGTCGGATTTTTTCCTTTATATCTGGTATGTTGTGGTTTTTGTTGCAATGGGTTTTGGTATTGTCAATACAACCCTGATGGCCATCTTTGAAAGAATGAGGGAGTTCGGTTTGATGAAGGCCCTTGGAATGAGACCCTTTCAGGTCATTAAGGGGGTTGTGACAGAGACTTTTTTCCTTTTGATTTTAGGGATATCGGCAGGAAATATTCTGGGATTTTTAAGTGTTGCCGCCATTTCAGAAAAAGGGATTGATTTATCAGCTCTGGCAGCAGGTGCAGAAATGTTTGGAATCCCAAGAAAACTATACCCGGAAATCTGGGCGCAGGATGTTGCTGCGGCAGGGCTTGTGGTGCTTGTTTTAGGTCTTTTAGTCAGCTTGTATCCGGCTTTTAAGGCTGCCAGGTTTACCCCGACCCAGGCCATGATGAAAAATTAGAAATCTGTTCACATGGAGACATGATATGGCAATTGTTGAAACAAAAAATATAACGAAAACATACAGGCAGGGAAAAGTAAAAGTCCCGGCCCTTTGCGGTGTTGATCTTATAGTAGAAAAAGGGGAGTTTGTTGCCCTTGCAGGCCCGTCAGGGTCAGGCAAAACCACACTGCTGAATATCATAGGCGGCCTTGATCTGCCGGACTCAGGAAGTGTAATAGTTGACAACAATCAGTTTGCAGACATGAACCAGACAAGTCTTGCCTCTTTAAGACTGCATAAAATAGGATTTGTTTTTCAGGCCTTTAATCTTATCCCGGTTTTGTCGGCTATTGAAAATGTTGAATATGTCATGCTTTTGCAGGGTGTTTCTAAAACTGAACGACACGACCGGGCAAAGGCGATACTCGATGATGTAGGTCTTGAAGGAAAATTACACAGACGTCCTGCCGAACTTTCAGGCGGCCAGCAGCAAAGGGTTGCCGTTGCAAGGGCCATTGTTTCAGGTCCTGCCATTGTTCTTGCAGATGAACCTACGGCAAATCTTGATTCAAAAACAGGTGAAGGTCTTCTTTTAATGATGAAAAAAATGAACAAAGAAAAAAAGGTCACCTTTATTTTTTCAACCCATGACAACATGGTCATGGATTATGCCGGACGACTTGTCATTATCAGAGACGGGCTCATTGTAAATGATGAAACCAGATAATGGCAACATATGGTGGCTTGTATCCTTTTTTTTATCCCTGTTGTTTGCCCAGAACCTTTGGGCCGGGCAGAACCCGATCTCGTATGAAAATAAGGCATGGTATGAAAATATTGATAACCGGTTTGGCGGGCATTTAACACTTGAGGGAAGCGTAACAGGATATGATGACGGGTCTTATTTTGAACCTGTGGGAACCCATACCGGCTTGGACGGTCTTGCCAATGTCAGGTTGTTTGACAAATTTATTTTATCTGAAAAAATTTATCTTGAAGCTCATTATGAGGCCTTCCTCAAATCAGGGGATACATATAAAAAACAATTATATCTTCAAAAATATTATAACCCTTCAGATATTGATAAGAGACGCCTTTTAGACTTAACAAAAACAATTGAAAAGACAGAGGACTATGTTTTATGGAACCGGCTTGACCGTCTGTTCTTTTCAATAAAACCATCCTGGGGTGACATCATCATTGGAAGACAGGCTGTTACATGGGGAAATGGTCTTATTTTCAATCCCATGGATCTTTTCAATCCTTTTGCACCTTCTGATACAGTTCGCGATTACAAGATGGGTGACGATCTTATTTCTCTTGGGTTTAATACAGAACTCTTGGGAGAATGCAACCTGCTTTATGTCCCGAGAAGGGATGCAATAACAGGAAAAGTTGATTTTAAAAGTTCTTCTGTTGCAGGAAAATTTCATTTTTTTGCAGGCGATATTGAAATGGATGTAATGGGAGCGTGGCATTATAATGAAGCTGTTTTAGGCATAGGGGGTTCGGGTTATTTGGGAAATGCAGCATGGCGGACCGATCTTGTCTGGTCAACGCTGGAAGATGGCAGGGACAAAAACGGATATTTTGAATTTGTAATAAATATTGATTACTCCTGGGTATGGCAGAAAAAAAACATGTACGGCCTTATTGAATATTATCATAACGGGCTTGGAAAAAATAATTATACAACTGCCATGGATGATCCTGAAGTTATGGAAAAAATTGACAGGGGGGAATTGTTTGCCCTTGGAAAAAATTATTTAAGCGGTCAGATCCAGATGGAACTTCATCCTTTATTTAATATTTATTTAAGTGTCATCAACAATATCAGGGATCCTTCCGGTATCATCCAGCCCTGGGCGATCTGGAGTGTGACACAGAATTCAAACCTGCAGTTTGGCGCAACTCTTTTTTATGGGAAAAAAGGAAGTGAATATGGCGGTTTTTTGATTCCGGGCACAAATTATTATACCAACGCCGCTCCGAATGCCTACGTACGACTTACATATTATTTTTAGGGGTCAGGAGAAATTTGAAGAGTGAATAAAAGGCAGGATAGTGTCTATTGTTTTATCCGGATCTTCCATCATTAAAAAATGACCCAGCTTTTCCAGTTCAATAAAGGTGCAGTCCTTTATTTTTTTTGTCAACCGGATGCCGGCCTGCCTATGGAAAAGGTCTGATCTTTCTCCCCGGACAACAAGGACAGAAACATTGATGTGGTTTGCATGCTGCCAGGTATTGAAAGGGACAAATTCATAGATCTGGGCTTCAAATTCAGGATTGCAGCACAGTTCATAAGTGGCGGCAGTATCTTTTTCAATGGCGGTATTCACATAGGCTTGAACATATTCCGGTTTCCAGGACTTGAACATACCCTTGCCCGAATAATGGGCCAGGGCCTCTTCTCTGGATTGAAACTCACTTTTTTTCGTCCGGGTCATCCTGGACAGCGGTAAATATCCTGCAAGTCCTGTTTTTCTAATCAGAGCGGCAAACCAGACAATTTTAAGAGGAAAAATAATCGGATCCAGCAGGATCACCTTTGAAAAAAGGTGGGGGTATAAAGCGGCTGCCGCATAGGTAAAATATCCGCCGATGGAATGGCCGATGCCGATAACCGGAGGCTTTGTTATGGATGAGACAACCTGTTCAAGATCTTTGACAAAGATATCCCAGCTTTTGATCTGTGCCGTATTTTCCTTTGTTGAAAATCCGTGTCCCCTGATATCTGTTGCATAGATTTTCAGGTCATGGGAACAAAGTTTTTCCAGAAAAGGCAGGTAGGTTCCGGCACTCAAGGAGTTGCCGTGACAAAAATGAATTTGATTTTCTGATTCCCCCAGGACATGGTAATGAAAAAATCCCTGGGAAGTATTTATAAAATTTTCTTTTGTCATTATCGCTCTCTTTATCCGGCACTTTATCAAGCAGGAATCTTAGCCTATAGGACAGGAGCTTGCTTTTTGTCAAGAAAAGTATAAAAAAAATCCCAAAGCCCGGAATATGCACCAAGTCCTGTTGACACTTCTTTTTATTGACAATAAGCACGTTCATATTTTAGAAAGAAGATCGGGTGTCGTAACCAAGGAGATGGAATGGTTCCCTGTCAAAGATTTAAGTATATAACAATATCTGTATTATTCTTGTTGTTGAGTTTCGGACAAGCCCTGTTTGCCGGGGATTTATCTTTACAAAAACCCAAAGTTTACACCAGTGAAGAAGAAATAACAGGGTGGGTGATGAGTGAAAAACTTGATGGTATCCGTGGTTACTGGAATGGAAAAAAATTACTGACCCGCAAGGGATTGCCTCTAAATCCGCCGTCATGGTTTATTAAAAATTTTCCTGGCTTTGAACTTGATGGTGAACTCTGGAGCAAAAGGGGGGATTTTGAATTTATCCAGTCAACGGTCCTTGATAAAAATCCGGGAAATGGCTGGGAGGAAATCACCTATAATATTTTTGAGGTCCCAAATGAAAAAGGAGGTTTTCTTAAACGACTCAACAAGGCAAGCGCATGGTTTGAAATCCACAAGAATACTCATATAAGAATTATTCCCCAGATAAGGGTCAAAGATAAATCAGATCTTGATCTTTTTTTAGATGAGGTGCAATCAAAAGGCGGGGAAGGCGTGGTCGTAAAAGACCCTGAAATGCCTTACCATACAGGCCGAAGTGCCCATGTCCTGAAAGTAAAAAAATTTCGGGATATGGAAGGTGTGGTCATTGGTTTAAACAAAGGAAAAGGGAAATATAAAACCATGATGGGGTCTCTTACCTTAAAGCTTGAAAATGAGATAATTTTTAAGCTGGGCACAGGCTTTACAGACCAACACAGGAAAAATCCTCCGCCCATAGGAACAATTGTTACGTTCAAGTACTATGGTTTTACCAAAAACGGGATACCTAAATTTGCATCTTTTTTACGGGTGAGGCAAGATTGAATATCATGCAGATCCTCTCAGATCAGGCCCATCAACTTGAGCTTCGGACCGGGACGAAATTTTGATTTCCTTTACATGTCTAATATGATACTTGCACGATAAAGGAAAAAAACAAGTAGAATTTTATAGGTAGGCAGAATTTTCCATATTTTTAACTTATTACTCAACTTTCGGGTTTAATAATTACTCGCAAACTTTCTTTTTCCTAACAAACCAGCACTCTGAAGTGCGGCTTGCATAATTGTGTTAAAAAAACATGTTGCTGTTTTTTCACAATAACTGCCACTCGCTTTTAAACGGCTTCCAGCAAGAACCATTATTCTATAAAGAGACTCAACAAAGGAAATGTCGGATACTTCTTCACAGCAGGCATAAAACAGCTCCCCAAAGGTTCTGTGATCTGTATTTATCCTATGTTGGTAAGCCAAAAACATATATCGCATAAAAACGATGCTGGTATGGGCGACTAAAGCATCATAATCTCGGCATTGAATCTCCTTTGCCAGTTTCAGATGCTGCTTGGCCATCTTGAAGAACACCTCGATGTCCCAGCGTTTGCCGTAAATGCGAACGATGTCTTCATCTGACAGCTCAAGATCCGTGGACATCAATGCCAGCCAGTCTTGTTTTCGTCTATCCCTTACAAATACCAGTTTAACAGGTAAGCCTTCTTTTAATGTTACAATTGCGCTTGCCAAAATCTTTGCCCGGCCACGACGTTTTTTGAGCTTCCGATAAATGGTTTTCAAATTCATCCGGTGGCCTTTGTAGCCGTAATGAATTTCGGAGTTTTTTTCACCATGCCGATAACATCAATATGTTTACATAATGCGGTTACTGTGGCAGGCATTGTAAACCAGCTATCCATAAGCAGGTATTTGGCCTGAACACCGGCGGCCAATATCCGTTTGACCATGGCTTC
This sequence comes from Desulfobacula sp., assembly GCF_014237455.1. GTDB lineage: Bacteria > Desulfobacterota > Desulfobacteria > Desulfobacterales > Desulfobacteraceae > Desulfobacula. Next base: position 803 of record NZ_JABZFL010000003.1, on the reverse strand, counting down.
CAAATTCTTTGGCGCTTTGATTGTTGCTTCTTGCCGCCGTTGCCATGCACAACATCTTTTGTCCATTGGTTTGTGGCTTTCACAAATTCGTTTTTTAGCATCGGTTGATGATAACAGTGCAAAATCCAACGGCAGGCAACTGGTGCCGTCAGACCAGCAGACAGTGAGCATTCGAAATCCTTTAAGAAACCTTCCGTTGCTGTGATCCCATACCCGTGACAAAAGTTCTACCGCCTTGGATCGAGATCGATCATAAGGGCTGTCATCAACAATCAAAACCGAGTCACGTGTTTCATCGGTCAGTCGGTTAAAGAAACCATAAAGCCGGACACCTAAAAGCAATATCAGGCGCCGCCAGTTGGACTTACATCCTTTGAGGACTTCATATGCGGTATCTTTCCCAAATGTTAAATTGTCGTTGATCACAATGCCCCTGAAAAAGTTTTTACCCACAAAAGGTAATGTAAAAATTGCCATAATCAAAGAACGAACGCTATGACCATGTCGTTTCCGAACACCACATCGATGCAAGGTGGTAGTAATGTTAAACTGCTTAAAAAAATCATCAATTTTGCCAAGAATGCAAATGTCATCTTGAGTTTTAGAACCAATATTGTTATGTTTCATTTGAGCCCTTTCTTATTGATATTATTGTGTTTTTCGCTAATTCACTATATATCAAATGCTATTACCGCAAATGACAGTTGGATTCTACCAACCATTTGATTTTATTTCAATTAATTTTAACCAGTTACCTTTGCAGAGTATATGATTTAGTTCTTAAACCAAGAATTTTTAAGATT
>NZ_JABZFL010000069.1 GCF_014237455.1 Desulfobacula sp. | reverse complement strand
TTCCTATGTATTTCCAATTTGCTGCATGATAACAAGATCCCGAATATTTGCTCGGATCGACAAATGTTTCTATCAATACCGGACGATAAAAATGCTCTTGCTGCCAATCAGTTTGAATCTGTTTAACAACAATAGAAAGGGCTTTGCCAGCCAAATTGTCAACTTTAACCCATGGGAACATTAGAAAGCGATTGTTATTAACAATTAAGTTTAATCGTTTTCCCCGATCTTTTTTCTCCCAGCCAATCCAGGTATCTCGAGCAGATAAATGCCACACAGCGGGTGTAAACATTAAGCAGCCCAACAGTCGATTATTCAGGTTTTTGGAAACTATAAAATACCGTAAAGTATCACCAATAGGTTGCTTATAACCCAGGTAATGATAGCGATCCACATATTCATTCCATAAGGATACATTTTTTTTATCCTTTACGATCTGTAACTCTAAAGGTGCTATTTCTTCAAGTGAGCATAGTAGCTGGGTTTCTTCCACTGTTTTATCTGACCAGACAATTTTTTTTGTGACACGTTTTTTCTTTATTTGCTTTCGAGGTAATTGTAGATAACCAAGATTTTCAAGCCGTTCCAGACCATTTAAGCAGGACATTATTTTATCAGAACCTTTTGGCGTTACCCAGGACAGGTGTTCGCAAATAGTAAATGCTAATTCAGTTCGACTTAACTCAGGAAACATTTTCACAGTTTCCTGAACTTGACGCAGTTCTTTTTTTGAAAAATATCTTCCTGAAAGCATCAAGGGTTTTGAAATAACACATTCCATATGACATCACCTCATGAATCAAAATTTAAGTTGATGTTATTATCTCGAATGTGTTTGATAATGTTAACACAAAAATGGATCTTTATTCTTATTATTTCAAAATTTAAACAAATTTAAATAGTTATAGCTGTTTAATAATTTTTTAAACTATTTGCTTTTAAATGAATGCCATTGGCTTATACCCGCCCGGAAATAACACTTGCATGTACTATAATATGTGCAATATACTTGTAAAAGGCTTATAAAACATAGCATTATAAAAAAATCACCTGCTACGCCCATAGAACGTAGTCGGTGATTGTAACAGTTTACCGCGAGTACTCCTAAGCAATGCCGCATAATTATGAAATAAAACAATTTATCAAGAAAAACAGCTCGTTGTTCTGGTGGATAAAGCCTGAAGAAAAGATGAATATCAGCATTAATGCTCTTGTTGAAGCTGTATTGAATTATGGAAATGAAAAAAGCGTAAAAAGACTTTTCGATTTAGTTGGAATTAAAACAGTGGCAGATATATTTTATCAACAAATATCAGGAAAACGGTCAAACTATCATCAGCGAACAAAACATTTTTTTCAGATATATTTTAAAAGACATGCATAGTGAAATTTTAACTGAGAAACAACAAAAGCTTTTACCGTTAATCAGGTCATTTTCAAACGACTACTACCTGGTTGGCGGCACAGCAATTGCTTTGGAACGGGGACGAAATAACTTCAGCAAGTAGGCGCACAGATTTGGGTCGAATTTGTTCGATCTCAGATCACAAAAGTTGAAGGAATAGCGAGCTATTTCAAGATTTTTGGGATT
>NZ_JABZFL010000046.1 GCF_014237455.1 Desulfobacula sp. | reverse complement strand
CAGGCAGCAGGCAGGGCATGCTCATTCCCATTAAACCCAAATAGTGCCCGAATAAATATTAATCCGTCAGGACTCCACCAGTTTGTGGCTGTCCTGCCAGGTCAGGTCCAGTTCATATATATTTTTCAAATCCTTAATTTTTTTCAGGTTTTTTCCGCTGAAAGGAGCCTTGCCGTCAAAGGCATGCAGCACAATGCCTTCAATCAGGTTGCCAAGTGACATATCATGGTATTCAGCAAGTCCCTTTAATACCTTTAGCAGCCTTTTTTCAATTCGAACGCCTGTCTGCACCCTTTCAACCTTGCGTGACGGATTCATCTTTTTCCTCCTTATACAGTATCGATGAAATAATACTCAACAGCATTAGTACCAGACCTGAAACCATTAGCAACGCCTGATAATCATATTTTTCCAATAGAACCCCATAAATGATCATAGCACCCGGTATGGCGGCATTCCCTACCGATCCTGCCACAGCAAAGACTCTTCCTGAAAAATTATTATCAATGCTTTTTTGCAACAGCGTCTTGAAAGAAATGCCTGCGCAGATAATGCAGCAGCCAAATAAAAATATCATGGCAAGGAAAAGGAATATCAAAACCGTTTCATTCCCTTTAAAAAAAGATGCCGCAACATAGAGCAGTCCGATGGAAAAAACACTTATAAAGAGTGCCGTTTTTTCCTTTCCAAAAATACTTTTAATACTTAACACCGCAGCCATTGTAATGGTTCCAATCCCGAGCGCAGCCTGAAAAAAGCCAAAAGTTCCTGCCCCGTCCTGGGTAATCGTATCGGCAATCACCGGCATAAACACTTCTATTGAACCCACAAAAAAATGGATGATCATCACCATAAACAAAAGGATCGCCAACACCCTCCTGGAAAAAATATAGTGATACCCCTGTTTCATATCCTCAAATATGCCGGATTGTTCTTCCTTTAGTGCAGATTTCGACGTCGAGGGAATATGAATAAAACATTCAAACCCGGCAGACACAATAAATGAAACCGCATTAATGATAAATACCCATAAATATCCAAACGCTGAAATAAAAATTCCCGCTAAAAAAGCCCCGGCAATGGTGGAAAATCCATTCACAAACTGGTGCTTTGAATTGGCAGAGGCCAAATCTTTTTCATCCACTATCTGGGGAATCACAGATGGTATGGCCGGATCAAAAAAGGCGACATTAACACTCAAGAGTGCCTGCATCAGTAAAATCACATAAAAATTCATCATTTCAAAATAAAAAAGAAGGGCGAACAAAGCGATAATCACCCCCCGCAGCAAATCTGCTCCTACAATAATAATTTTGCGGTTATACCGGTCGATAAAAGCACCCGAAAAAAAACCAAGGACTAAAGAAGGGATTAAGGAAGCCGCCAGCACCGCCCCCATCTTTGCCGAGGACCCTGTTGTTTCCAACACCCAGAAAGACAGGGCAATATAATGAAATTTATCTCCGATCTGTGAAACAAACTGACCGGTCAGCAAATAAAAAAAATCCCGATTGATCATTTTTAACATTACCCTGTCGTTGCATAAAAAAAGTAGTAAATTAGTAAAGAAAAAGCTTGAGGAACCCCATGAATAAAGGTTATAATAAGTTTATGAGACAAAAAAACAACCAAATTCAGGAGGCCAC
>NZ_JABZFL010000010.1 GCF_014237455.1 Desulfobacula sp. | reverse complement strand
ATTTTAGGGTCTCCACAAACCCTTTTTAAGGAGGTATTCTGTTTTTGTAAATCTCTCACTTACCCGCAAAGCAAAGCTTGGACCATCAGCAAAGCTGAAGGTTTAATTTATTAATTAATCCAAAAGTATTTTTTGCATAAATTTGATTCTACGCAATCAGCTAAACAACGCCCTTTTTTATTGACCTTGTATCCCGTTTTTACCGTTTTCTCCCAACATTTATATAATCGTCTATCACGTTTATCAGCATTAACGCATTTTCCAGCCCATTGCTGGTTATTAAATGCAACTCTTATGATCATACCCATGGTGTTTCCCTGTATTTTTTCTTATCACACATAACGGCGGCTTCAACACCATGGATAGGCGGAGCGCATAGCCTGTCCATGGTGTTGAGAATAACAGCCGCCGATAAGCTGGCCGCGGAGCGGTCAGCTTATCGCAAAGCTGAGGGGTCGGGGCCTTAATACCGACAACCTCTGCATGATTAAATTTTATATTAAAACAAAAACCTTCAAGAGCCGCTCAGTAGCCCCCGATCCACTCAAGCGACAGGTTATGGCTCGGTTAATATTGAATTTCTCCATAGGCCAAATGCGGATGAAAACCTATCAATTAATCTTTTCAATAAATTGGATTGAAATAGATTTAATTCATTAACTGATGAATCTTCAATAAAGCTTATAAAATCGGTCTCAATTGGAGTTGGTCCTATTGTGGGGTCAGAATACCAACTTCCTGATTTGAATTTAGCTGATAAGCCTTTTGCATTGAACAAATTAAATTTAAAAGAAACGGGACCGCTTATTTTATGTGCTTCTAATACCTTTGCGGAATACGGAAGGAACAGTTCCGCAAAAACATAATCTTCAACCCATGTCAATTTGAGTAACTCATCATTTATTTCAGTTGATAGATCAATATCTAAGCAAATAGCTCCATTGTGAAAAAACCGTATTTCATATTGTTTGCCATAAAAATTGCCTTCTGGATACCCTCGAAAACACCATCCGTCAATAAATGGAACCCAATCTCCTCTGCGACCACCCGGAGGATTGCTATCAAGCCAATTTTTAAAGGATTTTTCAGCCATTTCCTCCCGTCTGTATAAAGAATAATGGGGACAAGCGATTGCTCTAAGAAAAGTTACTTTTTCAGGAGGTTCCCGAAAATTTGTGTTTTCAAAAAATGTTCGCGCTAATTCACTTGATGCTTTTCTTTTTAAATAAGCCTCTTCAATTTGTTTCTCATTCATTAATATAGAACGAAAATTTCCTCTTCGATAATAACGTCCCTGTTTATATCCTTCTACCATGTGGGGTTTATTCCAACTTCCTGGATGGTAAATTAATAGTACTGATTTGGACGGAGTGCCATCTATGCTAATAACTTTAATAAAAAGTTCTGGCAGTGGTGGTGCTATAACATCTAATAATATATTTTCGATATTAATAATTGAATCACTTGGGAATTCAATGCCACATTCGGAAATGTCCTTTGGCATGGGTATTCCATTTTGAACTGTTTCTGGAACACCATAAATTAACGCACCTCCGTTTTCATTAGCGAAAGAGGTTACATCCTTACAAAGTTCCATTTTTTCTTTTTGAGTATTGATGGAGATTGATTCTTTGTAATCCAAAAAATCAGACTCTGGTGCTTTTCTTTCAATTAGTGAAATAAGCCATGCACTGAGCTCAGCATCGCTAAGTAGCTTGGGATGACGAGAAAAAATCATAACTATTTATCCTATATTAATAATTTAATTGTAGTCCTCTGATATGTCGAATTGTTTAGAGCCATAACGTATCATATTAACCAGAAAAAAATCTGTATATTAACCTTATATTTTTTTTTATAATATAACATTAAAGCATCTAATACAGTTTTTTAATCTATTTTCAAAACCGATTTTAAAAATACCCTGACATACAAAAAAGAACATGTAAAGCAATATCCCAAAGCCACTGCCTGTAATTTTTTTAAAAAATTATTGCCAAATAGTTAATTCGGTTGTAAACAACAGAACATTAAAATTATGGGAATGGTTGAATGAATGGATGCAGCAAACTATAAAAATCAAATTTTTAAAACTGATGATCTTTCAATTGAATTGAAGTGCCACGGGGACACTGAATATACAAAGGTCAGTTATCCTGTAAAATATGGTTTGTTTTCAAGACTTGAAACCCGTGATTATATTTTTGAATTCAATCTCAACCATGACCTCAGGCATGCAAAATCAAAGAGAAAAGCCTGGATTCACCCATCTGAATGGCTTAAGCGAACCCTGGGAAATGACTGGGTCTATTATTCCACCGGCGGATATTCAGGCGTGTATGAAGCTCTGGGCGAGTATTATCTGCCCAACCTGATGTATCCGACAAATTCCCTGCTTGGCGGCAAACCCTTTAAAGAAAAGGAAATAGGTCAAATTGTCAAAAACTGGCATCAGATTATAGGACAGTTGCCGGATGCGGGTTTGTCAGACCCGGTTTGCCAGTGGGTTTGCGCCATAAAGCAGCAGACACCGGAAGGATTGCACAAGAAGGCACAAAAACTGTTTGAGATATCCGGATCACGGGTGACGGTGATGCCGCCCGATGCCCGGCACGTTGACTATAATATTATCCCCTTAAATATTTCTGACGGGTGCCTGTATAAATGCCGATTTTGCAAGGTGAAAAACAAAAAGAGTTTTTCCGTCCGGTCAGAACAGGATATTGACCACCAGATCAAACAGCTCAAACAATTGTATGGTAAAGACCTCATCAATTTCAATGCCCTGTTTTTAGGAGAACATGATGCCTTAAACGCGCCTTGTGAACTGATTCTGGATACAGTTCACAAAGCCTGTCATGCGTTTCATTTTGAGTCGTCATATATGAAAGAAAATTATTTATTCATGTTCGGGAGTGTTGGTTCTTTTTTAGCTGCTGACAAAACCCTTTTTGAAACACTCAATCGCATGCCCTTTCAAACCTTTATCAATATCGGACTTGAATCGTATGACCAGGCAACTTTGGACCTTCTTGGCAAACCATTGACTGTAAAAAAAGTTGGCGAGGCATTTGAAAAGATACAGATCATAAATGATACCTTCCCCCATATTGAAATCAGTTGCAACTTTGTCATGGATGACACCCTTTCGGATTCTCACTACGAGGCGGCAATGACCCTTATCAGGGAAAGTGTCAACAGAACAAACCCCAAAGGATGTGTTTACCTGTCTCCTTTAAAATTCGGCAGTCCCTCCCGGCAGGTGCTCTATGATTTTTATAAACTGAAATCCCTGAGCCGGTTTCCCACGTTTTTATATATCATCCAGCGGCTATGAAACACTTGATTTTACCCCTTTTTTGATGGTAGTTTTGCTTTCATGAACATGACACCACACCTCATTTCACTTCACGGGGGCCACAGCGGCCAGTATTGCAACCATGCCAGGGATTTGCTTGAAGATATTATCCTGCGGTATATAGAACTCGGGTTTACAAAAGTCGGGATTACCGAACATGTCCCGCCGATGAATGACAACTTTTTGTTTCCTGATGAAAAAAAGGCGAATCTTACGGCTGTTGATATCCATAAACGGTTTGGAAATTACTTTAACGAGCTCAATGCACTGAAAAATAAATATGCTTCTAAAATTAAAATCTTTGCCGGGATGGAGACAGAAACCTGTACCGGCTACGCCGATCATATGAATAAACTGATCTCAACGTTTCAACCGGATTATATTGTGGGGTCTGTCCACCATATTGATGATATCTATTTTGATTATTCCAAAGAAGACTATGACAGGACTGCCGGTGTCTGCGGCTCGTATGATGCCATGTATGAAAAGTATTTTGACCTTCAATATGAAATGATAAAAACGCTCAAACCATTTATTGTAGGGCATTTTGACCTGATCAGAATCTATGATGAGGATTACAAAAAAAGGCTTTTGCACCCGAAAATTAAAAAGAAAATCATAAGGAATCTAACACTTATCAAATCCTTGAACCTTGTCATGGATTTTAATCTTCGGCCCCTTGCAAGGGGAGAAAAAGAGCCCTATATCACAAGCTCGATTCTTAAAAATGTTAAGGAAATGGGAATCCGTGTCGTTCCCGGAGATGATTCCCACGGCGTCAGTGAAGCAGGGCTTCATGTTGACAAGGCAATCGAAATATTAACCGCCCATGGATTTGAAACCCAATGGCCTGATCCCGTGCTTTTAACTTAAGGTCTAAAAAAACAAACAAAGACGATAGAGATGAAACCTGAAAATCTTTCAATCATTCTTGTTGAACCCCGGGGACCGATTAATATCGGCTCTGTCTGCAGGACTATGATGAATTTCGGATTTACGCAGCTTCGGCTGATAAATCCCACAAAACATTATAAATCCCTTTTGGCAAAAAAAATGGCCTTAAGTGCATTCATCGTTCTTGAAAATGCGTTGATTTTTGATGATCTTCAATCTGCCCTTTCAGATATACAGATTGCCTTTGGCACTACCCGGCGGTTTGGCAAGTATCGGAAAAATTTTTTTGCCCCGTCCGGTGCAGCAAAAAAATTCCGGGAAGACTATCAGGAAACAAATTGCGCACTGGTACTGGGTCCTGAGGACACAGGGCTTGAAACAAAAGATCTTGATCTTTGCCAGCATTTTATCACCATCCCTACCCATGATGCCTACCCGTCCATGAACCTGAGCCATGCCCTGACTGTGCTGTTGTACGAAATCTCTTTAAAATCTGATCTGGGAAAAAAATTTTTTGACCCGCCACCTAAAAAACTTGCTGCCGGGGATGAGATTGAACACATGTTTTCCCATATGAAAGACAGTCTTTTAAATATTGATTTTCTTGACAAACAAAACCCGGATCACCTGTTAAGAACGTTCAGGCGAATCTTTGGTACCGCAGGGCTCACATCCAGGGATGTCCGAATCATCCGGGGGCTGATGAGCAGAATCGACTGGACAGAAAACCAGAGAAAAAAACATACAAAGATTCGCGATGAATAATCATATTATGTTTAAATACTTAAACGGATACCATCTAAATAGGACAGGCTTTTCCCCCATTTACCAATTGAGGTGTCTCCTTGAGATATCATCAACAGTCTTTCAATACCAAAACCCATCCCTGTCCAGGTATCTGTAATGCCCCATGCTGCATCAAGGGGGTGGGGCCCCATGGCTCCGGAAGCAACTTCAATATTTTCAGGACCCGCCACAACATCCAGGGTGGTTCCATAGACAGTGGAGTCTTCGCTTTCAAATCTAAACTCATTCAGCCCTGCTGCCTTTGCTATAATGGCTGCCAGTTCTTTTAGCCTGTCAATCCGGGTCTCTTTGGCAAGTCCCATTTCCACAAAATTCAACATGGTAAATTCATGGTTGTGCCGGGCACCGTCAGATTCTTTACGAAAGCAGGAACCCATCTCAAAAAACCGAATGGGCCGGTGGTTCAACCGGCTGAAATCAACCATTAAGCTGTAAAGGTTCGGTGCCAGCATGGGCCTTAGACATTGTTTTTCAGTTAGCCAGTAAACCTGGTGAAAAAGGGGATGATCCTCATCAATCGTCATCTTTGCCAAGGCAGCTTTGGTTATGATCGTCGGGGTAAACACCTGTATAAACCCTTGCTGATGAAGTATCCGGCAAAGTGTTTCCTTCAATTTTTCAATGTGTGATTTTCCCCCCTGAATCAGAAAGTCTGATAACTTTTCCCTGCCTGCTTTAACCTGCTTTTTTTCAATTTTCTGAAATATTTTGTTCCGTTCAGCCAGCGTAGAAAAACAAGCTGGAAGATTTTCCAGGTCCACTCCCAGTTCTTTAAGTCGCCTGATCTGAGTATCAGTCCATGTTAAATCATTCAAAATAGTCTCCTGTTTCTCTTTTTATAAAACAAGACAGATTGCCATACCCGCAACACCCAGCTCCAGTTTGTCATGAATGAGGCGGTCTTTTAGGATTTGGCAGCCCTTTTTCGAAATCCCTGAAGGCACACCCGGGGCTGCAATAACCATATGATCTCGAATCAGTCTGTCCGAGATTGTGTCTGCAGACGGTGTGGCTTCCAGAATATATTCATAGTTTAAAAGTGCCATATTTATATCCGCTTCAATGACGATGTTGTTACCCCCCGGATATACTGAAAGTCTTTCTTTCAACAACCTGGCGGCTGGAAAATGACTATCACACAACCCCACCCGCGCCCCTGAAGATAAAAGAGTCTGGGCAGCTGCTTCTCCCACGGGACCGCATCCCATGACCAATACTTTTCGGTTCTCGATCCCTCTGGCCATAAGATCCAGTGCGGCGGCAAAAACCCTGCCGGTTGCCTCAGAATTATCTGCCACAGACCGGGTGTTTAAATTCAGCCCTACGAACCTGTGATCATCGGCCATCATGATGGCATCTGCCTTGTTTTCAAAGGCCCGTGCTACACCGGAGACATCCGGCAGATCAGACACCAGGGCAGTGAATCCTAAAAACTTTAGTATAGCCGCAACGGTTTCACTGAAATCCGTAATAATGCCCTGCCCGGCTGTAACCGGCACGACATGGATACAAAAAGATTTGATCCGACGGCTTATCTGAATTTCATCTTTACCACAAGCATGGCAGGCAATTCCCAGGAGTGATCGGTCTGTTTTGCTCAAAAGTTCCTGGTTGTATGTCTCCAGTCGAGATGAGATGTTACTGATATCACTGGTTTTTAAACGGGTCAATGGCTCTGCTCCTCAACGATCTGTTCATGGCAGCTCTGTCTTTTGGCGGTTACATCCTCATGGGTGCTGCCAGTAAATATCAGAGTGGCCACCCATTGTTTTTTCCCAGGGGCATAACTTGTAATGGCTTCATTGGCACCCAAAAAATTAGAGTGCACTGTCAACGGACCATCCCGGGTCATGATATGCTCTCCGCAAACTTCTAAATCAAGCCCTGCGACCCGGATATGCTCAACAACTACAAACCGTTCATGTTTTTGTTCAAAGTCTACACTATTTTTATTTAAAAACAAATTGCCCAGCATCTGAACCATATTGATCCCTGTTGACCCGTAAACAGCCATGGGTGTCTGGCTGGGGAACCTGGCATCAATTTCAAGTAATTTGAGCTCATTATTATGGAGTATCACTTCAACATCCATGATTCCGTTGAGACGAATGTCGCCGGCAATGGCAAGTGCCATTTCTTTAAACCGGCTGACCTGCTGCAATGATAGTTGTGTAGGGGCGGTTACCCTTTTACAGTCATATATTTTATCCATACTCAGATCAGTGACCTGAAGTGCCTGGTATTTTCCAGGGCCTCCCATAACTTCAATGGAATAGGAAGGTCCTTCCAAATATTGCTGTATGACCCTATTGTTCAGATCCTGCCTGTTTGAAAACCTGGAAAATAGTGCTTTTTCATCATTAAACACTTCAACGCCCCGGCTGCCGCTTGCCTGATCCGGTTTTACCACAACAGGGAACCTGCAATCCGGCCAGAGGTCGGGTGCAGGAAGATTCATTTTTCTGAAAAACGCATTGGATTTCAGCTTGGAGCTTGAAATTCTGTAAGCATTCAGGTCAAAAGCCAGGGGAATATTTTTCATTTCTGCCCAGATCTTTACTGCGGTCAGCACGTCAGTATCCTCAACTGCCGGAAGGATAAGGTCCACTGCAGGGCAGTCTTGGGGCACCGGGTGTTCAAGACTGAACTCAAATTCCAGAAACCGGTCACACAACCCTGTTGCCGGTGCATCAGGGTTCTTGTCAATAACAAGGGTATCCCATCCAGCCTTTTGAGCCAGGTAAACCGCTTCAACTCCCTGGAGTTTTCCTCCGATGACAGCAATCAGCATACTATTTTATCTTTTTTTGCAAAGGAACTGCTCAATGCGTTCTGTCTGTTTTCTATCCATGCCTGGTATTCTTCCGGCATTGCAGGTGCAAGCCCACAGGTTTTCAGAATCGGTAAAATATAATCCGGGGTCCTTCGGGAATCTTCAATATCAAGGGAATGATTGGCAACCCCTGCAAGGCCTTTCTGGGGAGGAACAATAGAGGTTACCACATTGGCACCTGCGTCCAGTCTCGCTTTTAAGCCGTCAAGTCCATCCACATCCAGAGAGGCCGGGATAAGCCGGTCCGGCAAGATAAGCCGCATGACGGCAATGATCTTTTGTTCCGTTAAATTGTCCTGAGGCATAATTCTGGCCATGGGTGTGCCTGTCTGGGGAACAAATGTCATAATCCTTGCCTGATCCACACCAAAATCTCTCATCCAGATAATGGAGTCGGTCAGATCATCCAGGGTTTCCCTCACACCAGTCAGGATACCTTCTTCAATAAGCATCCCAAGGCGTTTGGCCCTCTTTTTTTTAGCCAGTCTTTCTTCAAATTTTTGTCCATGCCGCAGAGTTTTATACAGTATTTTATTGTGTGTCTCCTGATAACAGGCATACCAGATTATTCCGGCATCTGCCAGTTCTACAAGGACTCTGTCGGGAAGAATGCCCGGAGAAATCATTACGGGAAGTTTTGTCTCTTTCTGAACAGCTTTGATCATGCCAACGAATCGGTTAAACCCGGATTCCCCTGAAGAATACAGTTCCGGGTCCTCCCCCATGGTCAGATCAATAAGATGTACCCCGGCATCTGCCATTTCCCTTGCTGTAGTGAGGATTTGAGTTTGGGTTTTCCGGTACCGGGCAAGCATCTTATTGGATCTTCTGTACTGACAGAAATTGCAATTATTCCGGCAGTGTGTGGAAAAATATAAAAATCCGTACAAAAAAATCTTGTTCCCAAAATATCTATCCCGTACATTTTGGGCGGCTTCAAAAAGCAGATTGATGTCGTAAGGATCAGAAAGCCCAAGAAGATATTTTATTTCGTTTTTCTCTGTAGTATTACCATCTTGTAAACGATTTAAAATTTTGGTTAGATTTAAATCTATCATCAGCTCAAAATTGCTCCAGCGCGAACACCTTTAAGAAAATTCATACAAAAGTCATCATGCCCCAAAAGCATGTCTACGGTTCTGATGGTTCCCATGATTTTTTCATCCAAGGGGTCAATAATGGCTGAGTCCATTCCTGCATCCATCATTAACGTTATAAAAGTCCTGTTGATAATTTTTCTCTGGGGCAGCCCATAGGAAATATTGGACAGGCCGCCTGTAATATGAACATCTGGATATTTTGTTTTTATGCCCCTTACAGCATCCAGGACCATGACCCCTTTATTGCTGTCTGTGCTGATAGGCTGGACAAGGGGATCAATATAAATAGATCTTGTGGCGACACCAATGGCGTTCAATGCCTTAACAAGGGTATCGGCCCTTGCGATGATATCATCAGCCGACCCGGGCATGCCCGAATCATCCATGCACAGGGCAATGATCTTGCAGTCTTTTCCCTCCAAAAACGGCATCATAGTATCAAACCGTTCTTTTTCCAAACTGATAGAATTGATCATGGGTGTTTTCTCCACCATCTGAAACGCCATTTCAAGCACTGATGGGTCTGGAGAATCAAGGGTCAGGGGGAGAGTGACAACTGCTTGGATCGTATCCAGAAGCCACTGCATATCTTGAGTTTCATGGCCTATTCTGGCTCCGGCATTGACATCAATATAGGTGGCACCAGCTTCCTGCTGCTTTTGTACATCATCAATAATATATTGAGCATCTTTATTGGCAACCGCTTCCTGAACTTTTTTTCTGGAGGTGTTGATCCGTTCTCCAATTACTTCAAACATCCTAAGGTTCTCCTTTGACTAAGCAACAAGGGTTTTGGCAAATCTGGCAGCAGAACCTGCATCTGGAGCAAATCCGTCCGCACCGATCTCATCAGCAAAGGCCTGGGTCACGGGTGCACCACCGACCATAACTTTAACTTGATCTCTTAAGCCTGCTTCAACTATGGCATCAATGGTCTGTTTCATCATGGGCATGGTGGTTGTCAAAAGGGCTGACAAACAGACAATCTGAGCATTTTTTTCCTTAATCTGGATTACAAAGTCTTCGGGACCGATATCAACTCCCAGATTGTGAACCGTCATACCCGCACTTTCCATCATCATGGACACAAGGTTTTTACCGATATCATGAAGATCTCCTTTGACGGTTCCGATAATAACATTGCTTCCTTGAGCGGCTTCATCATCGCCCAGCAGTGGTTTTAAAATAGTTACACATTCACCCATGGCCTGGGCAGCCATAAGGACTTCAGGAATAAACATATCTCCATTCTCCATTTTGTCACCCACAATATCCATGCCCGAAATAAGGCCTTGATTCAGAATATCCACTGCAGCTGTATTATCACTCAAAGCAGCATTAACCAGACCCATCAGTTTGTTCTTGTCACAGTTTACCAAAGCATCCTGCATTGCATTAAAATCCGTCATTTTTTTTCTCCTGTTTGTTCAGTATAAAGGTTTTTTGTTTTTATCAACATGGAGCCCTGGTTCCGCTTAAATAATGTCGAAGAATATTTTTCAAGTTTCCAGTCCGGGACTCGGCATTCCGGGCACACCCGGATAATCCATTTGTTCCTCAACCATCGTCCCGCACGACTGTTCAAAGAATTATTGATGATAAATTCCTTGTTGCAATGGGTTATAAGTCTGGCCGTGTTACCCATGATTTCTATTGAACGAATCCCGTGGAGCTGTCCTGTTCGGGATGGCCACAACTTTATCTTATCGATCAGGTTGAAAATCCGTACTCTTTTTCGATAATATCGTTTTTTAGCAGGTTTTATTTGTTTTTCTTTTGTTCCCATGAATTATTTAATTAAAATTATTTAAAATGGCGGAGAGCCCGGGAGTCGCACCCGGCTGCATGGATTTAGAGTCCATGTGATCCCGTCCGATCCACCCTCCGTTGAAAATCCTTATTAAAGTTTTTCAGTCAGCACCGGGACAACATCAAAAATATCTCCCACAATGCCATAATCACACTTGGAAAAAATAGGGGCATCCTTGTCTTCATTAATGGCCACAATAACCTTAGACGTCTTCATGCCGGCAAAATGCTGAAC
>NZ_JABZFL010000029.1 GCF_014237455.1 Desulfobacula sp. | reverse complement strand
GACATTTATTGCAAAAAATACAGAGGAGTTTGACCTATTTAAAAAACAGATGGATACCGTCAGTATTGAAAAAACCTCACAGATTACCGGCGTATCCCAAGAAGATATCGAAGCCCTTGCTGAAGAATATGGCAAAGCCAAAAGGGCCTCTATTGTTTACTGCATGGGTATAACCCAGCATACCACCGGGGTCGACAATGTAAAATCCCTTGCCAATTTATCCATGCTGACCGGAAATATCGGAAGAGTCGGAACCGGGGTTAATCCTCTTAGAGGCCAGAATAATGTGCAGGGCGCCTGCGACATGGGCGGGCTTCCCAATTTTTATACAGGGTACCAGCCCGTAACCATCGGGCCTGACAATAAAAAATTTGCCCAGGCCTGGGGCGTGGATGAATTGCCGACTAACATCGGATTGACCATTCCCGAGTTAATGGACGGCATTGAAAAGGAAGA
This sequence comes from Desulfobacula sp., assembly GCF_014237455.1. Classification (GTDB taxonomy): domain Bacteria; phylum Desulfobacterota; class Desulfobacteria; order Desulfobacterales; family Desulfobacteraceae; genus Desulfobacula. Next base: position 59,849 of record NZ_JABZFL010000029.1, on the reverse strand, counting down.
GGTTAAGGCGCTCTGGATCATGGGTGAAAACCCGGTGGTGTCGGATCCGGATGCAGATCATGTGGTAAAAGCACTTGAAAAGATAGAACTCCTTATTGTTCAGGATATTTTCCTCACACCGACGGCTAAGCTTGCCCATGTGGTGCTGCCCGGGGTTTCCTTTGCAGAAAAGGACGGCACCTTTGTCAATACGGAAAGACGGGTGTCGCGTGTGAGAAAGGCTGTTGAACCCGTTGGCGACGCCCGGCAGGACTGGCAGATTATTATGGATATTTCCAACCGTATCGGGTATGAAATGAACTATGATTCTCCTGAGGACATATTCAAGGAAATTGCAGAACTTACCCCTTCTTATGCCGGGATCACCTATGAACGCATTGAAGGGCCGGGGCTTCAATGGCCATGCCCATCCCTTGAACATCCGGGAACCCCGTTCCTTCACAAGGATGGGAAGTTTTCCCGGGGAAAGGGGCTTTTCCACGCCATTGAATATAAACCGCCGGCAGAAGTGGTGGATGATGAATATCCGTTCTGGATGACCACCGGACGCGTTTATGCCCATTATCATACCGGTACCATGACCCGAAATTCCAAGGCTCTTGATAATGAAGTGCCTGAAGGATTTCTTGAAATTCATCCTGAAGATGCAAAGTCACTTGATATCGGTGACGGCCATAAGATCAAAATGGCTTCCAGGAGAGGAGAAATTGAAACACGGATTACCATCACAGACCGGGTGAAAAAAGGTGTGGTTTTTATGCCTTTCCATTTTGAAGAGGCCAGGGTCAATAAGTTGACCAATCCGGCTTATGATCCCATTGCCAAAATTCCGGAGCTCAAGGTTTGTGCTGTAAAACTTGCAAAAGTTTAGAATTTTTCATCAGGCAGTTTGATAATAGGAGCAGGAACAATTGAGTGCAGGAAAGAATACCAAATTTTATCAAACGCTTCGGTGTGAAACAGGAGACGGCAGGACCGGTACTCTCGACCAGACAATGGATCTGGAATTGATAGGAGAGGAACCCTTTTTGATCCGCATTGATGATAAGGACTACTCAGTAGTGATGAGAACACCCGGGGAAGAGGTATTTCACGCGGCAGGATTCTGTTTAGGGGAGGGGATTGCGGATACTCCGGATGATTTTAAGACCATTGGATATGATAAAGATCTGGACCCAAATATTATTGATATCTGGCTCAAACCCGAGCGCCGTGAAAAGATTCCGCATCTTCTTGAAAGAAGGGGCTTTGTCAGCCAGACCAGTTGCGGTATCTGTGGTAAGGAGATGATGAAGGAACTCAACCAGATATTAACGCCGGCGGAAAATGGCTTTGAGGTTGAAATTAATCACGTTTTTGATTGCATTGGTAAACTTTCCAAAAATCAGAAATACTATCAGAGAACCCGGGGGTCACACGCTGCAATCATATTTGATGACCAGCTGCAAGCGATTTCTTTTGCTGAGGATGTGGGTCGGCATAATGCGCTTGACAAGGCGATTGGAAAAATCTTTATGGACGGTACACTGTCTGATGCCAGCATCCTGGTTCTATCTTCAAGAATCAGTTATGAACTTGTTCAAAAAGCTGCCAGAGCGCGTTTGCCGGTGATGATTTCTAACTCAAGACCCACCTCCCTTGCCGTAGAAATGGGGCAGGCCCTTAATATGACGCTTGCCTTTCCTGTTGAGGAATCTGGATTAATAATAGTTTGCGGTGAAAACCGCATCAAGAGAAGATAAAGATGCGAAAAGGATATCACAAATTTACCTGAAAGCGATCAAATCAAAAAAAATAATTAATAGGAGGATAATTTGAAAATTCTCACAACAGCAAAAAAAGTAGTAGATGTGGAATTGACTATTCACGTGGAGAACGGCGCCATTGTCGAAGACGGGTTGCAATATGTTATAAACGCCTGGGACGAAAATGCAGTGGAAGCCGCTGTCCAGTTAAAGGAAAATAACGGGGCCGAGACAACCCTGGTGAGCATCGGCGGTAGTGATAACACCGATATGATCCGAAAATGCTATGCCATGGGAATTGAAAATGGTATTCATATTGATGATCCCGCCTTGGATAAGGCGGATTCATTTGTTTTTGCCAACGTGCTGCAAAAGGTCTATGAGAAAGGTGAGTATGATCTTGTTATCACTGGGAAACAGGCCCAGGATACAGACAGCGGCCAGACCGGGATTATTTTAGCAGAGGGTTTGGGAATACCATGCGTCAGTAATGTAATTGACATCGAAGTCGTGGACGACCAGCATGTTAAAGTTTCCCGGCTGGGAGATGCCGGAACAGAAATTGTTGAAGTTGAATTACCTGCCGTGGTAACGGTTAGTGATAGTATTAATGAACCTCGACTGCCCGCAATGCGCGGCATCATGATGGCCAAGAAAAAGAAGATCGAAGTAATGGATCTGGCAGCATTAGGGACTTCGCTCGATGAAGTCGGAGGTGCTGCGCTTAAGTCGGAAGTTGCTGAATTTATGGCTTCGGAATCACGCCAGGCCGGACAGAAATTTGAAGGCGATGCAGCTGAAATCACAGCCAGGGTCGTCGATCTTCTGGCCAATGAAGCAAAGGTTTTATAATACTAATCGCATATTACCCGATTTTAAATAAGGAAAACAATATTATGGCTAAAGTACTTGTAATAGCAGATATCAAACAAGGTGTACTAAAAGGCAGCACAGCTGAACTTTTATCAAAAGCCAAAGCCATTGGCGCCCAGACCGCTGTCGTGGCGATTGGATCCAATATCGAATTATTGGCGTCAGATTTGGCAAATGCCGGATCAGATACCCAGTATATTGCCGATGATGCCAATCTTGAACTTTTTTCAGCAGGACCTTTTGCATCCTGTGTCGTTGACGCAGCCAATCAATTTGAAGCCAACCTGATCTGGTTTGGTTTTTCCGAAAGCGGTAAAGCGGTGGCGCCGAGAGTAGCCGCTCAATTAGAGGCCGCGTGCGCAACTGAAATTACCGATGTAACGCTTGATGGAGATCAAATAGAAGTAACAAGACCCGCCATTGCAAATAAAGTAATGCAACGTGTTAAAGTAAATACTGAACGACTTGTAGCAGTTGTCAGAGCAGGCGCATTTGAGGCAGACGAAGGCATAAGCGGAACCGAAAATGTGGTCAAGCTTTCTGCCCCGGCACCTGATTTAAAGACCGTGATCAAGGAACTCGTATCAGATGCCAGCGGAGAAATCGATCTTGCCGATGCCGACGTTGTTATTTCAGTAGGGCGGGGTGCCAAGGATCAAGCCGGTATAGATCTTGTCAAAGAACTGGCCAATGATCTTTCCGCAGGATTTGGTTCTTCCCGCGCCATGGTGGATGGCGGTTTTATGGCACATAACAAGCAGGTCGGGCAAACCGGTAAAATCGTTGCGCCAACCCTTTATATGGCAATCGGTATCTCTGGAGCCATTCAGCACCTTGCGGGAATGAACGGTTCAAAAACGATTCTGGCGGTTAATAAAGATCCTGAAGCACCCATCTTTAACGTGGCTGACTATGGTATTGTCGGAGACCTCTTTGAAGTGGTTCCGATTCTCCGTGAAGAGATTAATAAAATTAGAAGTTAGGAAGAGGTACCCATGAACCCACTTTTTATGTCTTTACTGCTGATTGTCGGGCTGGCGATTTTTGGCCGCACAATGGTTCAAAAAATTCAATTGCTGATGGCACTTGAACCCACGGATCGGGTCAATCATATCATGGACCGAATTAAGAATGTCGTGATTATCGCACTGGCTCAGAAGCGACTGGTGGGAAGGAAAAAAGAGTGGGCCGCAGGGATCATGCACGCTTTCATTTTTTGGGGATTTTGTATCCTGTTAATCCGCAGCCTGAATTTATATGGAGAGGGCTTTGTAAAAGGATTTCAGCTGCCTTTATTTGGAGACGGTTCCATACTGGGGTATCTGTATATCGCCTTAAAAGACGTCATGGAAGGCATTGTTTTGCTGATGGCTGTTTACGCCATCTTTCGCCGGGCCGTTCTTAAACCCACACGGTTGCATAATACATGGGAAGCCTATTTTGTTTTAGGCATGATCGGGGTTTTGATGATTTCCGATCTCTTACTTGATGGCGCCCGGTATAACTTGATTATGCTGCATAATAACCCTGATCATCTTCATTTTTTTAATAACCCCCAATATGGTTCCGAGTTCCTCTGGACACCTGTTTCCGTGGGAGCAGCAAGCCTCATATCCGGTTTCAGTGCCGATGCCAACAGGCTTATCCTGACCACTATGTTCTGGCTGCACATCATTACCCAGTTGACTTTTCTTAATTTTCTGCCCCTGGGAAAACACTTTCATGTCATTACAGCACTTCCCAATGTGTTTTTAAAGAATCTGGGATATCCCCATGAAAAGACCAAACTTCTGGATTTGGAAGATGAATCCGTCTGGGAAGATGAATCCCTGGGGATCAACCATATCCATCAGCTTAACTGGAAACAGGGTCTGGATCTTTACACCTGTACCGAGTGCGGCCGATGTAAAGAGGTCTGCCCCACTTATACCACTGACAAACCGTTAAACCTGCATGACTTCAATGATACACTGAAAGCTGAACTCTTCGATAATGCAGACAACCTTATTAAAAGAGCTAAGTTAGCCGCCACTATAAAAGAGGACGGCGATCCCGAACAAAATGAAGAAATTAAAGCCCAAATGGCTGAGCTTAACAGCAAAAAGCCGCTCATTGGTGATGTGATCTCCGAAGACACACTCTGGGCCTGTACCACCTGTCGGGCCTGTGAACAAGTCTGCCCCGTGACCATTGAGCATGTTCCCCGCATCATGGCCATGAGACAGGGACAGTCCTTGATGGCCGGCGTCTACCCCCAGGAGTTGAATGTGGCCCTTAAAGGCCTTGAGCGCAACGGCAATCCCTGGGGCATCGGGTATGACAAACGCGCCGAGTGGGCAGACGGCCTGGACGTTAAAACAATGGCGGATGACGCAGATGTTGACTATTTACTCTGGGTTGGCTGTGCCGGGTCATTTGATGATCGAAGCAAAAAAGTATCCAAAAGCCTGGTCAAAATCCTTCAAAAAGCCAATATCAGCTTTGCCATCCTGGGTAAGGAAGAAAAATGCACCGGCGACTTTGCCAGACGTGTCGGTAATGAGATGATGTACCAGATGATGGCCCAGGAAAACATTGAAACCCTGAATAATTACAAGGTTAAAAAAATTATCGCAGCCTGCCCCCATTGCCTTAATGCGCTGAAGCATGAATACCCGCAAATGGGCGGAAATTATGAAGTGATCCATCATACCGACTTCATCGACCAGCTCATAAAATCCGGTAAGATTACTTTAACCAAATCTTTGGAAGGCGCTCTGACCTACCATGATCCCTGCTATCTGGGGCGGTACAATTCAATTTATGATCAACCCAGATCAATTTTAGAGGCCATATCAAAAGACGGACTCAAAGAACTTGACCGGCATGGACAGGAAAGTTTCTGCTGTGGTGCCGGCGGCGGAAGAATGTGGATGGAGGAGACCATTGGTAAAAGAATCAACGTGGAACGATCAGAAGAAATCGCAGGTCAAGAAGTGGCGACGGTAGCCGTGGCTTGCCCGTTCTGCTTAACCATGATCGAAGACGGTATGAAAGAGCTGGACAAAGACGAGGATATCAAGACACAGGATATCGCCGAACTTGTGGCAAATAATATGGCGTGAGCCAAGCAACACCCCCGGATTTAAATCCTGTATCCGGGGGCCTGTCTTCTTCCCCCCTTCTAAAGAGATTATTATTTTCAGTTGAAATTTTGTTTTTCATTAATTGTTGAGGTATTTTCTCCATCATGATATCCATTTGTTACTACCGCTCCGGAATGAATGATATGCTAACAACCGCTTAATTACTTGTTAAATCAGGATTCGATAAATAATGAAATTTTCTATTGTTAATGAACATAAGTCAGAAGCGCTGCCAAAGCTTAAAGGCCTTTGTCCTCATTGCGGCGCTGAAATGATAGCCAGATGCGGAAGGGTCAAAGTATGGCATTGGGCTCATAAAACAAAAGAAGTGTGCGACCCTTGGTGGGAGTCAGAAACCGAATGGCATAGGGATTGGAAAGGACATTTCCCTGTTGAGTGGCAGGAAGTAACACATATAGATCCTATAACTGGTGAAAAACACATTGCAGACGTTAAGAACTCGCACGGATTAGTAATTGAATTTCAGCACTCCCCAATCAAATATGAGGAGCGTTGCTCACGTGAAGAGTTCTACGGAAAAATGGTTTGGGTTGTAAATGGAACGCGAGGCAGTTTAGATGAAAGTTATTTCAATATGGGGCTTAGTGGTCCCATCCAAAAAGATCCGTTAGCCTATCAGATATCTTGGTTAAGTCGTGGCAAACTTCTTCATAATTGGGGAGAATCAAAAGTTAAAGTTTATCTCGATTTCGGTAAAGACATTATTTGGAGATTGGTGTTTTTTGATAGCACGAACAAGATCGGTGCTGTTGGCCCGCTGCCTAAGTCTGTTTTTATTGATGATTGTCTGAAAGGTACTGAAATCAGTGTTTCTAAATTGGATGAAGACGAATGAATCAAACAATGGGCATAACAACGGAGATAAAATATGGGAAAATTTAATCCTTCTTCTAAACATCCAGATCGTGCATTACAAGCTTGGCAAATTTTAATAAGCGCAGCAATGAATCGCCAAACACTTACATACAAAGGTTTGTCTCAGTTAATGTACAAAAAAGAGGCAGCTGGGGTTCTCGATAGAATACTTGGTCATATAGCATATTTTTGCAGTGACAATAAACTACCAGCCCTGACTTCTATTGTCGTAGGGAAAGGTCGTGGGACCCCTGGCAAAGACATTCCGGTCGATCCCAATTTAATGGATCGTGAGCGTGAAAAAGTCTATGAATATGATTGGTATAACTTATATCCTCCAACTCCCTCTCAACTCGCAAAGTCATTTGCCGAAAATATCTAAACACAATGGGAAAGACTAGGGTCACCCATTAAAAGGGAAAACTCATGCATATTGAAAAGTTAATAATTAAGAATTATAGAAATTTCAAAAATTTAGAAGTGGAATTAAAACCATTCACTTTAATAATTGGAGAAAACAATATAGGAAAGACAAACTTTTTGAATGCTTTAGGTTTGATTTTTAGTCAAGATATTACATTCTTCAAGAAACGTAATTTGGAAATTGATGATATTAATTATCAAGCGATTGAAAATTTTAAAAAAGAATTAATAAACGACAAAATTCCTATTTCAGACATAGAGATTCCGTCAGTTGAAGTAATAGCTGAATTGGTTGGATTTAATGAAGATCAAGAGAGTGTAGTAGCAGATTGGGCAATTAATAAAAAACTTGATAGAGTAAAAATTACATATCTTTTTCATCCTAAAGTAGAATTAAAGGATTGGATACAAAAAGAAAGAGATAGATTAAATACTTTAAACAACGAAAGACAACTATCAAAAGAAGATTTAATAAAAAACATAAATTTTCCTATCAGCAAATATAACTACACTATTTATGGCGGATTAAACCAAACAAAGCAAATTGATTTCTATTTCTTGAAAATGTTAAAATATGAATTTTTAGATGCTATTAGGGATGTAAAAAAAGAATTAACTGCAAATGGCAATTATCGCATGCTATATAAGGTGTTAACCAATAGAGAAGATGGTAAATACCAAGATATCCTCGATGCTATTGGAGAATTAGACACCACAGTAAAAGCGAATAGTGAACTTAAAAATATTGAAAATCAGATTTCGAAATATTTAGCAAAAACATCATTAGTTGAAAAAGAGAATCAAAACAAAATTGAATTTCAATTCTCAAATCTTGAAGAATACGATATTTTAAAGAAACTTAGTCTGTTGTATGGCGATTCTCCTTTAACAATTGAGCGGAATGGAACAGGTCGTAACAATTTACTTTTTATATCTCTTATCCTTTCTCATTTGATAAATGCAAAAAAAGATGGTGTATATTACAGACTTATTGGAATTGAAGAACCAGAGGCTCATTTGCATCCACATTTACAAGAACATTTAGCAAAAAATATCGAAGAAGAAGTTTCCCAAAAATTACAACTTATTATTACCTCTCATTCAACTCATATAATAAATAAGTTATCTCTTAACAATACAGTTATATTTTTTAACGAAGAAAACAATGTTAAGTGCCATTACATACTTGATGGCTTTGAGCGGTTTAAAAATGGCAACCTTAAATCTAAATCAAAAAAACATGTCCGATATTTAGAAAGATATCTTGATTCAACGAAATCGACAATGTTTTTTGCCCGTAATATTATCTTAGTTGAAGGCATATCAGAGCAAATTTTAGTACCACAATTATTCGAACAATATTCCAACGGAATTAGTTTAGAAAAGATAGGTTGCTCTGTGGTTAATGTTAATGGAGTAGCATTTAGTCACTTTTTAGAAATAATAAAAAATGGATATTTCAAAAAATGTTTAGTTTTAACAGATAGTGATTCAGAGAAACAAACTCAAATGAGAGCACCAGATTTAAAGGATAAATATAATGATAATAATATTTTGATTTCTATTACACACGAAACGGATACATTTGAAAAAGAATTAATTAATTCCAATTTAAATGATAAAGGCAAAAATTTTTTATTATTAACCTTATTCTCTACTCGTAGAAATAAAGCAAAAGAATTTCATAGAAAATACAAAAATATTGAAATAGAGGTAGAAGAGTATTTCGAATTGATTGAATCTTATAAAGCAGACTTTGCGACAGATTTAAAATATACTCTTCAAAGGAAAGCCAAATCAAAAAAAGCTGATTTTACTATTCCTAAGTATATACTTGATGGATTTAAACATATTTTCCCATTAGAGAAATCGGATGACAAAAAATAATTTGCAAATAGTTATTGCTGGACCCGGGGCAGGAAAAACTCATAATATGATTGGTGAAATTTTAGAAGTTGTGCCTGAGGTTAAAAACAATCCACATAGAATTTGTGCAATTATTACATATACAAACGCAGCTACAGAGGAAATTAAAGAAAGATTAGAAAAAGAGATAAATATTCCTAAAAATATATTTATTGGGACCTCTCATAGCTTTTTAATTCAATTTATTATTGAACCATACAGTCATCTTTTCAGAGAGATTGATATCAATAAAAATTATATTGACAGCATAGTTAAACAAAAAGAGAAGAAATTTGAATTTATAAAAGTTAGCATGTTTGCGAAGCATGGCATCATAACTTATGATAAAGTATTACAACTTTCACAAGATTTAATCGAAGAGAAAAGATTATGTAATAATGTTGCAAAAAGAGTTAGTCATCTGTTTGTTGATGAATACCAAGATATGCATTCATATATACATTATGTATTGCAGGAAATAATACAAAAAGGGAAGACTAAATTTTATAGTGTTGGAGACCCTTTACAATCTATTTTTAAGTTTAGTTATGGACAAAGTCAAATTAGGATTAAAAAGGGATTTAAGGTTGAAAAATTAGATGATTCACCAATTCTAAAATTAAAAGCAAAATACCCTACAAGCCTAATAGAAATTAAAGACAATAATAGATCAACCCCATCTATTACAAAATTAATAAGTCGCTACACCGATTATATCGGGTATCAACAAATTTCAAAAATTGAAGATGACTATCCTATTTATTTTATTGATGGAACAGATAAAAAAGAAATAAGTCAGAAATTTTATAATATTAAAAATGAATTGGGTATTTTACTGGAACCAAAAAAAATTCAGTATTTACATTTATCACAAGAATGGAAATTCTGGGATGATATAAGAACAGATTTGAAGATTGCCATGATAGATAAAGGCAAACATAAAAATTCCTCCTTGATGTCTGAAATTAAACGCTATGTATTAGGTGTTTTAGGTATGACACAGAAACAAGCGATTGAATTAATAGGAAAAAGTTCACAAGAAGACAAATTGCTTTCATTTAGAACATTCTGTATTAATTCATACAGATTGATTAAGACTAATGGTATTGAAGATACATCTTTAACAATCAAAAAACAGTTTACGGAATCATTTGGATATAAATTTCCAAATGATTGGAAATCAATAGATAAAAATACAGATTTAAAAACCACGTTGAAAGAACTTAGGAGAGCCGAACTTAAATCATATAATTCAAATGATAAATATTATTCGACTATTCATTCCTCAAAGGGGTTAGAAGCAACTTCGGTTTTGGTTTGTGTTAATAAAAAGAAGCAATTATTTGATTGGCTAAATTTTGAAAAGGTAAAAGAAGAAAGTGACACTACAAGATTAGGTTTCGTTGCATTTAGTAGAGCTCGAAAGCTTCTCTGCATTTCTTGCCTTGAAAAATTGACAGTTAAGGATTTAGAAAAAATAAGGAATTTGGAATTTAAAATAGAAAAAACAATGTAAAATTATGCTTAAGAAGATAGTCGCAAATTGCGGGATTCCCGCACTTAATTTCAACGAGACAAATGAAGCGGATGAACCGCTTATTTGGGGGTTAGCTAAATTTTGGATAGAATTTTAATAAAAAATATTGTCGGGGCTTTTTCTACTGACTCATTATGTGTATAAATTAAAATTAAATCCAAAATAAATTAAAGAGAGAAAAATGATTTTAGACAATAAAAATGAAAACCCAAAAGTTTACGAGTGGCTCAGGGAATACACCGAATCCGGTAAGATTGATATCGTTACCGGTTATTTCACTATTGGAGCCCTTGCATATCTTTCCAGACAGATAAACGATAAAATTAAAAACCTTAGAATGGTTCTTGGAGATATCGTTAATATTGATATGATACACGATCGCACAATTGACTTGCTGAATGAAAATATCACAATAGAAGCAGCTTTAGAACTTTCTGCTGTAGCAAGAGAAGCCGTGGAATTTTTAAAGCAAGAAAAAATTTTGGCCAAAACACTTGAGCCCAATTTTTGCCATGCAAAAATATACCTTTTCAATCCTGAAAAAGATGACAGACACAAGTACTTTGTTTCCGGAAGTTCTAACTTAACAGAAGCAGGTATGGGTTTAAAGAAAACAAACAATATCGAACTTAATATAGCTGAGACTGGCAATAACAACCAGTATCAGGAACTAAGGAAATGGTTTAATGATTTATGGAAAAGTAAAGAAGCACATAAAACAAAAACAATCATTGATGAAACCGGGAAGAAACATACAACTCCATTTAAAGAGTACCTGATTGAGGCCATAGAACAAATATTTATCAAATACACCCCAGAACAGCTTTATTATAAAGTACTTTTTGAACTTTTTGGCAATCAGCTCCTTTCAGAGCAGGACAATCCTGAATTTAACCGGCAGGTTGGCAGATTGGAAAATACAATCATATATAATACTTTGTATGATTTTCAACAAAAAGGGGTTCTAAGTTTAATAAAGATGCTTCAAAAATATGATGGAGCGATTTTAGCAGATGCGGTTGGGCTTGGAAAAACATGGACTGCTCTTGCTATTATGAAGTTTTTTCAATTACAGGGACGTGAAATTATTTTGATTTGTCCTAAAAAACTTCAATATAACTGGAACAGGTATTCCCGCCATCAAAATTCAAAATTTGAAAAAGATAACCTTGAATTTTTTATTCGTTTTCATACAGATATGATTCTTGAAAGAATGGATAAAGAAGCTTACAGGATTGAAAGAGCAGACACCTTATTCATTAACGACAAACCAAAACTGTTTATTATTGATGAAAGTCATAATTTAAGAAACGGGAAATCAAACAGATATCAATTTTTTGTAAATGAGATATTAAAGAAAAATGATGACGTTAAAGTCTTAATGTTATCTGCAACTCCGATAAATAATACGCTTCTTGATATCAGGAATCAGTTTAAACTTATCAAACAAGGTAACAGGGATGGTTTTCATGAATCTCATTCCATAAGAAATATAGACCATCTTTTTAACAGAGCACAAAAAGCGTTTAAAAAATGGCGTGATGACGACAGTCCTAAAATAACAGATTTTATCAAAATGTTGCCAGCTGATTTCTTTAAACTTACCGATTCACTTACAGTAGCCAGAACAAGACAAATGATTGAAGCACAGAAAGCAGGGCTGCATTTTCCAAAGAAACAAAAACCAAAAAATATATTTGTTACCCCAAGACAGATAGGGAATTTTGAAAGTTTTGAAGAACTTTTTGATCATTTTCCCCCTATGCTTTCAGGATACCAGCCTTCATTTTATATTGAGCAGACAGAAGATGTGGATAAGCTGCATGATGAAAGACAAAGAGATCGTTTTCTCGTAAAAATGTTATATATTTTACTTGTAAAACGGCTTGAATCTTCATGGTTTTCATTTTATTCAACTACTCAAAAAATACTTGATCATCACCAAAATGCTTTAGATAAAATAAATATATATTTAGAAAAGAAACAAGATCGGGATATTGCCCATGAGTTAGAGCTGGATATTTTAGAAGATAACGAATTTGAAGATATTGCTGATGACCTGGTTGATAATTTAACCCTTGGTAAAAAAAGAAAGGTTCTATTATCTGATATTGATAAAGCAGGTAATATTGATAACTATAAAAAGGATCTTAAAAAAGATATTGAAGCGCTTGAATCATTAATTAACAATCTGAAAAAATTTGGGAAATCCATAAAGAATGAAGTTGCATATGATAAAAATCATAAAAGTAAAGATGATAAACTTCAATCGCTGATTGAAGAAATTAAAGAAAAAAGAAAATCGGGTAATAATAATGACAACCCAAAAGTTGTGATTTTTACCGTATATAAAGATACAGCATTTTATCTGTTTGATCAGCTTAAACAAAGAGGTTTTACTCAAATGGCTGTTGTCAGCGGTGATGTATCTAAAACAGATGGCACACAACATGAAACAAAATTGTTTGAACCTATTCTGGAAAGATTTGCTCCTTTCACTAAATTATTTAATGAAAAAGAGTGGGATTTTACTCCAAACGGGAAAAATCTTCCATTAAACGAACAATACAAGCAGTGGGTAGAATGGGTGGCCGAAAATGATAAAAAAGTTCATTCTAAAATAAAAAACCCTATAGATATCCTTATTGCCACCGATGTTTTAAGTGAAGGTCAGAATCTACAGGATTGTGACATGGTTATTAATTATGACATACACTGGAATCCCGTCAGAGTTATTCAAAGATTTGGTCGTATTGATCGGCTTGGTTCTCCAAATAAAAAAATTTATGGGATAAATTATTGGCCTTCAGATAACATAAATTCCTATCTAAATCTTAAAGGCAGAATTGAAGAGCGCATGACAATGATGAAACTTGCAGGTTCAGAGGTTAATCTTGAATTTTCAGACAGTTTTAAAGAGATGGCATCAGATGATGACTTTGAAGATAAACTGAACAGAAGAATGCTATCCCAGATGCAAACCTCATGGGATGAAATTGAAAAAAATGATGCAGGTCTTGGTTTTGATAATTTGTCCCTTGAAGATTTTCGTCAAGACCTGCTTGAAGAACTTCAAAAAGATGAAAAGTATTACAAAAATATGCCCAAAGGTGTTTATACCGGTTTTGAAGCCAATAAATCTATCTGCCCGGAGACGGGAATGATAGCCCTACTTGGATATCCGTCCAAACCTTCAAAAGTATTAGACCATGAATATCAAACCTATGACCTCATCTACATAAATAAAAACGGAAAACAAGTGCTGTTGAATCAAAAAGAGGTTTTAGATGCACTTTCTCAGCATAAGGGAGAATCACGATTTGTCCCGGAAAAAATCGAAAGAGGAGAAGAGTCCGCAATAAAAGAGCTTGTAACTTCCATGAGAAAGTGGCTTGATTCACAATCAAGTGAAGAGGAGATCCAAAAGGATGGCTCCATTAAAAAACGGGCAGGAGCAGAAACCAAAGATATTCTCGCTAAATTGAAGACAGGTGACAGCTCGGCAGTAGAGCGGGTAAAGAAAAATACAAGCGTAAGTGATAAGTATAAATTACAAAATTTCGATCTGATCACATGGTTTTTGGTTAATTGTGAATAATGAATTGTGAATGAGGAAAAGATGAATTTAGATTATTTTAAAAAACAAGATAATTTTTATAAAGGACTCCAAACCCTTTTTAATTCTTTGAATATTCCTGTTAATTATATTGATGAAAAGCCGCTGAAACCACAGGATATTTTATCAAAAACATATAAGGATACTAACCCCGCATATCAACTTATGGGCGATGTCTATATTCTTGGTATGGTTGATGACAAAGCTTTTGAAGGCATAAAAAGTGAGAATATTCCCGAAATAAAAAAACGGGGAAAAGATTACGATGGGATTCTTATTTTCGGTGTTACTCTGACAGACAGGGAAAATAGTCTTTTGCCAACCCGTACCCAGCTTGCAGAAGTCACCAGAGCCTTTAATCGGGAATTTCACTATACTCCGGTTGTCGTTGTTTTCAGGTATGAAAATCATATATCCCTTGCCAGTGCTGAAAGGCTGAAATATAAACAGGAATGGCGTGAAGGTGAGAAGGCAGGCAAAGTTTCTATCTTGCGTGATGTTGAAATCAAAAACCCGCATACCGGTCATCTAAAAATACTTGAAGAATTAAAAATTACCCGGTCAGGCAAAAAAGGAATCAATTCTTTTGAAGGGCTTTATCAATACTGGCAGAAAGTTTTCAGTGTCAGCCTTCTTAATAAAAAATTCTATACTGAACTTTCAAATTGGTATTTTTGGGCAATCAAAAAAGTTTCTTTCCCTGGCGTTTTATCCGAAACTGACAGCGGTGGTCTGTTTAAGATAGAGTCAAAGGTCAAGGAGCATAATGCCAAAAATATTATCCGCCTTCTTACCCGGCTGCTGTTTGTCTGGTTCATTAAAGAGAAGAAATTGATACCGGAAGAATTGTTTGATTTAGAAGCTTTGCAAAAAAATATTTTAAAGAAAATATCCCCTTTTCATGAAAAACACACCTTGTTTGATAAAACAAACAAAGACGACAGTAAAAAAAGTATTTATTACAAGGCTATCTTGCAGAACCTCTTTTTTGCCACGCTTAACTGTCCAGTAAAACCGGATAGCGTTGATAGCAGAGAGCGGGGTTTCAGGGGAGATGAAAGTTACGGCAAACATCGTGGTGTTGACTACCTGATGCGTTACAAAAATTCTTTTAAAGACCCGGATGCATTTCTTGAGATGGTCAACAGGGTTGTTCCATTCTTGAACGGCGGTCTTTTTGAGTGTCTTGATGATAAAGAGAACAAAATTTATATAGACGGTTTTTCTGATAATATGAGCAAAACAAATGGAGAGGTTAATAACCTGATTGTTCCTGATTATCTTTTTTTCGGCAGGGAAGAAAAAACCGATTTAAGCTCTGATTTAGGTGCAAAAAATAAAGGCACAAAAGAGTCAGCGGTTAAAGGCTTAATCAATATTCTCAAATCCTATAAATTCACTATTGCAGAAAACACACCCATTGAAGAGGATGTTGCCCTTGACCCAGAACTTTTGGGGAAAGTTTTTGAAAATCTTTTGGCAAGTTATAATCCAGAAACAAAAACAACTGCTCGGAAACAGACAGGCTCTTTTTATACACCAAGAGAGATAGTCAATTATATGGTGGATGAAAGCCTGATCGCTCATCTTAAAAACAGTGTTTTCAATTGGAATATGGAGGAAAAAGAATTAGACGGGAAATTGCATAAACTTGTCTCTTTTGACCCTGTTAATCCCTTTAACGATAACATAAGTCTGTCAAAAGAGATTATACAGTCCCTTGATAATTGTAAAATCCTTGACCCTGCCTGTGGCAGCGGAGCTTTTCCCATGGGTATCCTGCAAAAAATGGTGCATATCCTGCAAAAGGTTGACCCTGAAAATGGCTATTGGCAGGATTTGCAACTTGAAAAAGCAAAACAGGAGAGTGACGATGTTTTTATCATAAAAGACAAAGAAGAGAGAAAAAATCTTCTGGATGATATTAATGATGCTTTTGATTTATCAATAAATAATCCCGATTATGCCCGTAAACTTTTTTTGGTAGAAAATTGTATTTATGGCGTTGATATTCAGCCCATTGCAGCCCAGATTTCAAAATTGAGGTTTTTTATTTCCCTTGTTGTTGAGCAGAAGGTTAACAAAGAGAAGGATAATTTTGGGATAAGACCGCTGCCAAACCTTGAAACCAGATTTGTGACTGCCAATACGCTCATTGGGATTGAAAAAGATGAAGAACTTTTTCTCACAGAAGAAGTAAAAAAGAAAGAAGCTGAGTTAAAAGCAATCCGGCATAAACTCTTTGGAGCCAAAACCAAAGCAACCAAGGTAAAATATCGTAAAAAAGATGAAGAACTCAGAAATGAAATAGCAGATATTTTAAAAAAAAGAAATTTGCCTGTTGAATCTGCCGAGCAACTGGCAAAATGGGACCCTTACGACCAAAATGGTGTTTCACCCTTTTTTGACCCTGAATGGATGTTTGATATTAAGGATGGGTTTGATATTGTGATTGGGAACCCTCCATATGTGCAGATTCAAAAGTTCAGCGGGCAGCAGTGCCAAAAAGACTGGGAGTCTCAAAAATATAAAACCTTTGTAAAAACCGGTGATATTTACTCCCTTTTTTATGAAAAAGGAAATCAGGTTTTGCGGGATGGTGGGATTTTGGCCTTCATAACTTCAAACAAGTGGATGCGGGCAAATTATGGTAAAAAAACACGAAAATATTTTACAGAATCTACAATCCCTCTTAAGTTGATAGATTTTGGCGGTTATAAGATTTTTGACTCAGCAACTGTAGATACTAATATTTTGATATTTGCAAAAAAAGAAAAACAAATATCTCAAAATCAAAGAACCGCAATTGCCTGCACAATTGGTAAAGATTTCAATTCCAAAATTGATATTGACCACTATTTAAAAGTAAACGGTGTAGAACTTATAAACCTTTCCGAAGAGAGCTGGATAATCTCAAGTAAAGCAGAATATAAGATTCAAGAAAGAATTGAAGAGATCGGCACTCCGCTTAAAGAGTGGGATATATTAATCCATTTTGGTATTAAAACGGGTTTTAATAAAGCGTTTATCATAGATGGTGCGAAAAAAGATGAATTTATAGCAAAAGACCCTAAATCTGCTGAAATATTAAAACCTATTTTAAGAGGCCGGGATATAAAACGATATAAGGCAGAATTTGCTGATTTGTGGTTAATAAATTCACATAATGGTTATGGGAATGTCCCGCCAATTAATATAGATGATTATCCTGCCATCAAAAACCATTTGGATAATTACTGGGCCAATATTGAAAAACGATATGATAAAGGGGTTACACCGTATAATTTAAGAAACTGTGCTTATATTGAAGAATTCGAGAAAGAAAAGATTGTCTGGAAACGAATTGGTTCTGTTATTCGTTTTTCCTATTCCCAGCAAGGTGAGTTATGCTTGGATAGTACCGTTATTGCTACAGGGAAAGATGTTAAGTATTTAACAGCTCTTTTGAACTCAAAATTACACATTAAAGAACTAATTGATAATTCTCCCAAAACAGGTACTGGTGATGCGATAATTAGCGTCCAAGCACTAGAGCCTTTATTGGTACATAAACCCTCACAAAAAAAACGACTCCCCTTTGAAATCCTTGTTGACTGCATCTTGTTTGCCAAAGAAAACAATATGAAAACTGAAGCTGATACTTTTGAGTCTGTCATTGACGGTATGGTTTATGACCTCTATTTTGAAGAGGATATGAAAAAAGCCAACTGCTACATCACAGACAGAGTAAATGATGTGCTAAAGCCCTTTAAAAAGGATGACAGCGATGAATTTAAGAAAGAATACATTGAAAAGCTTCATACATTTTGCCGAAATGACAAAACGATTTTTCGGGGGTTGATACATCGCAGGAATGTCAAAGTGGTAAAAATTATTAATGGAGAGACAAAATGAGTGATGGCAGATTAGATAGCCTGAAAGTAGAAGAGCCAGTAGAAAAATACGGAAAAGCTGTACGGATTGAAAAAATAAGATTTTTCAATTATAAATTTTTCCATGGAGAGTTTGATTTGCCTGTAAATGGAGAGAATCTGCTTGTGTATGGAGAAAACGGCAGCGGGAAAAGCTCTGTTTATAACGCATTGGAATTGCTTGCAGAAAAGAGTTTTACTGATTTTGGAAAAAATAAAAATATTTTTGCACAAGATGATGAAGTTCTGGTCGAATTTGGCTTTAATAACGGTCAGGAGTTGATTATTTCTTCTGATCTGGAAGGGATGCCGGACCATGTCGGTTTTATTTCAGGGCTTTCAATATTTAAACCCATGCTGGATTATAAAAAATTATTGTCAGTTCATTATGCTCCGGATGTAAACCAGGATAGGATTAATCTCTATTATATGTTTAGAAAATTGTTGGACAACTATCCTGTGGAGCAGGAAGGTCAAAAAACTATTCTTGCTGAAATAGAAGACTTGACTGAATATTTTAAACTGTTGGAGAGTATTCTGGAAAAAGATTTTCTCAAAAAGATAAATAAATACCTGGAGAGTTATTTTAAAGCAGATTTTAATATTGAGAAATTTGAGTATAAAACCAAAATAGATAAAAACACAGCAACAGCTACACCTGTTATCAATCTTATCCTTTATTATAAAGAGTATTCAATTGAAAAATATCATACCTTTCTCAATGAAGCCCGGCTTTCTGCTCTTGCAATCTCTATTTATATGGTCGCAATAAAAAAACTTCTTGATGTACTGGAAACAGACAGCCTTAAAATTCTTGTGCTTGACGACCTTCTTATCAGTCTTGATATGGAAAACAGATTAAAACTTCTTGAAATATTAAAAAATGAGTTTTCAGAGTTTCAGATATTCTTCTTTACCCACGACAAGGAGCTTTATGAAATTTACAAAGATAAGCTCAACTGGAAAAAATATGAATTTTACCTTGATGATAATGATGAAATTCCGGGTCTGATTCTAAAACAGGGCAGATCTGAAATTGAAAGGGCAAAGGTTTTTTATGCACAAAAAGAGTATGATGCCTGTGCTTTATTATTGAGAAAAGGGTTTGAAAAAACCATAAAAAATTATCTTACACCAAAAGAGCAGCGTAATAAAAACTGCGAAGAGCTAAATCTTGCGGGCTTAATTGAACGGGCAATATCAAAAACCGACAGTGAAGCAAAAACGATTCTGCAAAAATTAAACTCTGACAGACAGCATATACTCAATCCATTGTGCCATATTAATACAAAAAATATTCACTCTGAAGAATTAAAAAATGCAATCAGCGATCTGGAAATATTAAAAGATTTGCTTAGATGAACAGCTTTTCCAAAAAAATCCCTGAAATCTTAAAACCGATTCTGTGAAATTTGGGGGACAATACTTAAATCATACTTTAATGGAGGATCATATATGCAACAAGAAAAAGCTGAAAGAATTACAATCACTTTGCCGCCCGATATGCTGGCTTCTATCAAAAAAGAGGTTCGCTCAGGCTCTTATGGTTCAACGAGTGAACTAATAAGGGAAGCCATGAGAATATGGCAGAAAAGAGAAGAAGAGCACAAAGCAAGAATCTCTTTAATCCGGGAACGTCTGGCACATTCAGAGCAAAGCGGTGAACCCGTTCCGTTTAATACAGCCTTTAAAACCATCGAGGAGCTACACCAGAAACGGGCAAAGAAAGAAGGCAATATCACAAAAAGTATTATTTGAGTTGGAGGATATCGAATGAGAAAATCAATAAAAGAAGCAATTGGAACAACTATTCAGGATATGCTTGACTCTGGGTTTAAATCATCGTTTACAAAAAAAGAGCTCAATTCGCTCGGGGTTAAAATTCCGGATATTGTAATAACATCTGCGGAAATTAAAGGAATCAGCACGGAAAATAAGCAGAAATCTGCTACCCAAGACCAGGAGAACATGCATTAACGGAAAGGAGAAGATATGCATCGTGTCATGATACATCCGGCATCTTACGATAACTGCCGGGATGCAGTGGATCGAGCCTTTGAGATTTTTCCCCGGGAGATTGCCCAAAAAAAAGTTGTGATTAAGCCTAATGTGCTCCGGGCGTCCACAGCAGAAGAGCACATTGTGACGCACCCGCCTTTATTACGGGCTGTTGTTGAAAAAGTTGAGGAGATGTCCCCGGCTGAGATTGTGGTGGGTGAT
This sequence comes from Desulfobacula sp., assembly GCF_014237455.1. GTDB lineage: Bacteria > Desulfobacterota > Desulfobacteria > Desulfobacterales > Desulfobacteraceae > Desulfobacula. The sequence continues at coordinate 39,618 of NZ_JABZFL010000029.1, read as the reverse complement.
AATCCGGGTCTGTTTAACTATGGCGACAATGAGAACAGCTTTGAAAAAACCGGATTGATGGATGCGGCAAAGGGCTATTACAGGAACCTGGGCAACATAACGCAACACGTTGCCTTTAATCCTGATTTCATGCCCGAAGTGGGAATTTCTAAAGAAATATTAGATGCTGATGTTCTTATCAGCCTGCCCAAATTTAAAACCCATGGCCTTACCGTTATGACCGGGGCTATTAAAAACAGTTATGGGATCCTGCCCGGTGCACAGAAAGCACGGCTGCATCAGATTGCCGGTACGCCGGAGCGGTTTCATGATGTTATCGTAGAGGTTTTTCGCCTGCGGGTTCCGGATTTTTTTATCATGGATGCAGTGGTGGGCATGGAGGGAAATGGTCCGGCCTCACCGGAGTTAAGGGAGATCGGCCTGATTCTGGCTGCCGATAATGGCGTGGCTATGGATGGGGTTGTTGCGAGAATGATGGGACTTGATCCTGCCCGCCTTCGGTTTCTTCAAAAAGCAAAGGCTATGGGGCTTGGGGAGTTTGATTCCCAAATGGTTCAAATAGAGGGGGAAATGCGAATTTTGTCTGATTTCAAGCTTCCGCCCTTAGGCGGTGAGGCTATTTTCGGTAACCCGGAGATTCAGGAATTTATGAAAACCAAGACGCTGGTCAGGCCCCAGGCCGATCCGGAACTGTGCACGGCATGCGGTGACTGTATAGATCATTGTCCTGTATCTGCTCTCACAATGAAAGAAAACTTTCCTGTGGCGGATGTCGACATCTGTATTACTTGTTTTTGCTGTCAGGAGATCTGTCTTGAAAAGGCGATGACTCTGAAATGAGGTTAATAACGGGCTCCTTTGGGAGGATCAGTTAAAGGAAAAGTATATGGAAAAGAAGATACATTACGGATGGATTGTGATTTTCATGGGACTGGTTACAACAGTTGCTGCTCATGGTTTTGGACGAATGGCCTATACAATTTTACTGCCGGCCATGAAGGACGGGCTAAATTTCGATTATACCCAGCTGGGGCTTTTGGGGACGGGAAATTTTATCGGTTATCTCTCCATGGCCATCATAGGCGGATTCCTGGCGGCCAGGTTCGGCCCAAGAACAGTCATTACATTTGCTTTACTCCTCATGGGTGTCACCATGATACTGACGGGCCTGGCCAAATCATTTGGTTTCGCTTTTTCCATGCGGTTGTTAACGGGCCTGGGGAATGGTGCTGCTTTTGTACCTGCCATGGCTCTAGGGTCGGCATGGTTCGCTGTTAACAAACGCGGATTTGCCACCGGGATTGTTTCAGGCGGCATTGGATTGGGGACGTTTTTATCAGGGATCATCGTACCCTTTATTCTGACTTCATATGGAGCAGATGGCTGGCGGTATTCATGGTACATTCTGGGAAGCATTGTTCTACTGGTGGCAATTATTGTATTTTTATTTTTACGGAATCATCCCGAGGACAAAGGATTACTTCCGGTAGGGCAGGAAGAAAAAGGCGACCTCCAAAATTCATCGGCAAAGAATAAAGTCTCTTCTCTGGATTGGGGTAAAGTATACAGGATGAAGGCACTTTGGTACCTGGGAGTTGTTTATTTTTTTTACGGCCTGTCCTATATTATTTATATTGTTTTTTTTGCTGCTTATCTGGTAAAGGAGATGGGCTACACAGCGGCATGGGCAGGTGGTTTATGGGCCACAGTCGGCGGATTAAGCATTTTTTGCGGTGTGATCTGGGGAAGCATATCAGATCGGATCGGCCGGGGTAAAGGTGCCGCACTGGCCTATCTTGTCCTTGGACTTTCCTATATCGTCTATGCGGTATTCAAGTCTGAAGCCGGATTTTATTTGTCTGCTGTTCTTTTTGGCTTAACCGCATGGAGCATTCCGACCATTATGGCAGCCGCAGCCGGAGATCTTGTGGGTCCCCGGCTGGCGCCTGCCGGGCTGGGGTTTATAACCCTTTTCTTTGGCATCGGGCAATCTATAGGTCCGGCTCTGGGAGGATATCTTGCGGATATCAGCAACTCTTTTACACTTCCGTTTCTTATCGCCGGAGGCATCTCTTTTGTGGGAATGATTTTTTCATTTTATTTGAAAAAACCGTCTGAAAATTTATAATAAACCTATGTATTTTTGTATGATCCGGTATAAAAACAGGCTTAATAAATGGGTTTCATGGCTTCCATGTATGTGCGCAGTTTTTTCCCAATACGTTCAACACCAGTGGAACGGATGGCTTCATTGAACTTGATGAGTTTGACATTGTCCACACCACTGTTTTCAAAATCAAGCCCTTTACCGATGACGTCGGCATCGAGTTTTTTCATGAAATCTGCGAGCAATGGAATGGCTTTATGGTTGAAAAGATAACATCCGTACTCGGCTGTATCTGAGATGACCACATTCATTTCATACAGTTTTTTCCTTGCAACAAGATTTGCAATCAGGGGAAGTTCATGAAGCGATTCATAGTAGGCGGATTCTTCACCGATACCGGTTGCGACCATGGTGTCAAAGGCAAGTTCCACGCCTGCTTTGACAAAGGCAACCATGAGAATCCCATTGTCAAAATACGCCTGTTCCGGGATGTTTTGATCGGTTGATGTTGATTGTTCAAACGCGGTTTGGGCGGTTTCATCTCGCCACTTGAGCAGGTCGGCATCATCATTTGCCCAGTCTTCCATCATGGTTTGGGAAAATTTTCCTGACATGATATCGTCCATGTGCTGGTTAAACATGGGTTTAAGAAGGGTTTTCAATTCTTCGCAAAGTTCATGGGCAATAAGTTTTGACGGGTTGTCAAGCCGGTCCATCATATGGGTGACACCGCCGTGTTTTAAGGCTTCGGTAATGGTTTCCCATCCATGTTGAACCAGTTTTGAGGCATATTGGGGATCAATTCCTTTTTCAATCATTTTGTCATAACAGAGCAGAGACCCTGTCTGGAGAACACCGCAGAGAATGGTCTGTTCCCCCATGAGATCAGATTTTACTTCAGCTGTAAAAGAAGAATGAAGGACGCCTGCCCGGTCTCCGCCAGTTCCTGCGGCATAAGCTTTGGCAAGTTCCATTCCCTCTCCTCTCGGATCATTCTCCTTGTGAACGGCAATCAGTGTCGGTACTCCGAATCCCCGCTTATATTCTTCCCGGACTTCTGTTCCAGGGGACTTTGGTGCCACCATGATAACGGTGATATCTTTTCTGATCTGTATGCCTTCTTCTACAATATTAAATCCATGGGAATATGAGAGACACGCATCCTGTTTCATCAGCGGCATGACAGCTTCAATCACATTGGTGTGCTGTTTGTCCGGGGTCAGGTTGATCAACAGATCTGCTGTGGGGATCAATTCTTCATAGGTTCCCACATAAAATCCATTTTCCGTGGCATTTTTCCAGGACTGCCGTTTTTCTTCAATGGCGGCATCCCGAAGGGCATAGGACACAGAAAGACCGCTGTCGCGCAAATTTAACCCCTGGTTAAATCCCTGGGCACCGCATCCGATGATGACTATTTTTTTGTTGTTTAACGCTTCAACGCTGTTGAATTCGGATGACGCTACAAAACGGCATTGGGAAAGCTCTTTTAGCTGTTGTCTTAATGGCAGGGTATTAAAATAATTTTGGCCCATGGTGTGCTCCTCTTTTATGAAAAATTGAACATTAATATGAATTGAACCGGTTGTATAATTATCATCAATTTTATTGTTGCGTCAAATGAAGCATTTGCAATATTATGTTGCATAATTTGAAACATACTGTTAGGTATTGAGAGATGGACATTCGAAATTTAAAGCTTTTCAGGCATCTTGCCGGAACATTGCATTTTGCAAGGACCAGCCAGGCCTGTTATATCACACCATCTGCATTGACACGGGTGATCCAGCGACTCGAAACAGACCTAGATGAAAAACTTTTTGTCCGGGATAACCGGTCTGTGGAGCTGACCCCGGCCGGGATTGCATTCAAAAAATATGCAGATGATGTTCTCCAGCGATGGGACAGGCTCCATGACGAGCTGTCTTCTGATAATATCCTTCAGGGTGAGCTCTCGTTATATTGCTCTGTTACCGCAGCCTACGGCATCCTTCCTGACATGATGGAAAAATATCGAAAGGCCCATCCCGGTGTGCGGATACACCTTGAAACCGGTGATCCGGCCAAAGCCTTGATTAAGCTTTCAAGCCAGGATGCAGACATGGTTATTGCCGCCTTGCCGGATGTTGTGCCCAAAGATCTTGTTTTTAAAACCATCTTTCAGACGCCTCTGGTTTTTATTGCGCCGTTGCAATATCCTGAGATCATTATAGAAACAGCAGACGGGGTTGACTGGGAGCAGACCCCTTTGATCATACCGGATCACGGGTTGAGCAGGGACCGCATTGACCAGTGGTTTTCAGAGGAAAATTTTATTCCAAAAATTTACTCCCAGGTGGCAGGAAACGAGGCCATCATTGTCATGGTGAGCCTTGGCTGCGGCATTGGACTTGTTCCCAGAATGGTGCTGGAAAAGAGCCCTTTCTTTAATCAGGTAAAGATTCTGGACGGGGCTCCGGAACTGCCACCCTTTATCATCGGCCTTTGTACCCGGAAAAAGAATCTTGCCAATCCCAGAGTCAAGGCATTATGGAGCATTGCTGGTGACGGATGAATCAGACCCTTCCAATTCAAAAACATATCCCCGATATCGTAAAAGCTCTTGAGGCCTCCAGATGCGCTGTGATTCAGGCCCCGCCCGGTGCAGGTAAAACCACCCGGGTTCCTTTGGCCCTCCTGGATGAACCCTGGCTTGCGAATAAAAAAATTATTCTGCTTGAGCCAAGACGGCTGGCAGCCAAGTCCTGTGCTGCCCATATGGCAGATCTTCTGAAAGAGAAAGTGGGGCAGACCATTGGGTATCAGATCCGGTTGGACAGGAAGATCGGTTCGGGTAGTCGAATAGAAGTGATCACCGAAGGAATTTTTACCCGGAAAATTCAGAATGATCCGTCTCTGGAAGATGTCGGGCTGGTGATATTTGATGAGTTCCATGAGAGAAATATCCACAGTGATCTCGGTCTTGCCCTCTGTCTGGAGACGCTTGAAGCATTGCGCGATGATTTACGCATTCTTGTCATGTCTGCCACAATGGATGTTTTTGCTGTATCAAAGCTCATGGATAATGCACCTGTTATTGTTTCAAAGGGAAAAAGTTTTTCTGTAGAAACGATTTATGTTTCTCCTTTAGACAGGAAAAAAAGGGGCGTTCCCATTGAAACTGCCTGCGCTTCGGTTATAAGGCGTGCCCTGTCAGAAACCGGCGGGGATATGCTGGTCTTTTTGCCCGGTGTAAAGGAAATTAAAATCTTATATTCAATTCTTGAAAAAGACCTTGAATCAGCGATCCATGTGTTTCCTTTGTACGGGAATCTGTCTCAGAAAGATCAGGCCAGAGCCTTTCGCCCCTCAAACCCAGGTAAGCAAAAAATTGTGATTGCCACATCCATTGCAGAGACCTCTATCACCATTGAGGGTGTCAGCGTTGTGGTTGATGCAGGCCTCATGCGTGTTCCAAGGTTTTCTCCTCAAACAGGAATGACCCACCTTGAGACTCTCCCGGTTTCAAAAGCCTCTGCTGATCAGAGAAGGGGGCGGGCAGGCCGGACAGAACCGGGGAAGTGTTACAGGTTATGGTCTGAATATGATCATCGATTGTTGAAAGCCTATACAAAGCCAGAAATTTTAAGTATTGATTTGACTGGATTTGCTTTGGAACTGGCGGCCTGGGGGATATCAGATCCCGGGCAATTAAAATGGCTTGACCCACCGGAACCAACATCCTTTGAACAGGCCCAAAATCTTCTTAAAACCCTGGGTGCCCTTGATGAACAGGGACGTATTACATTTCATGGTAAAAAAATGTCTTCTGCCGGCCTTCATCCCCGGCTTGCCCATATGGTCATCAAGGCAGATGAAAAAGGCCAGGGCCTTTTGGCCTGCAGGATCGCAGCTTTTCTCAATGAGCGGGATTTTATCCGGTTTGACCCCAAAGCGGCTGATCCTGATATCCGGCTTCGCCTTGAGATCATTGAAACGTTTACAAGTAAGAAAAAGGTATGGAAAAAAGAATTCAAGATAAATGAAGGGGCCATTCACAGGATTATAGAATCCGGGCAAAAGATAGCAAGAGATTTTGGCGTAAAGCCGACGGGGACAGATATTGAAAAAACGGGTGTGTTGCTTGCCCATGCATATCCTGATCGGATCGCCAGGAAAAGGGACAACAGGAACAATACGTTTTTAACAGCCTCGGGGAAGGGGGCATTTTTTACAGGAACAAATAGTGTTTCCTTAAGCGAATATATTGTTGCAGTTCATCTTGACGGGAATCCACAAAATGCAAAGATTTTTCTTGGCGCGCCCTATTCAAAGCAGGACTTTGAACTGGATTTTTGCGAACGATTTAAAACAGTTCAGACGGTTTCATGGGATAAAAAAATGGGTGGTGTCCGGGCAAGAGAAGACACTGTCTTTGAAAAGCTTGTGGTTCATCGGCGCACTATATCAGACATTGATCCAGATATGGCCGGTACTATCCTGATTAAGGAAATCCAGCGAAGGGGACTTTCCTGGCTTCCCTGGACCAAAAGGCTGAAGAGCATGAAAGAACGCGCAGTGTTTCTTAAGAACACAGGCAGATTTCCGGACCTGCCGGATCTTTCAGACAAGGCTCTTGAAGAGGAGTTGACTATTTGGCTGAAACCTTTTCTGATTGGCGTTGTTTCCTTAAAACAGCTTGAAAGGATTGATTTTGAAGCAGCTTTTTTGTCTCTGCTGACCTGGGAAGAGCAGCAGATCATAGAGAAAAATGCACCAACCCATATCAAAGTCCCCAGCGGCTCTAGAAAGCCATTAAAGTACAGCAGTGAAAACGGTCTTCTTGATTCACCAGTCCTTGAAGTCCGGCTACAGGAAATGTTTGGCCTGACTGCAACTCCGAAAATTGCGGATCACACCATTCCGATTACCCTTCATCTGTTGTCACCCGCTGGACGACCGGTTCAGATAACCAGGGATCTTGAAAATTTCTGGAAGAACACTTATAAATATGTAAAAAAAGATCTGATGGGCAGGTATCCAAAACATTTCTGGCCTGATGATCCCCTTGGTGCCAGACCGACAAACCGGGTAAAACCAAAGGAGAGATAATTAATTATGGACATTAAATTTTGCACGACGTGCGGGTCTCTTACAGAATTGAAAATTCCGCCCGATGATGATCATGCCCGGTCCGTATGTACAAACTGCGGCCTGGTTCATTATAGCAATCCCAAAATGGTAGTGGGATGTATTCCCGAATTAAACGGACAGGTGTTGCTGTGCAAAAGAAATATTGAGCCAAGAAAAGGTAAATGGACCCTGCCGGCAGGGTACCTTGAAAACGGAGAGTCGGTTCAGGATGGTGCTGTTCGTGAAACCAGGGAAGAAACAATGGCGGATGTTCAAAACATTGAACCCTACCGGCTTTTTAACATTGTTTTTGTTGATCAGATTTATTTCATGTTCAGGGCAAACCTGATTTCTGATAAATTCGGCCCTACAAATGAAAGCACAGATGTCCGGTTGTTCGACGAAAAAGATATCCCCTGGGATGATATTGCCTTTGAAGTCATCAAACAAACCCTAAAGCATTATTTTTCAGATAGGAAAAAGGGGAAATTTCCCTTTAAAATTTTTTAAAAAAAACTTGCCTGCAACCTTTTTGTAATGATAATGTTACGATTGTTACACAAACGTTTCTTAGTGCGCTGTTCAAAATTTGCGCATGAAAACATATTGTAATACGATTTAAAGTTCCAAAGCTCACGGCTGTAAACAACTATATAAAGAGCTGTACGAAAAAACACAGGAGGTCGTTGTGGATTTAAGCTATCGGTTGCGTCTTTTGATCGTGGTCTTAAGTATTGGTGTGCTGGCCGGGGGAGGGCTTTTATTTAAACAATTGCTGCTCCCTGATTCTTTTGGTGATTACGGTCCTTACAGGGCGGATGCCATCACAGAAGCAGCCCTTGTCCCCATCCGCCATGGAACCAACACGTCTTGTTTCAAATGTCATTCCCATGAAGCAAAGTTTCATAAAAAAGGTCGCCATCAGACCATATCCTGTGAATTTTGTCATGGAACTTATGCCGATCATATAGCGGATGACAAGAAGATCGGAACACTGCCCGTTAAAAAAGAAAAAGAGATTACCACCCTCTGCCTGCGGTGTCATAACACTGAGATCAAGGCTAGACATGAAGAAGTTATCAAGACAGTTGCCATGCCGAATCATCTCAAGGATCAGACTGTTAAAATTACCCACAATTGCAATCAATGCCATTATGTTCATGCGCCTTTAAAATATATTATCCGGGCAAAACAGATAACAGGATTGATGGAGGCAGGATCATGATGGATCGACGGTCGTTTGTTAAAAAAGTGTTAAACGGAACCATTGCGGGTTCGTTATATCTGGTCTGGCCAATGGGGGGTGACAGTCTTGAAATTCCTGAAGAGATTCCGGGCATCAAGGGGAAAGACTATGATATTCTTCATCAGGAATTTGCCTTTATCGTGGATGTTACCCGATGTATCGGCTGCGGGTCCTGCTGCGTTGCAGACAAGCGGGAGTACAATGTTCCCGATGGGAATTACCGGACCTGGGTTGAGCGGTATGTCAAGGGATTCAGCGATCAGATTTATGTAGACAGCCCCCATGGCGGCCTGGACGGATATCAGCATCCCAGAACAGACATTGACGAAAAAATAAGGGACACCTTTTTTGTGCCCAAGCTTTGTAATATGTGCAAGGAAGCTCCCTGCGTCCAGGTATGCCCGGTGGGAGCCACCTTTATATCGCCTGACGGTTTTATCCTTGTGGATGAAAAACGATGTGTGGGGTGTGCTTATTGCATTCAGGCCTGCCCCTATTCAGCCCGGTTCTTAAATCCCGTGACAAAGGTAGCCGAAAAATGTACCTGGTGTTACCACAGGGTCAGAAAAGGACTGTTGCCGGCCTGTGTTGAGGTCTGTCCCACAGGGGCCAGAAAATTTGGTTCCATGAAGGATGAAACATCTGAAGTCTATAAAATATTAAAAGGCCCCGGTGTTCTGACGGTTCTTAAAAAAGAGATGGGGACCTTTCCCGCACTCTATTACAAAGGTGCCAGAAGGGAGGTGATCTGATGGATGCAGCCCACAGCTCGGCAGCCATGTTAGTTTCCAATTATGTCTTCCCCAATGATCTTCATGTCCATTGGAGTATGATGATTGTCCTATATCCATATATCACTGGCCTTGTGGACGGAGCCTTTATCATTGCAGCCCTTTATTATCTTTTTGATGTCAAAAGCCTGCGCCCGGTTGCAAGGTTTTCTCTTTTGTTTGCTCTGGCTTTTCTGGCCATTGCCACCCTGCCGCTTTTGCTCCATCTGGGGCGGCCCGAACGAAATTTTAATATGCTTTTAACCCCCAGCCCCTCTTCAGCTATGGCAGGGTTTGGATATATCTATGCCGTGTCCATGGGAGTTGTTGTCTTTATTATTTTGTTTGTGTACAGAGAAGATCTGGTGGAATTAAGGGCCACTTCAAAAGGCTGGCTCCAGCTTTTGTACCGGGCTTTGACCTTTGACAGCATTGATGTTTCAGAAGATGCCCGTAAGCTTGACCGAAAAATCATCCGGTTTCTGGTAGGTATCGGCATTCCTATTGCGGTCGTCCTTCACGGATATGTGGGCTTTATTTTTGGCGGGGTTAAAGCCAACCCCACATGGTCAACCCCGCTGATGCCGGTGATCTTTTTGTTTTCTGCCTGTGTATCGGGAATATCCGCCATTATCCTGGCCTACATTGTTATCCGCAAGGTAAAGGGGCGATCCATTGATCATGATTGTATCAAAACGTGTATTAAAACGCTGACGCTCTTTTTTATTATGGCCTTCACCTTTGAGATGCTGGAGGTGTTTTCCCATTCGTACTTAAAATCCGGGTATCACCATATGGTTGAAGGACTTTTAAACGGTCCCCTGGCAAGTTCATTCTGGTTATGGCAGGTCAAGATCTGCTCGGTGATCCCTTTGTTTGTTCTGGGCGTGATGGGTATTTTTACCATAAATAAGCATATTTATAATTTTACTGCAGCCGTTGTCTCGGCCATCCTTTTGCTGCAGGTATTGATCATGCGATGGAACGTTGTGATCGGTGGTCAGCTGATGAGTAAGAGTGCAAGGGGTTATACTGAATTTCATCCTGAGTGGTTTGACAAGGAGGGGATACTGGCGGTGATCATTGTCATGGCCATTCCGTTTATCATCCTTTTTGTGTTGAGCAGGATCTTTCCATTCTGGACACCAGACAATGAGACAAACGTAAAATAAACTTTAACAAAAATTTAAGATAAATCATGAAAGGAGGTGGTGCAGGCAAGACTTTATATTTTTGCATTCTAACTTAAATTTTGGGAGGGATTGAATATGACTGTTTTAAGGTCATTACTGATTTTTATGATTGTATTTGTTTTTACAACAGGGGCAGCTTTTGCTTTGACTGAAGCGTCCTTTGATGTAAAAAATCCGAAAAACATCGAAATGAACAAAAAATGCATCACCTGTCATCTAAAAGAGAACAAGTCCCTGGTCCTCCAGTGGGAAAGAAGTGCCCATGCAGCAGCCAAAGAAGGTCAGGTCGGGTGTTACAACTGCCATGCGGCAGAAAAAGGTGATGAAATGGGTTACAACCATGAAGGCGCCTTTATCAAGGCCATTCTTTCACCCAATGACTGCGCAAAATGCCATGAACCCGAGGCAAAGGAAATGGCCATATCGCATCATGCTACTGCCGGTGAAATCATGGCATCTCTTGATAATATGCTGGCGGAAGTGGTCGGCGGTATGCCAACCAACAAAGGGAATATGGCCAGCGGCTGCTGGCAGTGCCATGGATCAGTGGTATCGCTGAAACGTGATAAGGATGGGAAACCCATGCGATCCAAAACCGATGCACCCCAGATGGATTACAATACCTGGCCCAATTCCGGTATTGGCCGAATTAATCCTGACGGGAGCAAGGGTGTCTGTAATGCCTGTCATTCCAAGCATTCTTTTTCTGCATCCAGAGCAAGACAGCCTGAAAACTGCGGCAAATGCCATTTAGGACCGGATCATCCACAAAAAGAGATCTATGAAGAATCCAAACATGGTATTGCCTATTATTCTGCTGATAAGGGGGCATCCCCGAATGGCATGAATATCATGAAAGACGGTTCCTGGGTATTGGGAGATGATTACCATACCGCACCGGTATGTTCCACCTGCCACATGGGATCGTATATTAAGCTCAATGGTGCTGTTGCTAAAAACAGCCATAATGTGGGTGACAGGCTTTCATGGAATTTGAGAGCCCCTGTTTCTGCAAAATTAAACCGTGCGACATTTACAGATGGTACGGTGGCAGATATCACCGGTGATATTGCACCTCGCCCCGGTCAGACAGCCAAAGCTAAGAGTTATGTCCGGGAAGGTGATAAACTCAAAAAAGTGATCGCAGAAAAAACCATCAAGACTGTTGTTTCCTGGCAGGAAAGACGTGCTACCATGCAGGAAGTCTGCAAATCCTGTCATGGTGTCAACCAGGTAAGAGATTTTTATTCCCAGCTGGATGATCTGGTGAATCTCTACAATGAGAAATTTGCCAAACCAGGCCTGGCCCTGGTCAAAATGCTGAAAAAAGACGGGATCTGGGAAAACACGGGATTCCAGCATAAAATCGGGTATACTTGGTTTGAAATATGGCACCATGAAGGCAGACGTGCCAGAATGGCGGCGGCTATGTTTGCACCGGATTATACCCATTGGCACGGCATGTATGAAATTGCCAGAAATTTTTACCATGAATTTCTGCCCGAAGTTCAGGAACTGGCCGACCATGCAGGTAAGGGTGAAAAATATCGCCAGCATATTAAGGAGCTTCTGGCCAAACCGGAACATTTATGGATAGAAACCGGCGGCAGTGCGGCAACCATGAAGTTAATCGAAGAAGAAAATAAATTAAGATATAACCAGTAACAAAGATTATTATCTCCGGCAGGATGGCATGACATGCTGTCCTGCCGGATTTTTTTTATCCGTCCCCTTAATGTAAAAAAAAGTGGGGAAAAAGTAAAAGAATATTAAAAGTGGGAAAAAGTAAAAAAATGTACAAAAAAATTGTTTGGCCAATCTGTATACTAGTATTGTTTTTATTCTCAGGCCTGGCTCTTGCCAATGATCTGGGCAGCCTGTTTGAGCAGGTTGAAAAGTTAAAAATAGAACGGCACGGATATATTTTAGGGGCAGCGTTGAATCAGGGGCAGATGGAGACTGCTGCAGCCAATCCAGTTGATGCTGCGTCCCCGGACACATTTAAGTTCAAGGATAAAAATTTATATGTTGTGGCACAGAAAACAAGTCATCGGGTTCTTGTCATCTATGAGCAGCTTGAAGCTGCATCACAGCAGAAAATTCAGGATCTGGTCGGTGATCTTTATATGAATTTTGATGACCCAACGGTTCTGGCCCACGATAAAGTAGTTTACTGGGCCTATACAAAAAAAGGGAAAATAACCTCCATAGAATTTGATACGGCAAGGCAGAACAAGAAACAACTGAATATTCTTGCAACGGTGAAATTTATCAGTGACATTAACATCATGGAGACGGTAAAAGAGCCCGCCACAGGCCAGGTCTATTATATTATCAGTTCAGACCCGATTCTAAAACTTTTCAAGGATACATAACCTGACAGAACCGGCACGGTTTTATCATCTCAATTAGCCTTTCTCTCCAATGGCCCTACAGACCTGTGCCACAAGAAGTACCATATTATCAATACTGCCAAGTTCGGCATATTCATCTGTCCTGTGAGAATTTGCTCCCACAATGCCCATCCCGTCAATGGTGGGGGTGCCGGCAGCAGACGTGTAATTGCCGTCGGAACAACCGCCTGTTGAAATCCATTCCATGGGCAAGCCGATTTTTTTCCCTGTTGATTGAACCAGCTCCCAGAGCTTGCGGGTTGCATCCCCCGATTCCATGGGTGGTCTGTTGATGCCGCCTTGAATCGTTATTTCAGAGCCTTTTAAATAGGGATGTTTTGCCAGGGTTTTAAAAAAGGTTTCAATGCGTTCTTTTTCTTCAAGTTTTAAAATTCGTACATCAACCCATGCTTCGGCCCTGTTGGGGATAATATTAACCTTATCCCCGCCTTTGATAACGGTTGTCTGGGCCGTGGTTTCTACTTTATTCTGATTCAGCTGATTAATTTTGACAATCTGATGGGCAAGTTCGACCACGGCATTGATTCCTTTTTCCGGATCAGCTCCGGCATGGGCTTCCTGTCCTTTTACAATTACCTGGAACCAGCCCCCGCCTTTCCGTTGAAGAACAAACCGATATCCCGGCCGGCAGGGCTCAAACACAAAGGTTCGCCGGCTTTTTTCAGCCGTCGACATGATCCATTCTTTTGAGGCGTTTGATCCTGTCTCTTCATCGCCATTAAACGCCACGCAGACGGATAGTGAATCAAGAATACCCTCATGTTTAAGGGTTTCAAGAACATGCAGCACCACAAGCAACCCCCCTTTCATGTCGCAGACTCCGGGGCCGAAGGCCTTGTTATCTTTGATTGAAAAAGGGCGCTTTTCAACTTCGCCGGTGGGGAATACCGTATCCATATGCCCCAGGAACATGATATCAAAAGGTTTTTTGGAAGGCCGATGTTCCGCATAAAGGCAGGGAACTTTTTCCTCACCTAAAAATAAAATTTTGGTATCAAGGCCGATATTTTTGAATCGATTTTCAAAAAAGCGGGCGACTCTTTCGATTCCGTCTTTATTGTCGCTGCTGCTGTCAATATTAACGATGGTTTCAAAATCTGTAATAAATTTTTCGTGTCGGGTTTTAATATAGTGTTTCATAATCGATTCAATCTTTTTAAAAGGGGTTTCAGCCTGAGATACCATAGAAAAAATACATAATGGTCATGACCACGCCAATGTACAGGAGTGTCATCCCGCTGCCGGCCCTGACATAATCAATTACCTTGTACCCGCCCGGTCTCATGATTAACGCATTGACCTGGTGGGTGGGAAGAATAAAGGTGTTTGATGCGGCTACAGCAACCAGCAATGCTGCCATTCTCGGATCAGCATTACATTGGACAGCCATGTTCATGGCCAGGGGAATCATGAGTACAGTGGCACCGACATTTGATGTTACCAGAGTAAAAAAGGATGTTAAAAATCCGATGAGTAAAAACAGAACAAGAGGCGTCAGTGCCCCCTGCATGAGGTTGGCAATGGCTGTGGATAAATAAAGTGCTGCGCCTGTTTTTTCAAAGGCAAGCCCTAAAGGTATCAGGCCGGCCAGCAGAAAAACCGTCATCCAGTCAACACCGCGATATGCCTCGTCAATGCTCAGAACCCTGGTGAGAATCATAGTGACAGCACCTGCCAGTAATGATATGGACAATTGGACGTTTAACCCAAGGGCCAGGACAAGGGCCAGGACCAGGCTGCCAATGGCAAACCCTGCTTTTTCAGGGTGCATGATCTCTCCCGGGATATGCTCGGTAAAAGCAAAATCTTTTTTTTGTTTCAATAAATGAAATTTTTCCCATTGGCCAAAAAGAAGGAATGCGTCTCCGGTTTGAATTTTAGTTTCAGAGATATCTTCATAAAAAACCTTATTCCCTTTGAATAAAGCCAAAGGGTTGACCTGGTATTTTTTCCTGAAATAGATCTGGTGCAGTGTTTTCCCCACCAGTTCAGACCGGGGCCTTATAATGGCTTCAGTGATGCCGGAGTTGTCAGGGGATAATATTTCATTCAGCTTGTTGAGTTCGTTACAAAGTTCCCACCCCATATCCTGGGCAAGTTTTTTTATATGTTCCTTATTACTGATGACACCGATGGTATCTCCGGGTTCAACAATATCTGACCTGGCAGGAACAGTAACTTTGATTCTCCCATCTCGCTTACCCTGTTTGCAGATGCAGATAACCGTTGAATGATACAATGGCCGGATTTTTAATTCATCCAGTCGTTTTGTTTCAAAATTTAACGGAATATTCAGTTCATAGGCATTGTGAATTTCTTCGCCATAGGTGCATTCAAGATCTTGGTTCAGCAGACAGTCAGGGTCAGTTTTTGATTTTACTTCCGGTAATATGAATTTTCCAAAAAGAATGAAATATAGAACCGCCGTTATAACAAGGGCTATACCGATGGGGGTGACACTGAAAAGGCCAAAGGCCTCAAAGGGTTTATCCCCTAAAATGGCTTGATTGTTGGACCACCAGGATGCCATCAGATCGTTTAACAGGATTAAAGGGCTTGATCCCACCAAGGTGATACATCCCCCGATAACAGCACAGAACCCCATGGGAATCAGGATTCTTGAAATGGATACATTCAGTTGCCGGCAGATTCTGTTGGTTGCCGGTAAAAACAGGGCTGCCGCACCAATATTCTGCATAAAACTGGAGATAAATGCCACGGTTCCGGCAATCGAGGCCATGATTCGGACTTCACTTTTCCCGGCAAATTTTATGATCTGCCTGGCAAAGATATTCATGACGCCTGTTTTATCAAGGCCGTCCCCGATGATGATAACGGCAATGATAGAGACAACAGCATTGGAACTTAATCCACTGATGGCCTGGGACCCTGTTATCACACCGGATAAGGGCAGGAGTACCATCATTAGAAGCCCGACCATATCAACTCTTACAATTTCAAAAACAAATAAAATTGTTACAAAAATTAAAAACCCGAATACAATCATCATATCCGAGGTCATTTCAAGGGGGGGAATCATTTTTATGGTGCACCATATTCTTCAAGATAGGTATCAATTTTTGCAAGCATGCCATCATCCAGAACAACTCGGTTATTTATTTTTTTATTGTGAAGATATTTTTTAATTTCTGTGATGGTGACAATGGAATGAATGGGAATGCCAAGGGTTTCCTCAACTTCCTTTAGTGCATTTTTATCGGTTTTTCCTTTTTCCTGTCGGTTGACACTGATGATAATACCGGTGACCGTCGGGTTGTCACAGGACTTAAGGACTTCAAGAGATTCCCTGATGGCTTTTCCGGAAGTAATGACATCGTCCACAAGGATCAGTCTGGATTCGGATGTCAGGGGCATGCCCACAACAAGGCTTTTGTCAGCATAAGTTTTGGCTTCTTTTCGATTGAATACATACCCTTTATCCATACCCATGTCAGAGAGTGCCAGGGCTGCACAGATACATAAGGGGATTCCTTTGTAAGCAGGGCCGTAGATTCCGTCGAAGTTGCCGGGGAAATGTTCCTGTATGGCTTTAGCATAACAGGTGCCGAGTTTTTTAATTTTAAGGCCGGTGTCAAACATGCCGGTATTGATAAAGTAAGGGGCAATCCTGCCGCTTTTTAATTCAAACTTGCCAAATTTTAAGGCATTGCAGTCAATTAAAAATTCAATAAATTCTTCTTTGTATGTCATTTACAACAATCCTTTACAATATGTCTATTTACAACGCCAGGAAAAATACTGGGCAAGATTGACATCTTTGCCGGATTTTAACAGGGCTTTTGTATTAAAGTCTTTTATACCACGAAGGGCGGAAGAATCAAAGACCGGGCCGTCTTTGCAGACCACCTGTTTGCCGCAGACACAGGCCCCGCAAACTCCGAATCCGCACCTCATGTAGCGTTCCAGAGACACCTGGCAGGGAATGTGGTGCTTCTCACAGATGTTGAAAATATGGTACATCATGATTTCAGGCCCGCAGGTATAGACTCTGTCAAAGCTTTTGCCTGAAGCAATTTCATTTTCCAGGAGTTCTGTGACAAATCCTTTGCGGCCGAAACTTCCGTCATCCGTGCAAAAGAGTCGGTCAAGGTCAAACCGGTCCGGGTATAAGATATATTCTTTGGATTTTGCCCCGTGGATAAAAGTTGTATTTTTATTAAGCTTTTCCACCAATGTGGCCAATGGCGCCATGCCGCAGCCACCGGCAACAACTGCCACCGTATCGTCTGATTTAATATTAAACCCGTTGCCAAAAGGCCCCCGGATGCCAACCAGATCATCTTTTTCCAGGGTAATGGCTTTTTGGGAGAAAATGCCTTTGGCCTCAATGGTGATGGCAAACCTGTCTTTTGAATGATAGGAAATGGTATAGGGTTTTTCATCAATATCCGGAATCCAGACCATGATGAACTGACCGGGTTTGAAGGGCAGGGCATAATTAAAAAACAGGGTGGCAAACTCCTGGCTTTCAATCTGTTTTTCCGCAACCCTGAGCATGATATGTCTTTGATCGGTAATGGGTTTCATCATCCTTCCTTATGGGCTGCTCCTATAATATCTTCATGACTGTAATGATGATCTGAAAGCCAGGCTTCCATTTCCCGGGTGACTTTTTGAAACACATCAATCCCGCGGTACCGGACAGCACTTCCGATGCCCGCAAGACTTGCCCCTGCCATGATCATTTCAATGGCGTCTTCTCCTGTGGTAATGCCGCCAAGCCCGATGATGGGAATTTTTACTGCTTTATAAATATCAAACACACACCGGACGGCAACAGGCTTTATCATGGGGCCGGAAAGCCCCCCTTTTTTAAAGGCCAGCACCGGCATTTTGGACTCAATATCAATCACCATTCCCGGGCCCACCGTGTTGATGGCGCAGATGGCATCGGCCCCTGCATCTTCACAGGCCCTGGCAACGTCACCGATATCCGGGGCCTGGGGGGTCAGTTTTACAATGAGCGGAACATTGATGACTTTTTTAACAGCAGACACAACATCATGGGAAGATTGCGGGTTGATCCCGAAGATCATGCCATGCTTTTCAGAGTTGGGACAGGAAATATTAATTTCGATAAAATCCGGGTTTTTGGAAGATACAAATTCTGCCACCATCCGGTATTCTTTAACAGACCCGCCATAAACGCTTGCAATTAAGGGAAACTCTCTTTTTTCAAGGTCCTCCCACTCATTTTCCATGTTCAAATACCCGGGAGACGGCAGTCCTACGGCATTGATCATGCCGTGACCCAGATCAATCACCGTGGGGTTTTTATGTCCGTCCCTGGGTTCAGGGCCGATGGATTTCATGGTCACAAGGCCGCAGCCGTTTTCATGGACTCTTTCAAGGATGTCCCTGCTGTTCCCAAGAATCCCTGAAGCAAGAACCATGGGGTTTTTCAATGTCTTCCCAAGAAACTGGATTGTCATTATGCATGTCCGTTTTTATAAATTAATTTTTACTGCCATTTATTAACATACTATGACAATTTGAAACAATGAAGAATTGTTTTTTTGAACAGCAATCCTTTCATTAAAAAATGCAGCAATCAAATCTTTCCTGATGCCTGGACCCCTATGATGGATATGGGTTCCAAACTGGGTTCTGAAGAAAGATCCGGGTGTCCGGCACAGTTGATGGTCAAAAGATCCTCAGGGACTGCGCCCATTTTTATGGCCAAATTCATGACATCAATCTCCTTTGCCGGGGACTCGCTCATGCTCACGATCTGGCTTCCTATAACTTTTCTATTCTCCGTGTTGAAAACCACCTTCAGAGTCCATGGCTTCATTCCCTTGATCATGCCATGCTTACTGCGGGAGTCAACTGTGAAACAGGCTGTCTTGATGCCATGTTTTTTGGCAAGCTTCTCTGTAAGGCCAACGCTTGCTGCACAGAGATCAAACAGCTTGACACAGGAGCTGTTTAGCGGCCCTGTAAAAGGGATGGCAGCGCCGTTCAGCCGTTTGGCAACAAGACGTCCCTGACAAACTGCAGCACCCCTGAGTTGCCCGGGTATATTTTTGCCGGTAATAAGGCATTTGTTTTCCACATTGTCACCTGCGGCAAAGATATCCGGGTGAGATGTCTCCATGTACTGGTTTACCTTTATGCCGAATTCTCCAATATCAAGTCCGGCCTGCTTTGCAAGGTCAAAGTTACTTTTGGCCCCAACTGACAGAAGGACCATATCCGAATCTGTTACATCGCCTGAATCAAGCTCAACGCCGTTTATATATCCATCTTTTCCGGAAAGTCCCGTAACCCTGACGCCTGTGTGCAGCTCGATTCCCTGTTCTGCAAGATAAGAAGCAACCTTTGAGGCCATATCGGCATCAAGCATATACGGGAGGGGATGATCCAGAAGTTCCACCACCGTCACCTTGAGACCCGGATGGGTCTGCTTCAGCAGGGTGCCCACCTCAAGACCTATAAAGCCTGCCCCAACCACTGTAAGGCTGTTTATCTTCCTCTCATCAATAAACTGTATCATTGCTTCGGCATCCGGTGTGCTTCGTAATGTGAAAACACCCTGGAGATCCTTGCCTGGCAGCGGAGGTATGACAGGGTCAGCGCCGTTGGCAAGGAGAAGCTTGTCAAATGAAAGCACCTTGCCCCCTTCCAGGGTCACATTTTTCTCCTTGCTGTCAACACCTGTCACCCTCTCTTTGATAACAGTTATACCTGCATTTTCCAGCATGGCATCCGGGGCAACTATGGAGTCACTGGTGGCCAGACCGGCCACAACGTGGGGAAGCGCTCATCTGACAATGAAATTGGGTTCCGCCCTTATCACTGTCACATCAACGTCCGGATTTATGTTGCTGGTAAGAATAGCAGCCGGCCCGCCGGCCCCGCCGCATCCAATGACAATAAAATTCTTTTTTTCGTTCATTATAATTCTCCTGTGTTTGGGTAGAAGATAAGAAAGCCCAACATTGAAAATATACTGGTTTTTATCCGATACATTTTCTGATTGAATACAAACCGTTATTGATTATACATACGAGTAACAAAGTGTCTACTTTTTAACAAAGATCGTTTTCTTCTTCGGTTTCATGCCAAAGAGGAACCGAATGATGCTAACACGTTTTACTATTAAATGGTACAGAAAGATGCTACTTGCCAGGGCGGCCAATTTGTTCCGATCTATTTTTTTTGATGAAATTGGCGTTAGCATTTTTTATATTTTTATTCAATCAGGTCATAGAGGAGTCTGATCTCCTCTTCCCAGATGGAGTGATCCGGTGTTTCAAGAACCATGGGAATATGGTCGAAGCGCGGGTCGTTCATGATGAATTTGAAAGGCTCAAGCCCCAGAGATCCTTTTCCAATGCTCTCGTGTCTGTCCACCCGGCTTCCAAAAGGTTTTTTCGAATCGTTCAGGTGCATGGCTTTCAGGTAGCTGATACCCACGAGATTGTCAAATTTCTGGAGAGTGTCTTCAAAGGCCTTGGCTGTCTTGATATCGTACCCGGCAGAATAGATATGACAGGTGTCCAGGCAGACCCCTATGCGGCTCTTGTCCTGAACATTCCCAATGATCCGGGCCAGGTGTTCGAATCGATGTCCCATATTGGTTCCCTGGCCGGCGGTGTTTTCGATGACTGCCGTGATGCCGGCTGTCTGGTCCAGGGCCAGGTTGATGGATTCAGCGATCCGTTTCAGGCAGTGATCGGGATCTATTTTGTTCAGGTGACTTCCCGGGTGCAAGTTCAGGTATCGAAGACCCAGTTGTTCGCAGCGCTGCATCTCGTCAAGAAAGGCAATCCTTGATTTTTCAAGAGCTTCTGCTTCCGGGTGCCCGAGATTGATCAGGTAACCGTCATGGGGGATGATGTGCCTGGGATCGTAACCGGTGCTCTTGCAGTTCTCCTTGAATTGGGCAATGGTTTTGTCAGTCAGGGATTTTGATGCCCACCGTCTCTGGTTCCTGGTGAACATGGCAAAGGCTTTTGCGCCAATTTTTTCCGCATTTTGAGGGGCTTTTTCTGCACCTCCGCTGATACTGACATGGGCTCCGATATACTTCATTTTTTTCCTTTCTCTATCATTCTACTGAAATTAGGTTTGTGTTGTCTACCTGTGTATTTTACGATAAGATTATGCATCATTATATCAATGGAAAGGAATAAAAATCCACCAATAGGTGGTGGTGGGTGTTACAATTGTTTTGATTATTTTAATTTTCATCATCCCAATGGGATTAATTCTGGCATTGCCGCTTTTAGGGGTCCTCTTTTCCGGGCATAATGTTCTGCCATATCTTGTATTTCCACCAAAATCTGTCATCACTTCCCATGCGCCCTTTTCCGGACCTGTTTTCATTGCGATATTTCTATTTGTAGTCGTTACAGTCCTGCCGGTTTTTAAAAAAGGCCTGACCTATACGGGCAGAACAACCCCCTTGACAGCCGGACAATTGCCCTGGTGGGGATATGGTTCATTTGCAGGTCTTGCCTGTTTCTGGATATTGGCCTGGACCCGGTTTGACTGGTTTTCGACTTATCAGGCCCATACTTTTTTCCCCATATGGTTCTGTTGGATAGTCTATGTTAATGCATTGACCTTTCGGTCTAAGCATCAATGCCTTTTGGTGAATTTTCCATATAAATTCATAGGCTTGTTTATTATTAGTGCTGTATTCTGGTGGATGTTTGAATATTTAAATCGGTTTGTCGGGAACTGGTATTATTCCGGAAGCCAGTATTCGGCCGGCAAGTATTTTTTTCTGGCCACTTTAAGTTTTTCCACGGTGCTGCCGGCAGTCGAAAGTATGAAAGAATACCTTTTAACCTTTGACCGGTTTAAAAACGGTTTTAAGAATATGCCTGGTATTAAAAGACTTAATTCGAGACATGGCGCCTTATTTTTGTTGATTTTATCTTCTGTTCTTCTTCTCTTTATTGGTGTGTTCCCGGATCCACTCTTTTTTTTGGTATGGATTTGTCCTTTTTTTATTTTTTTGGGATGCTGGATTTTATTTGATCCCCCTCATATCCTGGAAGGTGTAAAAAAAGGGGATTATACAATGGTGGCAGCCTATGCCACCGCCGCATTGATCTGCGGTTTTTTCTGGGAAATGTTTAATTTCTACAGCCTGGCCAGGTGGCAATACACTATCCCTTATGTACAGGTGTTTCATCTGTTTGAAATGCCGGTGCTGGGGTATGCCGGTTATCTGCCATTCGGGCTGGAATGTGCTGTGATTATTGATCTTGTTATGAAACATTCACGCAAGTGATTTTTTCTATGCAAATTTTGTAAATATGAATCTAGTCTTTGGATAATCAAACAAAATTTTTTTTCAATGATTTATTGAAATTCCTATGGATGATATCTTTTGGCATATATTATCGTAATGGGAACCCTTCCAAAAAACTTTTTTACATTGGGGGCATTGAAAAAAAGTATGAAAATAACGTTTTGTTTTTGGTTCCAAAAGATGAAGCACCTCTTTTTTTTCGACCTCTGCAAGCTTGATATTACACGCCGTACATCTTGAAAAAAAAGAGATCATCCCTTCCAATCCAAAAAAAGTAATTGTTTCAACAAGCTGCTCCCAGGGCATGTTTGCCCGGATCCTCCTTGCATAAACGATTTTATTTCTTTTTAAAAGAGCGGTATCACGGGTCAAGACGATTCGACTCTGAGATTTGGCTATCTGGGCTATCATATTGTCAGAATTAGATGATGAGAGATCAACATCAAATCCCAATAAGATCATAAGCTTTCCTAACCGGATCACATTGACATCTGCAATAAACTTAATCGTATTAAACGGTTTGGGTCGTAAATTTGAAGACAACTGGACATTGAAAGGGGGCGTTATGCCATGGACATCCAAGATCCCATGGGTGCCGGGGATAAATGAAAAATCAATTTTTTGATGATTAAAATAAAGATTGCCGATTTCTGTATGCGGGACACCAAATGATTCAATGATATCCTTGACCGAGGCGTTTCTATCTAAAAAAAATTCAAATCCCCGGCTGATTTTCTTCTTGGTTAAAAAAAATTCAAATTGCCTGTCAAATTGTATAAAAATTTTCATAGTTCTTGTCAAAGCCTTGTAAAAAAACAGTTTTTTATTATGATTATTTTGACAAACGCTACACCATATATTATATCTATTTTTTTTAATTTTGCGTGGAGAAACGATGCAGACTGTAAAAGTGAACAAACGAATCAAAACATATATGGAAAAACGACAGATGGATGTCCATGGGCTTGCTGATACAACAGGTCTTGACTCAAGCTTTATTGACACCATGCTCAAAGAGGATGTTTACCCCCCCTTGGGGCCTTTAATGAAAATTGCCAGGGCACTGGGGGTGAGACTGGGTACCTTTTTGGATGACCAGGAAACATCTGACCCTTATATTGTCCGCAAGGCGAATAGAGCCTCAAAATTTTCAGTTCTTGGTGGAAAAAACAAAACCACTGCACTGAATTTTTATTCACTGGGACAAGGTAAGGCCGACCGCCACATGGAACCGTTTTTTGTCGAAATTCTGCCCGAGTCCGCCAGTGAAAAAGCCCTTTCTTCCCACGAAGGAGAAGAATTTATTGCGGTGATTAAGGGCAGTATAGAAGTGATATACGGTAATGAAACCCATATATTGGATACCGGAGACTCTGTCTACTACAACTCCATTGTCCCCCATTATGTGTCTTGTGTCGGCCAGGAAAAAGCCGAAATTCACGCTGTCATCTATATACCTGAATAAATAAGCGAGTAAAAGATGGATACAGAGCAAGGATTAAGAGAGCGGACCCTGGGCCAGATCCTGGACCGGGCCGTGGAAAAATTTCCGGATCATCCGGCTATTGTATATGTTGACCGGGACTTCAGGCTGACCTACAAACAATTTTCCAACGTAGTGAATGAAACAGCCAAAGGGTTGATGGCACTGGGCATTCAAAAAGGTGAGAAAGTGGCTGTATGGGCCACCAATATCCCCTTCTGGGTCACCCTTCAATTTGCCACCGCCAAAATCGGGGCCATTCTTTTGACCGTAAACACAAACTATAAGGCAGCTGAACTTGAATACCTGCTCACCCAGTCGGAGACAGAAAACATCTTTTTGATTGACGGGTTCCAGGACACCGATTATGTCAACACAATTTATGATCTGGTACCGGAATTAAAAACCTGCCAGAGAGGGTCGTTATCGAGTCCGAATTTTCCTCATTTAAAAAGGGTGGGATTTTTAGGCCCTGAAAAACACAGGGGCATGTACAGCATACCGGAAATTCGTGCCCTGGGTGTGATGGTTCCCGATGCTGACTTTCAAGCCCGGCAGGACGATTTAAATCCACATGATGTGGTCAATATGCAATATACATCCGGTACAACCGGATTCCCCAAGGGAGTCATGCTTACCCATTACAATATTGGCAATAACGGATATTGGATAGGTGCAAACCAGAATTTCACTGAAAACGATCGGGTATGCCTTCCAGTACCACTCTTCCATTGTTTTGGCTGTGTCCTGGGGGTATTGGCCGCTGTGAACCATGCTAGCTGCATGGTTATTCTGGAAGGGTTTGATCCCCTGCTGGTCATGGCTTCAGTAGAGCAGGAAAAATGCACAGCCCTTTATGGGGTGCCCACCATGTTCATTGCTATCCTTGAGCATCCCATGTTTGCTAAATTTGATTTTTCCTCTTTGCGCACCGGTATAATGGCCGGGTCCAATTGCCCGGTACATGTCATGGAACAAGTCATCGACCAGATGAACATGAAAGATGTCACCATCTGCTATGGACTAACAGAAGCGTCCCCTGTCATGACCTATACTCGCATTGGTGATGATATCCGCCTCCGGGTGGAAACCGTTGGCCGTGCCCTTCCCCATATTGAACTCAAAATTGTGAACCCCGAGACCGGACAGACACTTGAACATGGCACTCAAGGAGAAGTCTGCTGCCGGGGGTACAATGTCATGAAGGGATATTACAATAACCCGGATGCCACAAAAGAAACCATAGATTCAGAGGGCTGGCTCCACTCCGGGGACCTGGGTATCATGGACAGACATGGCAATCTCTCCATCACCGGTCGTCATAAGGATATGATTATCCGTGGGGGTGAAAATATCTACCCAAGAGAAATCGAGGAATTTCTTTATCGCATGGATGAGATTCGGGATATCCAGGTGGCTGCCGTTCCCAGCAAAAAATATGGAGAGGAAGTGGGTGCCTTTATCATACTAAAAGAAGACGCCCAAATTGAGCCCAGTGATGTCAGTGATTTTTGCCGGGGCAAAATCAGCCGGTACAAAATTCCCAGATATGTCCATTTTCTTGAAGATTACCCCATGACTGCATCAGGCAAGATCCAGAAATACAAACTCACACAGATGTCTTTAGATATCTGGCTGGATCGGCGCTAATGGTGAGATCAAATGATTTGGTCCTTGATGGTCAACCAGGGTCCGAGGTTACACGTTACACCATCATTTTATTAATAGCAATTTTATGGGCTTTTCCAAATTCCATGATCTCTTCCGGCTTGAACTCCCCTTTTTTATAGGTGTTCAAAAAAGCCGGAGAGGAAAGCATGTAAAGAATATAGGACAAATGGCCCGTATATCCGATAATGTCCAATCGTTGTAATTCCTTTATGGATCGATCTGCTGCTTCCATGACCTGGCGGTTCACCACAGGTGGATTTTCCCGGGAGCATACATGGGCGGAATAGATCCTACGGCAGGAAAATGGCCTGACCTCATAAATCATGCAGGCATTGTTCTTCATTAAAAACGGACAGGGGGCCATGACCTTGTTTTCCCTTTTCTTGATTTCCTGCTGAAAAAGCTTGGTCAGGCTTTTCTGCCGGGACCTTGCAAACCCTTTCATGGCCTTTCTGATGACCAGCCCTTCAAGGGTGGTAATATCAATTCTTCCGGCCTCTTTGCAACAGAATCCGCACCCCTTCTCGCAGGCCGCATCTTTTTTATACCCACGGGTTTTTGCCTCAAAGGTTTTATATATGTCGCTTAACGCTGGTATTTTTCTTCTCCTCTTTTAATGCAGAGTATATCTTAACCATTTTAACCTTAGCTTCCGGCGCAAAGAGTAGTACGTTCTCTCGGATTGTATCGAGTTGCTGCTGGACCACCGCCACTGGTACTCCCGGAGGCCCGTATGCCACGTAAAGCGCACGACGGGTGTCCGGGGAAATTGGCGTACGCTTATCCTGACCATAGATAATAGTGCATATAACTCCCTTACCGTCTGACATCATCATATCATTTGGCTTCAGAGATCGGACTGAACCATTCATCTGAATAAACACTTCATCCCCTTGTGTAGCATCAATGGTTAATGGGGGTTCAAGCAAATCTACATCATGTCCGGCGGTTAGTACAAGTGTTTCCAACTCAGCGGCAAAATTCGCATCAACTAGCGGACTTACATTCGGCAGAGACTTACCCTTTTGCACAACTGACTCTAACTGAAGCTGTACATGATACGTTTTTTTGAATTTTTTATAGTAATTTCGATAGGCCTTCAAAACCTCCATCTCGATGAAGTCTGTTCGAGAAAACTCCGCGAACTTTTCACGAAGACTTGATTCAATTCGTTTTTTCCTCTGATCCAGAAGAGTTATGCGCCTGGCATTATCCACATTATCAATGATCAATACGCCAACATGACCCTCAGGAAAAGTATCGTGCCACTGTTTAGTAATTTCAATCTGAAAAATCCTGTTACTCCTTTAAAAATCCTGGTTCACTTGTCATAATGTATAGTCCTTAAATTAGCTCGCCTCCGTTCGAACCGTTCGCGGACAGAACGGTCCCGCCAGGGCACTTGCTTATTCTTTCTTAGTGACTATCATGCTAGTCTGGTATTCGATCACCTGCTGATCACGCTGGTTATAGGTTTTATTTTTGTATATGAACAAAAATCTTTCCGGGTTTTTGGTGGGACGAATATCAACCACTTCGGCATCAGCCTTGAGTGTATCCCCAAATAGCACTGGAGAGGTGATCTTCATATTGTCTACGCCAATGTAAGCATAAATTTCATACCCGTCCTGGGCCAGAAGTTCAGCGATATTGTCCGCATGGTGGACCAGACCGTCGGCTACGGCAAAGATGATCGGGCCTGCCAGAGAGCGTTCCTTGAACCATGTTCTCTTGGCATACTCGGAATTGCTGTGAACTGCCATATTGAACCAGGTGAGTTGATGCAGTATGGAGAAGTCCCCCACATCAAGTGTTCTGCATACCCGACAAGGAATTTTTGTACCTGCTGTTATTTTACCCATAAGATGATTACTCCTCTTAATATTATTTTTTCTTAATTTCCCTACAGGGAAGTATGTATTGCCTCGTTATCGATATTCCAACTGTATCAGGCATTGACATCGACCACAATGTGGCCGGTGATGTTGCCCGCCAGGATTTCATTGGCGTACCGGGGTACTTCATCAAGGTTTATTATTTTATTGATTTTGTCCAGTGCTGCGTCGGGGATATCAGTCACCAATCGATCCCAGGCTGCTATTCTTCTCTGCTTGGGGCACGATACCGAATCAACCCCTCTCAGGCTAACACCCCTCAGAATAAATGGCATTACTGTAATGGGCAGGTCGTACCCTCCTGCCAGCCCACAGGCCGCCACACATCCGGCATATTTCATTTCGGAAAGGACCCGTGCGAGTACGTTACTGCCGACTGTATCAACTGCGCCGGCCCATTTCTGAGTTTCAAGAGGTGTCGGCATCTGTGACCATTCTTTACCGCCGGCAAACTCCTTGGCTCCGATTTGCCTCAAAAAATCGTGGGTGAATTCCTGTCCCGCTTTGGTGAGGGTGGTTACTTCATATCCGAGCTTGGCAAGAATGGCTACCGCGTTGCTTCCCACCCCGCCAGCGGCACCGGTGACGATGATTGGACCGCTGTCCGGTTTTACCCCGGCTTCTTCCAGGGTCATAGTTAAGAGCATAGCCGTGTAGCCGGCAGTACCGATGGCCATGGCCTTCCTGGTATCCATACCTTTGGGGAGGGGGATTAGGAAATCAGATTTAATCCTGGCCATCTGCGCATAGCCACCCCAATATCTCTCACCCACACTCCATCCATTTAATATGACCTGGTCGCCGGGCTTGAAATTGGGAGATTCTGATTCAACCACAGTTCCTGCCAGGTCAACACCTGGTACTATCGGAAAGATGCGAAATATTTTATTGCGGTTTGCAAATC
Organism: Desulfobacula sp.; assembly: GCF_014237455.1. Lineage (GTDB taxonomy): Bacteria > Desulfobacterota > Desulfobacteria > Desulfobacterales > Desulfobacteraceae > Desulfobacula. The sequence continues at coordinate 11,534 of NZ_JABZFL010000029.1, read as the reverse complement.
CCAGACCTTCTTTATAATTCAAGGTGGAATAGTCTACTTGGATCAGCACATCTTCCCGGGGCAGATCCGCAACCGTCAGATGTTTCACCGTCGCCACCAGTTGGCCATCACCTTTCTCTACCACAAGCGCTTTAAAGGTACCTTCATTTGTCATGCTGTGTACTCCTCCTAAATCCAAATTTTTCCCAATGTCGTTCCTATCTTCCATCCGGATTGATGCTTCCAGAGTTGAATTTATCTTAATTTATTTAGCAAATAACCGCGTGTCGCTCTTGCAGCGATTTGATGTCAGTACCTTCTTTCAGGTATAGTTTAATGCCGACGGCAGCGGCCATGGCGGCGGCGGTTGTTGTGATGTAGGGAACGTTGTGGCGGATAGCGGCTTTACGGATTTCGGAATCATCGTGTTCGGATTTTGATCCGTGAGGGGTGTTGATCAAAAGCTCGATAGAGCCGTTTTTGATTTCATCCACAATGTTAGGTCGTCCCTCGTGAATTTTTAAGACGGTTTCACATGGGATGTCGTTTGCTTTTAAGAATTTTGCAGTACCGTCAGTGGCGCGGATTGCAAAAGCGATGTTGATAAATTCCTGAGCTGCTTCGAGTATTTTTTCTTTATCTCTTTCTGCAACCGTGATCAGTACGGTGCCGGAAGTGGGTAGGGGTTGCTGTACTGCTTCTTGTGCTTTGAAAAAGGCTTGGGGAAATGAATCAGCCATGGCAAGAACTTCACCTGTGGATCGCATTTCAGGTCCCAGCAGCGGGTCAACTTCCGGAAACATATTGAATGGGAAGATTGATTCTTTGACACCAAAATGAGGGTATTCCCGTTTTTTCAAATTCATATCTTCTAATTTTTTTCCAAGAGCCAGTTCTGTGGCGATGCGAGCCATAGAAAATCCACATACTTTTGAAACCAATGGAACCGTTCTGGATGCTCTCGGGTTGGCTTCTAAAATATAAACCTTGTCATCACTGCCAATGGCATATTGAATATTCAACAACCCCACAACACCAAATTGGATGGCTATTTTTCGTGTATATTCATTAATGGTATCCATATGTTTTTCAGAAATCATTACCGGTGGAATCACACAGGCGGAATCACCCGAATGGATACCGGCAAATTCCACATGCTGCATAATGGATGGGACGTATGCAGATGTTCCGTCTGATAGTGCATCTGCCTCAGCTTCGATTGCATTTTCCAGAAAGCGGTCGACCAGAATCGGCATTTTAGGGCTGATTTCTTCGGCTTGGGTTACATAGTGCCGAAGTGATGTTTCATTAAAAACGATTTCCATCCCCCTTCCACCCAAAACATATGAGGGGCGGATAATAATCGGGTATCCGATATCAGTAGCGATTTCAATGGCTTCTTCAGCGCTCCGGGCAATACCTGACGCCGGCATTGGGATGCCAAGCTCTGTCATCATGTCACGGAAATGCTCTCGATCTTCGGCTAAATCAATGGTTTCCGGAGTGGTCCCGATAATATTAACACCAGCTTCTTTGAGTTCGTTGGCAATATTTAACGGTGTCTGGCCGCCAAATTGAATCAGGACGCCTTCTGGTTTTTCTTTTTCATAAATGCTGAGCACATCCTCTAAAGTGAGAGGCTCAAAGTAGAGTTTGTCTGAAGTGTCATAATCGGTGGAAACGGTTTCAGGATTACAGTTGATCATAATTGTTTCATAACCGGCCTCTTTTAAAGTAAAGGCCGCATGAACACAACAATAGTCAAATTCGATTCCCTGGCCAATTCTGTAGGGTCCACCACCTAAAACAATAATTTTTTTGTTATCAGTGATAGAAACTTTATCTTTAGCATTATAAGTAGAGTAGTAATAGGCAGCATCTTCAACACCACTTACGGGTACCGCATCCCAGGCTTGAGCGAGCCCAAGGCCAAGTCTCATATCTCGAATTGATTTTTCGGAAGTATCCAGAATTTGACTTAGATAACGATCGGAAAAACCCTCTTTTTTTGCTTGAATGAGCACATCAGATGGTATTTCTTTTCCTTTGCAGGCGAGCACTTTTTCTTCTGTTTCAACAAGTCCCTTCATCTGCTCTAAGAACCACATTTTAATATGGGTGCGTTGGTGGAGTTCATCAAGATCTGCTCCTTTCCGCATAGCCTCATAAAGGATGTATTGACGTTCGCTGGTGGCTTCTACTAAAAGCCTCATAAGCTCATCTAAGGTTTTCTTATTGAAATCGTTTGCAAAACCGAGTCCGTGACGACTGTTTTCCAGGCTTCGGATCGCTTTATGAAACGCTTCCTTATAAGTTTTACCGATGCTCATTACTTCGCCCACAGCGCGCATTTGAGTACCCAGTTTATCTTCAACACCTTTGAATTTTTCAAACGCCCATCTGGCGAATTTAACCACAACATAGTCGCCGCTTGGTGTATATTTTTCCAGAGTTCCATCCCGCCAGTATGGAATCTCATCCAGGGTTAACCCGCAAGCCAGCAGTGAAGAAATCAGGGCAATAGGAAACCCTGTGGCTTTAGATGCCAGTGCAGATGATCTCGATGTTCTCGGGTTGATTTCAATTACCACCACACGGTCGGTTTCCGGATTATGCGCAAATTGAACATTGGTCCCACCGATAACGCCGATGGCATCCACAATATCATAGGAGTATTTTTGGAGTCGGTCCTGTAGTTCCTGGCTGATAGTTAACATCGGTGCAACACAAAATGAGTCGCCGGTATGAACACCCATGGCATCCACATTTTCAATAAAGCAAACTGTGACTTTTTGCCCTTTTGAATCTCTTACCACTTCAAGTTCAAGCTCTTCCCAGCCGATCACCGATTCTTCAACCAGGATCTGATGCACACGACTGACCTGAAGTCCGCGCTGGGCAATGGTTCTAAATTCCTCCATATTATAAACATGGCCGCCACCAGTACCGCCCATGGTGTATGCCGGTCGAATCACAAGGGGGAATCCCATATTTTCTGCAATTTCCACTGCTTCTTTCAGGGTGTGGGCAGGTTTGCTTTTCGGCATTTCAACACCCACCTGATCCATGGTTTCTTTAAAAGAAATACGATCTTCACCACGCTTTATCACGTCTACCTGAACGCCGATTACTTTCACGCTGAATTTTTCAAGAATTCCTTCTTCATGGAGCGAAGAGGTTAGATTAAGACCGGTTTGACCACCCAAATTTGGTAAAATTGCATCTGGTCGTTCTTTTTCAATAATCTGGGTAATGGTTTTTACATTCAGCGGCTCAATATACGTTGCATCCGCATAAATCGGATCGGTCATGATTGTGGCTGGATTTGAATTGACCAACACGATCTGGTAACCCAGACTTCTCAACGCCTTACATGCCTGGGACCCGGAATAATCAAATTCCCCGGCCTGCCCGATAACAATGGGGCCTGAACCAATGATCAGCACTTTTTTAAAATCGCTTCGTTTTGGCATACTCCTGTTTTCCTTTCCTTTTTTAAATCTTTTTCACGGTTCATCTGTGATAGCTGGCGGCACATTAGCAAAATATTAAAACTTAGTAAATGTAATAAGATTTGACCCCTTTTCTTCAAATCTTTAAAACATAGGCCAACTGATTTGTTGCTCCTTTATAAAGTCACTTTGCAGAACTGGAAGGGGCTTGGGGAAACCGCAGTTTGATTCCTGAGGAAGTTTCTCTGGCGGTAAACCCAAGGTGTGTAAGCAGCTGGAAAAGTGGTCGACCAAAATAGAACAGCTCTTGTGAAACCGAAAGATTAAATTCATCGATTGCCCGGATACGATAGGCAAGATCTTTATTGATGATTCGTTCAAGCTTTTTGACTGTTTTCTTGGATGAACGGGAAATTGTCCGGGAGATTGTTTTTAGGTCGGGGCATGGAAATAGCTCTTCATGCTCAATTAGTCGTTCTCTCAACGGATTGCCTTTTTTTACAATATCAAGCCTTGAAAGGAGATCTCTGCCGGCAAGTCCGAGAATATCATCTGTATCCCAGCACTTAAGAATCTTGCAGGCAAGGGGGCGATGATCGTATATGGTGCATCCATTCCGGGTTTTATCGTAAAAGATACAGGTCCATGAATCCTTTATCCCGCGGATTTTTAAGAACTCTGTTTTTACAGGCTCAATGGAATTTGAGACCGGATCATGGATAAGTTCACCTTTCCTGATGGTAATGAATTTTTCAAAGGATAGAACCCCTTTTTCTATTAAGGGTAAGTCCTGGGTGTGTAATGCAGGACCGCCCTTTTCGCAGCAGGTGCCGCACCGCTTACATTCATTTTGACGCGTCATATGATCCATTTTCCGGTGAAGAATAATTTTCAAAAATAATAATTATATCTCTATTCTTTATTCCTGTATAGAGTTTTTTCCTCACCCTTTTTTTAGTAATCCGCTCACATTCAACAGATCTGAAAGTCCAAGTTCATGAAGTTTTTCCGTCCTGGGATAACCGGTTTCAGGATTCCACCCTCTTATTTGATAGAACTCATCCCGCATTTTTTTGAAGACTTCACGGTCCAGGGTTTGGCCTTTACGGTTTAAAACGGTATCCCCTTTACCGGGCACAAGCACATCTGTGTTCATAAAAACGCTTTGAACCGGATCAGTGAAATTGAATTCTGCAACGGTGTCATCTTTTTCGGGGTTCCAACCTTCGCGAAACAGGATGGCACGTTGTTGATTGAAAATGATTTCACCGAATTTAAGAAGCGCATTCTCATCCAGCTCTTTTCCGGTTACTGCATTGAATGTGCGGGACTCTAAGGTTGAATCACCCACCTTATCTTCCGTATGGTGCGAAAACATCAATGGCCAGCAGGAATCACACAGCCCCAGACTGTCCTTAACATAGGTGCGGTCTATGATGCGTGAGGCTGCCATGGCTTTGCCTTCATGAGTATTCAGATCCCAGGCCTTATCATGACCCCAGAATTTGGCTACTGCTTTTCGATATACATCCGCAGAAACCGGTGTTGCTCCAGGATATTGCAGGTTCATGACCCACATGCCAATAGCTCTGCTGACCTCATGTAACATGGCAATAGGTTGCCGGGGTTCAAAGGCATACAACAAACCGTTCATCAAATATTCTCTTGCCGAATAGGTAGCGCCGTCACCCACATCGGAGACTTCATTGGCAAAAAGTTTTTTGGCTTCTGGCCCCATGGTTTCTCCCACTCTCAAGAGCCCTTCAGCCAGAAGATTACCAAATCCCTGACGATAAGCGATCATATTGCAGAGATCTTCAAAAAACTCCCACGTCCCCAGTTTGTCAATTTCAAGGCCGGTTTGAGAGTCATTCAAATATCCTGCGTCATAACCCGCACTGATCCACTGAACGATATTGGCCATCTCCATGGTGCATAAGGATAAATTGTTGCAAAGCCCTGTTGCATCTGAAGCAGTTTCAGCGGGTTCCCCCGGTCGCCCCATCACCCAGGGAAAGTATACAAACATGGCCTGGCACTTTCTAACAACCTCTTTATTCGATTTGGTTCTATAGGTGGATCGCATGATACAGTCCAAACCGCACTGAAAACAAGATGCCTTGCCTGTGCGGGAAATCTGATCCGGTGGGTATGGATTGAATGAGGTGTCACGTTTATTCAATCTTATTGTTAAACGATTGAGCTCATTTAAAGCCTCCGGATCACTTACCAGAGGAGATTGAGTTCCTTTCACAGCAATGGCTTTTAAATTTTTAGCACCTAAAACCGCTCCAAAACCTCCGGTTGAACTACCTTCATTATCAGTCATCAGGTTGGCATTGCGGCATAGATTCATCCCGGCCGGACCCGTTGTGATAAAATGTGTTTTTTTGCCGTGTTTTTGTTGTAAGTACTCCCCGACTTGCGTAACTCCCTCAAGATGAATTTTATCCGCTTCTTGAAGCGTTGCATTCCCATCGGAGATGAATAAATAAACAGGTCGATTTGCCTTTCCGGATACCATTAATCCATCAAAACCAGCTCTTTTTAATGCAGCCCCCCAATATCCGCCCATATTGCCGTAGCAAAAGCCTTCCGGCATCAACATAGGCGATTTTCCCACAACCTCAAACCGGGATGCGCCTTGAGCACCTGTTGCGGTTAATGGACCTGTCATAAAAATCAAATGATTTCCCGGGTCAAAAGCCTTGACAGTGACAGGGACATATTCCCAGTAAAGGCGGGTGGCGATTCCTCGCCCCCCTAAAAATCGATTCGCATACGGTTGAGTGTCAATCTCTGTGATGGTTTCTAAAGAAAGATCAATCTTTAGAATTTTACCCAACCAACCGTGACTTAGAGAATCCAGAGTGTCTTTTTTAAAATTGTCAGCCACATTCTCCTCCTATTTATTTGAGTGTAAAATACCTTAAAAAATTATTATTTCCAAAAATAGCCATAGGGTAATGCCTCGCCATGATATCAATAGTGGGTTATAATCTTATCCTTTGCGCTATTTCAGGGATATATCCAGAAGCTTGACTGTTTTGTCAAAGGTTTTCCAACCATGGTGCTTGCCCGCAGGTATAAAATAGCACTCATTTGTTTTTAATAATCGGCACTCCTGGCCTACAAACATTTCTATTGTGCCTTCCATAACAATTCCGCACTGGTCAAATGAGTGCTCATGTCCCGTATCTTCCTTTCCCTGATCTATTTGCATGCAAACCATAATAAGGTTCTCCCCCTTCGTCTAAAAATTGTCCGATGAATTTGCATATTAAGCCGCTTGGGCCTCGAGCTTATAAATAAAATCTGTTTTCCGACTGGTGGCTGTCCTCAATCACGTAATGGGCCTTGTCTTCCACTGATAAGTGTTGTGACGGCAGCAATTAACCGGTCAACTTCCTCCATTGTATTGTAAACAGAAACCCCCACCCTGGTGAGGCCGCCTTTTTCCAGATACCCGAAGATTTCAGTGGGGCGGATACCGTAAAAGTGACCATTCCAGGCACAAATCCCTTGTTCCCCTAAATAGTTACACACATCCGAAGGGTTTATTCCTGCTATATCAAAAGAGATTGTAGGGGCTTTTTTTACTTTTATATCAGAAGGCCCTATTATGGTTAAGGTTTCAATGGTCTTTAATTTTTTGAAAATATTTTTGTACACGGCATCTTCATATCGATTTATTTCCTTCATGGCACTCACCATTCTGCTTCTGGCTGAGTCGCCTTCTCCAAAGGTTTCAATATAATCAATGGCAGCATTAACCCCTGCAATCGCTGCATGATTCAACGTGCCGGTTTCGATACAATAGGGGGCATGCTGTAATTGTGTTCTTAAATTGAAAGTTGGCAATCGATTCAGGTTTTCTCCATTTGAATAAAGAATTCCAATATGGGGCCCATAAAATTTGTAAGCAGAGCATAATAAAAAATCAACCCCCAGTGCGGTGACATCCAATGGGAAATGGGGTACATAATGGACCGCATCAACCAATAACATTGCACCGGTTTTATATGTCATTTTTCTAACCAGCGGCACATTATTAATCGTACCGGTAACATTGGAAGAGTATCCCATGGCGACCAGCCGTGTTTTCTCATTTATTTTGTTTTCAAAATCATTATAATCCAGCAACCCGTCCGGCAATAAAGCGACCTCTCTGACAACAATTCCATTTTCGCGTAACGCCAGCCAGGGACCCCGGTTTGCTTCATGATCCAGCTGGGTAATGACAATTTCATCTCCTGGGTTTAACCAGCTCCCAAACGCCCGGCTTAAGGAGAAATTCAGAGTGGTCATATTATGGCCATAGGAGATATTTTCCGGGCCGTCTGCACCCAGAAAGGCTGCTATTTTTTTCCGGGTACCTTCCACGACTTGGTCGGTGCGCCGGGACGTGATAAAGTTCCCATGAAAATTGGCGTTACTGGTATAATAATAGTCTGAAACGGCATTAATCACGGATTGCGGAACCTGGGTGCCGCCGGGACCGTCAAAGTATGCCAGAGGGTATCCATTAATCTCTTGTTTCAATGATGGAAAATCATCTCTTCGACTGAGCATCTTTTCAAACAACCTGTTCATCACGCTCCTCCATTTTTTTATCAGTTACTCTATAATTGTACAAACCTGTTTTACACCATAAAAATAATGTCAAAAACCATAAACAGAAAAACCACCATCAACAGCAAGGCACTGACCTGTAATATAAGAAGAGGCTTCCATACACAAAAATGCTGCAGACGCTGCAATTTCAGCGGGTTCTGCGATTCTTCCCATGGGGGTTCTGCTTAAAACAGATTCCAGATACGCGGCATCACTCAACACCTGTTCTGCCAGAGGTGTTCTTGTATACCACGGTGCAACGGCATTGACCCGGATCTGATTTTTTGCCCATTCGCAGGCCAGGTTGCGCGTCATCTGATTTAAAGCCGCCTTGCTCATTCCATAGGGCGCACCCGTTCTTAAATGGGATAAACCGGCAACCGATATAATATTAACAACCGAAGCCGCTTCTGACTTTTTTAAAAGCTCATAAAACAAGCGGCACAAATGGAAGGCTGAATTCATATTCAGGGTAAGGATCAAATTGAATTCTTCCGGTGTGTATTCATGAAACTTTTTTCTGATATTTGTTCCTGCATTATTGATTAAAATATCAAGGGACGACCATTTTTTTTTAACCGTTTCCAGGAGGGTTTCCATATCGGCAAGATGGGTGACATTGCAGACACTTCCATCTGCATCAAAATCGTTTTCCTTCCATTGTTTCGTAACCGTTGTACCCCATTGTTCACCAGGGTGTTCTTTAACCAGATTAAACCCAAACTTCTCATAAAGATGCCTTGCAGACAAACAAGGCATGATTAAGGGGTTAAGAAAGATAACTGATCTGCATGATGGCGGACACCATTTTTTTGCCGATACATTTATAGTCATGGGGGCAATTCGCCTGAAATTGGAGGAACTCATTTTCATTGATGCTAAAAGTTTTACCATCAACATTAATTTCAAGCTGACCTTTTATCACAAAGACATATTCATAAACATTGCCTTCATGGGGCTCTCCTGAAAAAACAGTGTCCGGGTCCATTTCAAAAAAATAGGTTTCATAGGATTGTTCGGGTTCAAATGGGATTAAAGGATAAACCCGGTAATGTTCCGACTCAGCTGTCAGGGGCTTTCCTTCCCTGAATGATCGTACTTTTGCCTCTACCACCGGTTTTCTAAGCAGGCTTGTAAAAGAAACCTTAAGTCCGTTGGCAATTTTCCAGATGGTTCCGATGGTTGGGCTTGATTTGCCGATCTCAATCTGTCTAAGCATGCTTTTACTGACCCCTGTCAGCTCTGATAGCCTGTCCAGACTAATTTTCCTGGACTCTCTGATGGTTTTCAGATTACTTGCAACAACATCAATCGACTGTTCCATATAATAAGCTCCTTGACAATATATTGCACAATAGTTATCATAGCGACCAAAAGTTTGTTAAACAGTACAACAAGTATGTAATTTATTCAAGAGGTGAAAAATGAACCCTTCAGAAAGGGTATCAATCTGTTTTTATTCTTGCTGCTTGTTTATACGGCCATGGATTTATCAGGGGTTTTATTAAATGCCAGTTAATCATTCCAGACAGAAAAGAGGAATTGCAATCTCCCCAAAAAATAATTCCCCGGTGTCCCTGTTCTTTGAAGGGGCAAAGGATACCTTTCCTTTAATTGTCGGCGCCATCCCCTTTGGCATCATCTTTGGCACATTGGCGGCCACGGCCGGACTTTCCTTTGGTGCCACCATGGGAATGTCCCTGTTCGTTTTTGCCGGGGCCTCACAGTTTGTCTGTGTCAGCCTGGTGACTGCGGGCGTGGCATGGCCCATGATTGTGCTGACCACCTTTGTGGTGAACCTGCGCCATATGCTCTATGGCGCCACCATGGTTTTCTTTTACAAAAATTTGAACCCGCTCTGGAAGATGGTGCTGGCCTTTGGCTTGACAGATGAAACCTTTGCCGTGGCCGTCAGCCGATACAGCAAAAATGATGGGGTCCCAGGCAAGCATTACTACAACCTGGGTTCCATGGTGTTTATGTATGGCAATTGGAATTTATGCACCTTTATCGGGCTTACGGCCGGCAAGGCATTCCCAGGGATATCCCAGTGGGGGCTTGACTTTGCCATGCCCGCCACCTTTATCGGCATTGTCATCCCATATCTTGTTTCAAAACCCATGTGGGCGTCTGTGATTACGGCGGGAACAGTTTCCATCCTGGCCGGAGGACTTCCCCATAAACTTGGGTTGATGATGGCTGCCCTTGCCGGGGTTGCAGCAGGAGTTATTTGTGAAAAAGTATTCTCAGAAAAAAAGGAGCGGATTTAAAGATGTTTGAAACAGGTATTCAACTGTATGAAATTTACATGGTTGCAGGGATGGCGCTGGTGACCTTTGGCATACGCTATATCATGTTTCCGCTTTCCGGGCGATTGCGATTCCCTGAACTGTTTGAACGGGGGTTAAGATATGTTCCACCAGTGGTGCTGACAGCCATTATTGTTCCCTCTGTGCTCATGCCAACCGGAGAAACGCTCAATCTTAAACTGAACAATCCCTATCTCATTGGTGCGATTACGGCTTGTGCCGTTGGCGGGCTGTTTAAAAATTTGTTGTTGACCATCGTGGTGAGCATGGCTGTTTTTCTGGGGGCTCAATGGGCCTTTGCCATGGGCTGGTAATTGGATAATTGTCCAGGCTATCCGGTCCTGGCGACCCCAAAGCCGTTGATTTGTTAGCTGTAATATTTTGAAAAATTTAATTAATATTAAAATAAAATTATCGCAAAAGAGCTTCAGCAAGTTCTGAACCCAATTTTGTGGCTTTAATCAAAATCTCGTTATCATCTTTTACTTTCGCTCTGTCAAAAATACTGAAAACAGGCAATTCTCCAATTACCTCATACCCCAGCGCTTCAAGAGGAAGGCGCATAGCCTCAAGCGTAAACCCCATATCTTTAGCAATTCTATACTGTGTTGCCCTTTTCGGTTGCCACTGAGTATTTCCAACCGTTTTGGCACTCGATCCCGGGAAAATAGGAAAGAAGTTTTTCATCAACGCCTGGGATAAAACCTTTGTCGATTGCAATGCCAACCAGAGCAGAGGTTATGCTCTTGCCTGCCGACCTTATGTCGTGCAAGGTGTCAGGGCCTTCTCCGTTGAAATATTCCTCGATAAGGATTTTTCCCTTTTTAGTAACAAGGATACTATTGATATCTTTAAAGGTCTGATCCATAATGCGCGCCCTCAGTAACTCAATTCTGACACGATCAAACCCTTTATTTTGGATTTCCTTTGCATGACTGTCAACAAGAGTAATTATTGCAGTAATTACCAAGGTAATAATTAAAAAAAAATTTCTTCTCATCTCAACTCACACTGCTTGTAATTCTCCAGTATTTCTCTCCAGATAACCGCTTTGGCCGGTTCATTCGACTCATTGTGTTCTATTCCCGGTGCTGTTTCCTGAATCTAGTTATCGGTCTTTCCATTTCACTGATGGTTCCTTTTCTAAAAAAGCCTTGATTCCGATTTGAGCATCTTCCGA
>NZ_JABZFL010000009.1 GCF_014237455.1 Desulfobacula sp. | reverse complement strand
CAAAAACAAATTTTCTTTGCCATAACCAATTGATTTTATAGTATATCTTCGCATATACTTTTGAGGTAGATGTGGTCAACTTCGAATATATCTCTGATAAAAAATGGGAAACTTCAGTATCTTTAAGAAACATACAGTTTAAAATTGTTATTTTGCGTTAAACCGGCAAGATTCAGTTCAAGCCTCGATTTAATGCGGCACACAATATCAGAAATTTAAAATTTTCATTTTTAAAATCAAATTTTACTCTCTGATCAGGTTCTTGCAAACCTTCCTCAAGAGCTGTCCTTGTTGCCTCCAATCCCAAAGACCTTAAATAACGGTTTTCGGTTAGTGTGTACAATATCGGGGCAGGATCAATTTCATCGTTTTAACAATTTTTCATACTTTTATATTGACAAAAAGAAACTTTCTATCCTAAGTTAAAGTTTCTGAACAGGACCATCTTCAGCCTTTCACTGAATAGTTACTAATAAATGAACAATTAAAAAGAGAACTCTTTTTAGAATGGGCTCGTTATGACAGAAACAGAAGCTTCACAAAGTTTCATTCAAAAAATTAAGGCCCTCAGCCGAAACCAGAAAAGGATCTTCTGTGTTGCCGGAGTAGTAATTCTCTATACCCTGATCGGTTTTTTTGCACTGCCTCCAATAGTCAAACTGGTGCTGGAGAAAAAACTGCCCGAGGTCCTGCACCGCCAGGTCACGATAGACAAAATACGACTGAATCCTTATACACTTACTGCGGCGATCGAGGGATTTGCCCTGCAACGGCAAGACACCACAGGCAGTCTGCTTGCTTTTGAACGTGTTTTTGTTAACCTGCAAACGGTCTCCCTGTTCAAAATGGCGCTGATCATCAAATCTGTCGATCTGACCGGTCCGAAAATGAATTTTTCCCGCAACCAAGATCAGACTTTTAGTTTTGCCGACCTTCTGTTAAAGAAATCAGAAGAAACACCCCCGTCAGAAGAGACCATGCCCTTCCTTTTTTCGATTAACAATATTACCATCACAAACGGAACAATTGATTTTCATGACATTTTAAAAGGCAAAAAGAACCGAATAACTGAGATCAGTCTTGCTGTGCCATCGATTTCAAACCTTGATTATGAGATTGAAAATTATGTGCAGCCGGCATTTTCCGCCAATATCAACAACTCAAAGTTCTCCCTGGGAGGGAAAACGAAACCATTTACCACCTCCCGTGAGACATCGATAGATATCAAGATCAACGATATCAACATTCCTGAATACCTTGGATATATCTCAATTGAATCAAAATTAACTCTGAAGTCTGCTACCCTTGATATTGACGCCCGGCTTTTATATCTCGATCGGCCGGACAACACCTCCAAATTAGCCTTTACTGGCCTGCTCTCCTTGCGGGACATAGATGTCGTCGACCAACAGGCCAGGAGTTATGTCCGCCTCCCGGATGTCAGAATAACCATGGCCGACTCAAACCTTCTTGAAAAGGAAATCAACATTGCCAATATCACCATAAAAGAACCGGCAATGGAGCTTGAGCGCTTGACTGATGGAAATATTTTACCTCTACCTTTACTCACGAATTCAGCTGCTCCTGAGCAAAACCCACAAGAAAATATAAATAACGAAAAAGGTGGTTCGCCTGTCAGATTAAGTATTGCTGAGATTTTAGTTCAGCAAGGCAGCGTGCAGTTTAAGGATACTATGGTCAAGCCTTTTATTACCACCTTGAGTCCGATTGATGTCAAGGTAGTCAATTTCAGTACTATCGAGAAAAAACAAGCTGAGATAGATATTTCCGTCCAGACCGAAGCCAATGAATCGTTGACCCTAAACGGTAATTTTTCCATCTCACCGCTTGCATTAGATGGCAATGCTGCAATAGAGAATATCATGCTCACCAAGTATGTCCCATATCTGCAAGACATTCTGGTCCCTGATCTCACTAACGGCAAAGTTGATATGCAAACCGCCTTTCACTATTCAAAAAAAGATTCAGTTGCCAAAACCAGTCTTAGCGGCCTGGCTGTTACCCTTACCGATTTCATACTTGAAGATACGGCAAATCAGACAAAGATCATCGGGGTGCCGCTTTTTGCTGTTCTCGACGCTGATCTGGCATTAGAAGAGAGGACCCTGATTATTGGTGCGGTTCAGAGTCAAAAGGCGGATATTTCTATAGTTAAAGACAAGAACGGCACAATTAATCTTGAAGAGATAATCAGATTACCAGAAAAGCCACAAGAGCCTGTCTCAGACACTGAGCCTGAGAACGGCTCGAGTGATAAAACAGTGCAAGCTTGGTCAGTACAATTAAAAACAGCCACGCTTGACCAATATTCCGTCACCTTTAAGGACCATGCTCCTGCTGTACCGGCTATCACTAAAATTGATAATTTTTCTCTTCACCTTGCAGATATTTCTAATGAAAAAAATAGCACTGGTAATCTTCAGTTCGAGTTAAAGTTAAATGAGACCGGCAAAATCAGCGGCAACGGTACGATTGGCATCATCCCGCTTTCCTCCACACTGGCCCTGGACATTAAAAATATTGAGATAAAAAAATTTTTGCCATACATTACCGAACAGTGCAATATCGTTTTAGAAGATGGTGCAGTTGCGGTCCAGGGCGACTTTGATCTGCAGCAAGCAGATGGGGGAGGGATTGTTTTTCAGTTTAACGGCAACAGTCAGATATCAAACCTGGCAACCCGGGACACCCTGTTGCGGGAAGAATTGTTGAGCTGGAAAAATCTAGACTTCAATGACCTTCATTTTTCCTCTCAACCACAATCTATCAGGATAAAGGCGATCAGCCTCGAAAGTCTTTATGCCAAATTGATCATTGCAGAAGACGGTACTTTGAATCTTTCCACCCTGAAACGCGCCACTGATGCTGATGATAGTCAGCCTGAAACACCTGTAGCTAAGGAAGAAAAACAGACCGGTCAGATAGAAATAGACAATATCATGATCAAAGGCGGTAAGATCGACTTCCTGGACCAGAAGATAAAACCAACCTATGCCGCCTCCCTTGCAGAGATAAACGGCTCGGTGACTGGCCTTTCATCGCTGGAGCAGGCCCTGGCTGACGTGAAAATAACCGGTAAGCTCAATCAGCACGCACCTCTTAAAATCAGTGGTAAAATGAACCCAATAAAAGAAAAATTGTATGCTGATCTCAGTATAGATTTTCACGATATTGACCTGAGCCCCACCTCTCCTTATACCGGCAAATTCATCGGCTATAAGACGGATAAAGGGAAATTGACACTTAATCTGCACTATGTTGTTGATGATAAGAAGATTGAGGCCAAAAATCACGCTTTTCTTGATCAGTTTACTCTGGGGGAAACGGTCGACAGTCCGGACGCGATCAGTCTGCCGATCAATCTGGCCATTGCGCTGCTCAAAAATCGGAAAGGAGAAATAAACCTAGATATTCCGGTACAGGGCGATCTCAATGATCCGGAGTTCAGTATTGGCGGGATCGTTTTCAAGGTAATTTTTAATTTGATTGCCAAGGCGGCAACTTCACCCTTTGCCCTTCTTGGCGCCCTGATCCCTGATGGCGAGGACTTACAGTTCGTGGCCTTTCGTCCCGGCCTGGCAGAGCTGACGGAAGACGCCCGAGCAAATCTATCAAAAATGGCCGAGGTTATGTATGAACGGCCCAGCCTGCGGATGGACATTGTCGGCAAAGTCGATCCGCAGAAAGATAGGGAGGCATTGACACAAATGCGTTTCGATCAGCTTCTGGAGGTACAGAAAATGCAGGACCAGGACGTTAAAGAAGATGCCCTGCCTGAAAGCATCAAGATTAGTGATGAGGAATATCCGTATTATCTTACCAAAGCCTTTGAAGCTCTACAGCTTAAAAAGATTAAAGAGGACAAAGAAATAGGCTTTATTGGCACAATAAAGAAAAAGAGGCAGCTCAAAAAACAGGTCAAACTGGTACAGTCCGGAACTGACAAGTCCAATGAGGAACGACTGTCGCTTATTGGCATGATGAAACAGAGATTACGAGAGCAGATTCGGGTCAGCGACGATGATCTGCGGCTTCTTGCAATCGAAAGGACGAATCAGACTCTTGATTTTTTGGTTGAAAACGGGCCAGTCGAATCGGAGAGGCTGTTCGTCATCGAACCGCAAATACCGCCGGCAGACAGTACAAACGGTGATCAGGCAAAGATGCAGGTGGAGATGGTGATCAAGTAAGGGGGATAAACTACGACTTCGAAAAGTAAAAGGCATAGCCATTATAGAAACCTTAAGAATGTGATCCTCTCCCAAAATTTCGTTGAAATCGCAGATTCTCCTTGTATCCCACCGGGCATCAGGATTTTTCTGGGCATATCTTGAGGGTGTGAGCAGGGTTGCAAAGATCTGGTTTTCTTTTAAAAACTCAAGAAAGTCGCCATATCATACCTTTTCATGATAGTCTGATTTTAATCTTTTTTTCCCCCGGTTTTCAAAAAACTCAATGGTTTTTTAAAATCTGCATGGGCTTTCTGAAAGGCTTTTGCCAAAAGAAACACCATGCAATCCGGAATATTATTGGGTAATTTTGTTATCTTAAGCTCCTTCGTATACGAACTATATAGGATAGCAATTTAGTTTTGCCAATTCGATTCGCCTTTTCCTCCGGATACCCCCGCCAGAGCCTGAATTGTCTTGCACAAACCAAATTGTAGTGGTAATCTTACTAATTTTAGTGAAGACTTGTTTTTGAAAAAAAATTGAGGTCGGGGTAAAAGATTGAAGGATTTTTTAAAAAAGAGTTTCATTTGCTGGATTTTTATTGGCGCTCTTTGCCTTATGGGCTGTAGTGAGCCTGCAAAGGAAAAGGCTCCTCGGTTTTTGATCAAAACACCATTAATGACCATTACCAGTTCAGAATTTTTGGAAGAACTTGATCTGAAAAGAGCTGCATATCCATATAATATTCATGAAAATCCAGCAGAATATAATGAAATGGTGATTCATCTTGTTAGAATGCTTTCCGAAGAGATTATTCTTCTCAGTGCTGCTGCTGAGAAGAGTGTTATAGTTACGGATCAGGAAGTCGAGTTTGCCGAGGAAGAATTTAAAAAGGATTATCCCGATGACAGTTTTGATCAGATATTGTTAAAAAATGCCATATCATACTCTTTTTGGAAAAAACGGTTCAGGAAAAATATGATCATGGATAAACTCATTAATCAGGAACTTAAAAAAAAGATCGAAATTACATCCCTGGATATTGTGGAATTTTACAAAAAGTATCGTATTGCTGATGCTCAGGATCCTGATAATAAAGCGTTGGTTTTAAAAAAAATCGAGAATGAGCAAGAGCTGGTATCTCGTCTTCGCATGCAAAAGACCCAAGACAAATACGATGAATGGATACAACAGCTCGGGAAGGATTATCCCGTTGAAATCAATAAGGACAAACTAAAAACTTTTTTACTTGATATTGAAAAAAGCGAGGGAAGTGAGAATGCCACGAATAAGAGTAGGTAAAATTAATTGGATTGTTTTTTCTTTGATTATAATAAATTTTAGCTTTTGCCGGTCGATATCAGCAGATGTTATCGACAGGATTGTTGCCATTGTGGATAGTGATATTATCACTTTGGTTCAGCTGAGTAAAGAATCCGCTCCATATATGAAAAATATCGAGTCTTCCGGGTATCCGGATGAAAAGAAAAAAGAGATGATTCAGGCCATTAATAAAAAGATACTCACTGCATTGATTGACCAGTCATTAACCCGGCAGGAAGCAGAGAAGTATCAGATCAATGTATCTGATACTGAGATCAATAATGCAGTAGAAAATGTAAAGAAAGCCAAGTCACTGAGTCAGGAAGAACTTGAGAAAGCTCTGGGTCAAGAGGGGCTCGCATTAACGGAATATCGCGAAAATGTTAAAAGGCAGATATTACAAGCCAAGTTGATTAACTATTCGGTAAAGTCAAAAGTGATTATAACTGAATCTGATATAAAAAAACGATATGAATCCAATGCTGAAAAATATTCCGGCAAAAAGAAGTATCACTTAAGAAATATCCTTATGGATAATGAGGGCGAGATCAAGGAAATTAAAAAGAAACTGGATAAAAAGAAGGAATTTGTCGCTCTTGCAAGAGAGTATTCAATAGCATCCAATGCTCCAGATGGCGGTGATCTCGGAACATTTGACATTAATAATTTTTCTGAAAGTATTAAAAATAGTATATCAAAATTGAGCAAAGGGGATTATACAAATGTGATCTCGACGGCACAGGGATTTCAGATTTTTTACATAGAAGACATTGTTCTGGAAGGTGCCAAAACATTAGAGCAGGCCTATGACGAAATTCATGAAATTTTATACCGTGAGCAGGTTGATAAAAAATTTGAAACCTGGCTTGAATCATTAAAGAAAAAGGCGCATATAAAAATAATGCTTTGATTTGGCTTTAGCCTTATTAAACGGGGAAGATTATGCACAATGAACGGATAAAAATTTTAAATGCCAGTTTAAAAAGACTGTTACGGCGCGGGGCCACCAAACAGTTAGTGAATATTATTAACAAAACCCATATGGCAGATCTTTCCATTTCTTTTAAAGATCTGTCTGCTGATAACCGTCAAAAACTGTTCATACTCATGGATGATCCGGAACAGATCGGCCTTCTTTTTTCCCTTCTGGATGAGACTCTTTTCCTGGAGTTTGTAAAAAATGTAGAATTTAATAAGCTCGTGGATATATTTGATCACATGCCGTCTGATGATGCTGTCTCTCTGTTAACCCTTCTGGATGAAGAGCTTTCAGATCAAATCCTTTCAAAGATGCAGAAAGAGGAGTCAGATAATATCGAGCAGTTGATGAGCTACGGCGAAGATACTGCCGGCAGCCTCATGGTTACTGATTTTATCGCACTGGAAGAGGATGTGGGTGCCAAACAGGCTATTGAAACATTACAGAACAAGTATTTAGATGTTGAAATGCCGTTTTATATTTATGTGGTTGATGAATATGGAAAACTGGTCGGGGTCAGTTCGTTAAGGCAGTTGGTTGTTGTACATCCGGAAAAACCATTAAAAGAGTTTATGGCAAAAGATCTTGTCACGGTAAAACCCTATACGGACAGGGAAGAAGTGGCAAGGCTGGTTGCAAGGTATGATTACCTGGCTGTCCCTGTTGTGGATGATGACAACAAGATTGTAGGGATTGTAACCGTTGATGATGTTATTGACATTCTCCATGAAGCTGCCACGGAAGATATGTTGAAAATGGCAGGAGTGGGGGAAGAATACATTGAAACCCAGACAGTATTAAGAGGAACACGAATTCGTCTGCCCTGGTTGTTTGCCAGTTTTCTGGGGGGTGTAGCCGCTTTTTTCATTATAGGTGGATTTGAAGAAAGCCTTGCAAAATTTACAAGTCTGGCTGCGTTTATTCCCGTTATTATGGGGATGGGGGGAAATATCGGCACCCAGAGTTCCACCATCGTAGTCCGGGGTATTGCCACAGGGAGAATTAATCTTCAGGATTTTTACAAAGTTGTTTCAAAAGAACTTGCAATAGGGTTGATTCTGGGTGTCACATATGGTCTTTTCATTGGACTTATCGCGAGATTTATTTTTGCTGAAGAGCTGTTTGCTTTGCCGTTGGCAGTTGCCGTTGGTCTTGCTATCCTGTCTTCCATGTCCCTTGCAGCGCTTGTGGGCTCCATGGTTCCGCTTATTTTTGAGAGACTCAATATTGATCCTGCCGTTGCAACAGGACCTATTGTCACCACTTCCATCGATATTGTCAGTGTGTATTGCTATTTTATGATAGCCACTCTTCTTTTAGGTATTTAGAGCTGCTGCATATGCCTGGTTTTACTACAGATGCCATATTGTTGAGAAAGATTGAATATGGTGATCATGATTTTATCATCAGCTTTCTAACTGAATCCAAAGGGAAAATATCGGTAATTGCTAAAAATGCGAAAAAGAGCATTAAACGGTTTTCAGGGGCACTTGACCTTTTTTCTGTTAATTACATCCACTGCACTTTTCCTAAAAAAAAAAAAGACGGTCTGATCATTCTTTCCCAGGCTGATTTTGAAAACGGATTTGTAAACATCCGGTATGATGTATTTAAAACAGCCTATGCCAGTTTTTGGGTTGAGTTGATTCATTTTTGGCTGGAGGAAGATAAAGTTCAGTCCGGCTTGTATGACCTGCTGTTATTTTCTCTTGATGCGTTAAATGCAGGGATCCTATCCAAAGAAGTGTTAAGCCTTCTTTTTCAGATTAGATTTATGAGCCTGTCCGGATTTTCTCCTAATATTGAAAATTGTGATATATGTAAAACACCTGTTGATCTTATTGAACAAAAAAGTATCCGGTTTGATTTTAAAGAAGGTCGGATCATTTGCCAAAATTGTGTTAAAAGAAGATCGAAATATGGTATGACGGTTTCAAAGGGCACTTTAAAGCAGCTTGTTTGGATAAATAACAGTGATATCAGCAGGGCGGATAGAATGAAATTTTCAAATTTTGCCATAAAAGAGGGAGAAATGCTATTGGAAGCCTTTATCCCGTTTCATATGGGGAGGGATTTTAAAAGTCTGCAATTTCTTAAACGGTTAAGACAGGAAAAATGAATTTAGAAAAAAAGCTTGAGTATCATCAAATTTATACTTCAGTTCCCTGCAGGGTGGATTTCGGGGGCACGCTGGATATCAGTACATTGTTCCTGCCGTTAAATTTTCTGTCCCCATCAAGTTTTAATATAGCCCTGGATTTAAGAACGGTTGTTGGTCTTTCCCCCTGGCAAAAAGGATATATCAAGGTGTCGTCAAAGGGATTTGAAAGTGCTGTTTTTAAAAAAGATGATCCTCCATTTAATCATCCCATGGGACTGATGTTTGCTGTGGCAAAGTACTTTGATGCCCATGGCGTTCATATCCACATCGAATCCGCTTCACCACCCAGAAGTGCCCTGGGGGGATCTTCTTCTGCAGCAGTAGCGCTTGTGTCAGCATTCTGTAAAGTACTTGATAAACCAATAGATTCCGAACAGATTGCCTGGCTTGCCCATTATATGGAAGCCAGTGTGGCAGGGGTTCCCTGTGGTATGCAGGATCAGCTTGCAGCCGCTTTCGGAGGGGTAAATCAATGGTTTTGGAAAATGGGAAAAATTTCTCCTGAATTTGAACGGATGCCTGTCTTTGAACATGAAGACGACATTAAGGCCTTTAATTCAAATATACTCGTTGTGTACTGCGGAATTCCTCATGTATCAAAAGATATTAATAAACAATGGGTTGACTCTTTTGTTTGCGGTGAAACAAGGTCTGTTTTTGAAAAAATTGCAGATTTAACAAAAAAATTTTCAAAGGCTGTAAAAAACCAAAATTTCAGGCAGGCAGCCGATTTGATGAACCGGGAAACAAAATTAAGACTTGAAATGACACCTGATGTGCTTGACATTACCGGGAAAAAGTTGTTTGAAAAGGCTGTGGATTGTGATTGCGGTGCAAGATTTACTGGTGCAGGCGGCGGCGGCTGTCTTTGGGCAATCGGAGAGGCGCAAGATATTGAAATCTTAAAACCCTTCTGGCAAGACATCCTCGGGACTGTTAAGGATGCAAGAATTCTTGACACAAAGATTGAGAATAAAGGTATTATTATACGTTAACCATAACTTTTTATTGAAAAAGTGGAGCAAAATGAATTTTCAAGATGTAATTTTAAACCTAAACAATTTCTGGGCTCAGCGGGGTTGTGTTCTCATACAATCCTATGACATGGAAGTGGGGGCAGGAACCTTTCATCCCACCACTCTTTTAAAGGCTCTTGGACCTGAACCATGGAAGGTTGCCTATGTACAGCCCTCAAGGCGACCGACGGATGGCCGCTATGGTGAAAATCCCAACCGGCTTCAGCATTATTACCAATACCAGGTGATCTTAAAACCATCTCCGGCTGATGTTCAGCAATTATACCTGGACTCCATGAAAATCCTTGGTGTTGATCCCCTTGAACATGATATCCGTTTTGTTGAAGATGACTGGGAGTCTCCGACCCTAGGCGCTTCAGGACTTGGATGGGAGGTCTGGCTGGACGGCATGGAAGTCACCCAGTTTACTTATTTTCAGATGACAGGAAGTGTAGAAGTCAACCCTGTGCCTGTTGAATTGACCTATGGTCTGGAACGTATCTGCATGTATCTGCAGGGTGTGGATAATGTATTTGATCTCAAATGGAATGATGAGATCACTTACAGGGATGTCTACCACAGCCAGGAAGTGGAACAATCCACCTATAATTTTGAAATTGCCGATGTGGATCTTTTATTTGATCTGTTTAAAAAATACGAAGCGGAAGCCCACCGAATCATTAAAAAAGGACTGGTTATCCCTACCTATGAATACTGTTTAAAGTGTTCCCATACCTTTAATCTCCTGGATGCACGCGGTGCCATCAGTGTAACGGAAAGAACAGGGTATATTAAACGTATCAGGAATATTGCAAGGGAGTGTTCCAGGGCATATATCACACAAAGAGAAGAAATGGGTCATCCGTTATTGAAGAATGGAGGGATAAATTAAAATGAACACACTTTTAATTGAAATTGGCAGTGAAGAGATCCCGGCCGGTTATATTATTCCTGCTTTGGATGCCTTTAAAGAGAAGATCATTTCAGCATTGGATAAATCAAGAATTGACCACGGCAAGGCCCATACGCTGGGTACGCCCAGGCGTCTTGCATTAATGATTGAAAATGTAGCGGATATGCAGAATGCGAAAACATCAACCCTTACAGGCCCCCCTGAAAGGGTCGGGTTTGATGAAAATGGCAACCCAACCATTGCGGCAGAAAAATTTGCCTCCAAAGCAGGGGTAGCTGTCGATCAACTCAAAGTTGAAGAGACACCAAAGGGAAGATATCTGGCTGCGGTTATAGAAGAAAAATGCGAGTCCTCGGTGTCCATTCTTGAAAGTATTCTTGAAAAAGAAATTCTATCCATTCCGTTTCCCAAACGAATGCGGTGGGGAGGTCTGTCCATCAGTTTTGCCCGTCCCATTATTTCTCTGGTGGGACTTTTGGGGGAAAAAATTCTTGATTTCAAAGTGGGGAACATAAAATCTTCTTCTTATATTCTGGGACATCAGTTCATGCATCCCGGAAAACAGAAGATTGAATCAGCAGATAAATATGTAGAGATTGCTGAAGCAGCCGGAGTCATTCCGGATATTGAGAAAAGAAAGGCCATGCTGACAAAGGCCATTGAAAGCTGCGCTAAAGAGCATCACTCAAAGATCCTTAAAGATGATGAACTGATCAATATTGTGACAAACCTTGTGGAATCACCGTTCCCTGTTGTGGGTAAATTTGATGATGAGTTCCTTGAAGTGCCGGATGAGGTTTTGATCACAGCCATGAGAGAACACCAGAAATATTTTGCTCTGGTAGATGAAAAGGGTAATTTAAAACCGTTGTTCATAGCGGTTAACAATACCAGGGCAAAGAATATGGCGCTTGTGGCAAGAGGTCATGAAAAAGTGTTGAGGGCCCGTTTGTCTGATGCAAAATTTTTCTATGAAGTGGATCTTCAGTCTTCATTGGATGAGTTTGCCCAGAAGCTTAAAAATGTAACCTTTCAGGAAAAACTGGGGACGGTTTATGATAAAATTTTGCGGATTCGAAGTCTTGTTGAATATCTTGCAGAAGAATCCCCCTATGACGATAAAAAGACCTTGAAACTGAAAGTTACAAGGGCGGCTCAAATCTGCAAATCAGATCTTGTCAGCCAGGTGGTTATTGAATTCACAAAACTTCAGGGCATTATCGGCAGGGCCTATGCACTAAAATCAGAAGAGAAAGAAGATGTTGCCTTTGCCATTGAGCAGCACTACAGACCTGTCTATTCCGGTGGCAAACTGCCTGAAAACCCTACTGCCTGTCTTCTATCCATTGCAGATAAGATGGATACCATTTGCGGATGTTTTTCAGTCGGATTGATTCCAACCGGCGGTGCAGATCCCTATGCACTGCGACGGCAGGGAATTGGTATCATTCAGATAATGCTGGCAGAAAATCTGGTTTTTTCTTTAACATCCATGATTGATAAAGGGATTGAAATATTTGTTGATGATGCGGCTAAAAAAGAAGAGATATCTTTGAAAATCATAGAATTTTTTAAAAATAGAATGGTCAATATTTTAACCGATGCGGGCTTTTCAAAAGAAGCTGTTAATTCGGCTTTCTGGGCATCATTTGATAATATTCCGGATGTTGTTTTAAGGGTTAAAGCACTGGATTCTTTAAGAAAAGAACCGGATTTTGAACCACTTTCGATTACGTTTAAACGGGTTGAAAATATTATTAAAAAAGCAAAAGTAAAAGAAGGACTGTCTGTGGATGAAAGTCTTTTTGAAGACCGTTGTGAAAAAGAATTATTTAGTTCTGTCAATAAGGCCCGTCAAATTGTAGAAGGTTTGATTCAAGAAGGAAATTATGGTAAAGCACTCTCGCATATTGCCACTTTAAGATCCAAAGTGGACACTTTTTTTGAGGATGTTATGGTGATGGCTGAGGATACAAAATTAAGACAGAACAGGATCGCTTTGTTGTCATCTGTATCAGGATTGTTTAAGAATATTGCAGATTTTTCTATGATATAGAACATGCAATTTTACCGTGGAGGAAAGATGTATGGCAGGATATGATCCTGAAAAGGATAAAAAATTAAAAGAATGGAAAAATGAAGCGACAGGACTTCTCATTTCGATCCATCAGTATGGAGACGGAGAACCAAAAGTCCAGCTGGGACCCAGGATTCTTAAAAAGAAAGACGGGACTGACAGAGCACCTTCAAAAGCCGGTCGGCTTTCCATTGAAGACATTACATGGATGTATGATATCATTGATGAGGTAAAGGATGAATTATCCGACATGGTCGGACCTGGATAGTGAATCCATAGTACCTCCTCTGGGGGCACGGCGCGCACCTGATATCGGTTCTGTGGCTGTGATGGTGAGTTGCC
This sequence comes from Desulfobacula sp., assembly GCF_014237455.1. Taxonomy (GTDB): domain Bacteria; phylum Desulfobacterota; class Desulfobacteria; order Desulfobacterales; family Desulfobacteraceae; genus Desulfobacula. The sequence continues at coordinate 47,388 of NZ_JABZFL010000009.1, read as the reverse complement.
AGCCTGATATTAATCTCATAAAATTAGATACCATAAATCCAAAGGTTTTGCCGTTTTTTACAAGTACCCTTATGATACCTGACGGGTGTGATAAGGGTACTTGCGTTGCCGGACCCTTTATCGGTGCTCCGTACGGTGCAATGCTGTTAGAGTCATTAATTGCCAGAGGGGCAAGTAAGATTATTGTCCTTGGCTGGTGCGGGGCTGTGACGGATCAGTTAGAGGTAGGAGATATTATTCTTCCCTGTGAGGCGATTGTGGATGAGGGAACATCCTGCAATTATAAAGTTCTGGACGCAGATATCCCTATCTCAATCCCCGATTTGAATTTAACGGATCAATTGGCAGATCATTTAACGGATAATGGAATTGGGTTTCAAAAAACGACTATCTGGACCACAGATGCCATTTACAGGGAGACGGAAAACAAAGTGGCGCATTTCAGGAAATTTGGAGCCCAGGCGGTTGAAATGGAATGTTCAGCCCTTTTTTCCGTTGCTGATTATCGAAATGTCCGGATTGCAGGACTCCTTGTCGTGTCTGACAGCGTCGCATCAAAAGACTGGGACCCCGGATTCAGGAAAGAATGCTTTAAACTGGCACGGCAGAATGCATGTGCCTCTGTGATGGCCTTTGCTAAAAAATTGTGTGAAAATGAATGACCAAAATACAGATCAGATAAAAAAAGAAGCCAGAAGACTTCAAAAGGAATTGACAGGGCACAGCTATCAATATCATGTTCTGGATGATCCTGTGATCTCAGATGTTGAGTATGACATGATGCTCAAACGGCTCATTGAAATAGAAGAAGAATTTCCCCAATTTTCAACTCCGGATTCGCCGACAAAAAGAGTGGGAGCACCGCCTTTAACTGGTTTTCATCAAGCCGTTCATTCAATTCCCATGCTAAGTCTTGATAATGCTTTCAGTGATCATGATGTTCTGGATTTTCACAAGAGAATCGTTAAAAATTTAAATAGTGAAGATATTTTATATACAGTTGAACCCAAGCTGGATGGCGTTGCCGTTGAATTAAAGTATGAAAACGGAACCCTTGTACAGGCAACTACGCGTGGAGATGGCATCACTGGCGAAGTGATCACCCAAAATGTCAGAACCATCAGGTCTGTTCCGTTAAAATTACATGAGGGTAAAACGAGAGCGATTTCCCTGCTTGAAGTCAGGGGAGAGATCATCATCAAACGGACTGATTTCGATCGCTTGAACAAAGTCCGTCTTGAAAACGGAGAAAATATTTTTGCCAACCCAAGAAATGCTGCAGCCGGCTCTTTACGCCAATTGGATTCTAAAATAACAGCATCCCGTCCTCTGGATATATTTGTCTATGGCACAGGCCTTGTACAGGGGATTTCTTTTCAAAGCCAGTCATTGACGCTCGATACACTCAAAGATTTTGGTTTCTCAGTGAATTCGCATATAAAGTCAGGGCTGACCATAGACGGGGTTTTAAAATCTTATAAAGAACTTGAAGCATTGAGGGATAGCCTTGCTTATGAAATTGACGGCATGGTGATCAAGGTTGATGATATTTCCTTTCAGCAGCAATTGGGTGAAAAAATTAAAAGCCCGAGATGGGCCATTGCCTATAAATTTCCGGCCATGCAGAAGACCACAACCATAAAGGATATTATTGTTCAGGTCGGGCGGACAGGAACGCTCACCCCTGTTGCCATACTGAAAGGTGTCAATATTGGCGGAGCCATGGTCTCAAGGGCAACCTTGCACAATGAAGATGAAATAAAAAGAAAAGATATCCGGATTGGTGATAAGGCGCTGGTGATGAGAGCAGGGGATGTCATACCAAAGGTGGTGAAAATCATTGAATCGGAAAGAAAGGGGGATGAAGTCCCTTTTGAAATGCCGGTTCATTGTCCGGTCTGCAAAAGTAAAATTGAAAAAATTAAACTGGATAAGTCCCATATCAATAAGTGTGTCAATGTGTCCTGCCAGGCCCAGTTAAAAGAGAGGATCAAACATTTTGTTTCAAAAAAAGCGTTTGACATAGACGGGTTCGGAAAGAAGATCGTTGTTCAATTGGTGGATGAAGGTATGCTGAAATCGTTTGCAGATGTTTTTTCCCTGGAAAAAGAGAAACTTGCCAGTCTTGATCGAATGGCTCAAAAATCTGCAGCCAACCTTACCCAGTCAATAGAAAAATCAAAAAAGATTTCTTTAAGACGCTTTATTTATGCACTGGGGATTGATCATACAGGAGAAAATGCAGCCAAACTGATTTCAGAAAGATTTCCCACGCTTAAGGATATCATGGAAACATCTGAAGAAGCGTTGCAAGAAATCAATGGCATCGGTCCGGAAACAGCATCAGCAGTTTGCCAATTCTTTTCTAACTTTGAAAACAAGGCGATTATCGAAGATATCACCCATTCAGGCGTCATCATCACCAATGATCAACCTGTCATTGCTGGATTCTACGATAACCCGTTCAACAATAAACGAATTGTGCTGACCGGCACATTGCAGACCATGCCTCGCAGCGAGGCCCAAAAACAGCTTGAAAGGCTTGGTGCCAGTGTTACGTCAAGCATCAGTTCGAAAACCGATGTTCTCATTGCTGGAGAAAAGGCAGGATCCAAGCTTGAAAAAGCTCAAATCCTTGGGGTGGAAATAATGAATGAAAATCGATTTGCAACCTTGCTTAAAAAACTTGTATAGGGAAAAATATTGCTGGAGAAAAAGATGAATACAAAAGAATGGGAGAAAATTCCCAATGTGGATATGAATTGTTTTGGATGTGGCTCTGAAAATCATCACGGACTTAAGATGACCTTTGAAACCAATGGGGAAAAACTTCGATCCATTGTCATAGTGCCGGACCATTTAAGAGGGTGGAGCAATATTGTACACGGCGGGGTGTTGTCTACCATATGTGATGAGATTATGGGGTGGGCTGCCATTTATCTTTCAAAACGGTTTATCCTGACAAAAACCATGAAAACTTCTTTTTTAATGCCGGTTACCATTGGCTCAAGGCTTGAAATTTATGGATATATTAAAGAGAAGATCGATGAAAGAAATGCCATCATGGCTGGAGAAATTTACAATGAAAAAGGCCGGCTGTGTACAACGAGTATCGGTGAATTTGCTCTTTTTACATCGGATGATTTTAAAAAGCTTAATATCATACCCGATGATTTTCTTGATAAAATGATAGGTGTGTTTGACAAGCGTTAAATGGAAAGCAATGAATATGATCGGGGTCGGACAATATCTATAAGTGCAAGGGAAGCCTCTTGTTATCAATTTCAATGGTTGTTTTCGTATACGTCAGCTTATTAATAATTTTTCCATCTTTAAAGTGAATCACATCCACGCCTTTCCTGATTTCAGGTTTGTCTTCAAAACCCGATTCAGTCGAAGGCCATTCAAGAACCCATCGATAGAGAACCTTTTGGTGCTGTTCATCAATAAAGGTTTCCTCTTCCAGAAATCTGAAGTCACCATGATTGTCAAACCAGGGCTCCCAGGCTTTTCTAAGCGCTTTTATGCCCTTAATATAAGCACCGGTCCAGTTTTCAAAAAAGATATCATCATGGAAAAGTGTCATTACCTTATCAAGGTCATGCTTTTCCCAGGCAAGATTCCATTCTTTTAACAACGTTTTTATCTCTTTTTGTGAAAGTTTCATTGTCCTCCCCCCCCATAATATCTTAACAGATTGACTTTTTGTCCATTCCAGGGTCATCATCATAGGGTTATTATCGTATGATTAATTTAAATAATCAATCATTATCAAAGCCGAGTTTTAATCCAAACCCAATAAAAATCATACCGGAAAGTTTCTGTAATAAGATTCCCGCTATTTTGTTGTTTCTTAATGTATTTGTCATTAATGCAGCAGTCAATGATAGAAAAAGACACCAAATCGTTCCGGTTACAAGGAAAGTCCCCCCCAGAATAAGAAAAGGTATTGGCCCGTTTACATGATCTGGATTAATAAACTGAGGTAAGAAAGAGAGAAAAAACAACCCTACCTTAGGGTTCAAAATATTCGTGAGTACCCCTTGCCTGTAAGTTTTGGCAAGATTCCTAACCGTATACTCAGAATGAGAGATTTCAAATGCTCTGTTTTTTTCCAAAAGTGTTTTTATGCCAAGATAAATCAGATAGAGTGCTCCGGCCCATTTAACCAGCATAAAAACAAAAGCAGAGCTTGATAAAATCAGGGACAGTCCAAATGCTGCGCAAAGGACATGGACAATACAACCGGACATAATCCCGGCAACTGATACCAGCCCTGCATTTTTCCCCTGGGAAACGCTTCTGGTCAGTATATACATGGTATCAGTACCCGGCGTCAGGTTGAGAATAATTGCGGCAATAATAAATCCCAAGTAATTTTCAATCCCAAACATTGTCAGCGTAATCCTTATGGTGATTTAGTCAAATAATGCATTAATAAAGAGTTTTGAATCAAAATCCTGAAGATCTTCAATTTTTTCTCCCACACCAATATATTTTATCGGCAATTTCATAGTGCTTGCAATAGCGGCAACAATACCACCTTTGGCAGTTCCGTCAAGTTTTGTCAAAGCAATCTGGGTAAGTCCAACGGCTTCATTAAACAGGTTTGCCTGGGAAATTGCATTTTGTCCGGTTGTTGCATCTAAAACCATTAATACCTCGTGGGGAGCACCAGGAAACTTTTTATTAATAGAGCGCTTTATTTTTTTAAGCTCTTCCATTAGATTCTTTTGTGTATGAAGCCTGCCGGCCGTATCAATTAATACAACATCAATATCCCTGGCCAGAGAGGCTTCAACAGAATCATAGGCAACGGCTGCCGGATCAGCGCCTTCTTTATGTTTGACAATAGATGCGTTGGATCGATTTGCCCAGATCTCGACTTGTTCAATTGCGGCCGCCCTGAATGTATCTGCTGCGGCAATGAGCACTTTTTCCCCCTGGGATGTGAACTTCATGGCAAGTTTCCCCAATGTGGTGGTTTTGCCGGTTCCATTGACGCCAACCACCATTATAACATGGGGTTTTGTTGTTTTTTTTTTTTTTGCGGTATCACTATTTTTCGGGAAGAGCCCGATCAATTCTTCTTTTAACACCTGTTTGAGTTCATCTGCATTGGAAAGCTTTTTGGCCGTTTTCTTTATTCTTTCCATCATTTCCATGGTTACATCAACTCCAAGATCTGATGTAACCAACAGCTCTTCCAACTCTTCAAAAAGCGCGTCATCAATCGCCTTGCCGGAAACAAAAAGGTCATTAATATCAGTGGTTAATACCTGCCTTGTCTTTGACAGCCCACTTTTCAGCTTTGAAAAGATTCCGGGTCCCTGTTCTTTTTTTTCAGGACTCTTTTTTTTAAATATATTAAACCCCAATTTTACTTGCTCCTTGAATTCTATTTTATTGTATGATCTTTACCATTTTTCTTGAATCAGAATCAAGGATTGTGAGTGAAAATCTGAACGAAATATTGACTCAAGCCATAATGTATCATAGATATCCCTATTGATTTTAATTGCTGAGGAATATGTATGATACAAAAAATTAAAAAACAATGGTTTTTACTCGGGCTAGTTCTCGTTTTTGTGGCGGTCATCTTGGACCCGTCAAACAGTCTGGTAAAAATCGGGATTGGTCTAAAGGATAACCACGGCCCGGAAATTATAATATTTTTGATCTTTATTATTTCAGGTCTTTTGATAGAAAGTGATCAGATAAGAGCGGGAATTAAAGATATTAAATCAACACTTTTATCATTGTCAGTTATTGTTGTTTTTTCGCCCATCGCAGCTGGCCTGCTTTGTCTTCTCCCCCTTGAAACCGGGGTGGTCATTGGACTTTTTATCGTGGCCGTAATGCCCACAACGTTGTCTTCCGGAATTGTGATGACAGGCGCCGCAGGCGGAAATATGGCCCATGCACTTTTTGTGACGATTTTATCGAATTTTATCGGTATCTTTTCCATTCCTGTAGTACTTTCGGCCCTTTTGTCGTTGCAAAACATGGAAAAAGAACTGGGGATCGATCAGGGTGCCATCATCACTAAATTGATCCTGCTTGTTCTTTTCCCTTTGCTGATCGGGATAGTGGTAAAGGCTAAGGTTTTTAAAGAAAATCATTTGGGAAAATTCAAGTTGCAGATCATTAATCAATGGATGATTATCGGTATTGTTTTTATTTCCCTTGCAGGGGCAAAGCAGGTGCTTTTGGGAGAAGGGACGGCTTTTTTTTATATAGTGGTTCTTGTCAGTGTTTTCCACTTAATGCTTTTGGGATTTTCTTTTTTATTGGTGAAACTTTTTGGTGTAGAAAAAGGTCGCAGGGAAAGTGTTATTTTTATGGGCTCGCAGAAGACCCTGGCCTTATCCGCCATGATCCAGGTGACTTATTTCAGTGAATTTGGGATTGCTTTACTTGTTTGTGTCATTCATCATATTGTTCATTTAATGATGGATGGATATTTGAGTACAAAAATGAACGCTGGCCTTTCAGCCGAAAATCAATAATGAGGCTTTACTTTCTATCCATCTGTGGTTAAAAATAGAAGAGTGTCGGTTACCAGGCCAAAGTAAAAGAAAACCCCCGGGTTTTAGTCAATTGATTTGAATGGATAACAGGAGCGGATATGGAGAATCAGAGGTGTAAATCACTTGAATTTTTATTAAATCATCCGAAAACAGGTCATGTGACCTCTGACGTAAATATTGAAACCATTGAAAGGCGATCATTTTCTCCAAAAAAAATTAAGATTTTTTCATCAAAATATACAAGCATCAAAGATTGTCCTGAATATAAACTTAGCAATAACAAGGAAGCGGAAAAATTGCTTCCTGATATTATTAATAATAATGTTCAAAAAATTATTCCCGGGGATGAAAAAACTGAAACTGCCAAACAGGCATTTAAGATACGTCGGAATATCGGCGTGTTTTTTTCAGGTGGTCCTGCACCCGGCGGGCATAATGTGATTGCAGGGCTTTATGATGAGGTGAAAAAGTATAATCCAGAATCTAAATTGTTTGGATTTCTTTTAGGGCCTGACGGTTTGATGGAATCAAAATATGTTGAAATTACCCAGAGCCTTGTGGATGCGCACAGGAATATGGGTGGATTTTCCATGATCAAGACTGGGAGAAGCAAAATCGATTCCAAAAACAAAATGGAATTATCGTTAAAAACCTGTATGGATCTGGAACTTGACGCTTTGGTGGTGATTGGAGGAGATGATTCAAATACAAATGCGGCCTTTCTTGCCCAGCGGTTTAAAAGTGCAGGTATTAAGGTTATTGGTGTTCCCAAAACCATTGACGGAGATATACAGATAAAAACCGATGACAAAGAAACACTTTGTGCCATATCATTTGGATTTCATACGGCAGCAAGGGCATTTTCACAAAATATCAGTAATCTCACCACCGATGCCAGCTCAGACATCAAATATTGGCATGTTTGTAAAGTAATGGGAAGGGTCGCAAGTCACCTGACGCTGGAATGTGCTTTTCAGACCCATGCCAACCTTTCTTTTGTTGGTGAAGAGCTGGCCGATTATACAGATCATAAGAGAATTGAAAAAGCCCAAAAAAAAGGGATAATTGATTATACTGCATATGGCATAACATTACGTCATTGGTCCAGATTAATATGTGATACCATTGTTCGAAGAGCCGCAACCGGGAAAAATTTCGGTGTAATGATCATTCCGGAAGGTATTCTTGAGTTTATAAATGAAATTCAAGTGTTTATTATCAAATTGAACACTATTATTGCGGATTATAACCATATTCATGACAATGATTTCCACACATCATTTCCAACGTTAAATGTCAAACTTGAATACTTAAGGCGGCTCACTCGGGGTATGGGAGATACAGATAAATTTTCCATCTGGAATTTAAGGGATGATGATTTGTTTAACCAGCTGCCGTTATTCTTTCGGGATGGTCTGTTGATGGAAAGAGATACCCATGGAAATTTTCAATTTTCCCAGGTAAAAACTGAAGATATTATCATGGATATGGTCAAAGAATATCTAAGCATTTTAAAGGAAAAGGGAAAATACAAAATCGGTATTGAAAAATCCTATTACAAGTCAATTATGGAAAACTCTAAATTTATTCCAGATAAAATTGCAAAAGTCATATTTAAAAACCCTGAAGATAAATACCTGTTAATCAAAGAATCCATCATTTCCCTGAAAACATTGAAACAGACATTAATTAATAGTGAGTTGATCAGCCCGGATGACAATGTGCCTGAACCTATTATCCGGATATTTAAAAAATCTGATCCCAAATTTAAAACCCAGACCCATTTTTACGGATATGACGGCCGAGGGTCTGATCCCACATATTTTGACTGTAATTATACCTACAATCTTGGTATTACAGCATTCCATCTGATTGCAAATGGTGCAACAGGACAAATGGCTGCTATCAAGAATCTTGAGAAAAAGTTTGATAAGTGGGAACCCATTGGTATCCCTATTGCAAAATTGATGCGTCTTGAGGAAAGAAAAGGAAGGCTGGAACTTGTGATTGAAAAAAGTCTGATTGATTTAGATTCAAATGCCTTTAGAATTTTTAAAGCCTTAAGGGATGGATGGCTGGCAGCAGAATCCAACCAGGATCGATACAGACGTCCGGGACCGGTGCGGTTTACAGGGAGTGCAGAAGAAGACAGACCCATTACTTTAATGCTCAATTCCATTTGACAGGATGTGACAAAAGAGGCTGGAAATTTTTTGAATCAAATGAGTTAAATTAAATTTATTTACTTCTTGCCGGCTGATAGGAGCACAATGGTTCTTCGGCAAGATAATTGCCCGTTGCTTCATAGGCGCGGGCGCGGCATCCGCCACAAACTTTTTTGTATTCGCAGATACCGCACTTGCCTTCAAGATTATTAAAATTTCTGAGCGTGTTAAAAACCTGAGAATTTTCCCAGACATCTTTAAAGGTTTGTTGGGTAATGTCACCACATTCCACATCAAGGAAGCCGCATGTTTGAACCCTTCCCACATGGGAAACAAAACAAAACCCTGTTCCAGCCAGACACCCTCTTGTGACGGCATCAAGTCCATGGGACTCAAAGCTTACTTTTTTGCCGTCTTTTTTGGCCCTCTGCCGTAATATTCTGTAATAGTGTGGTGCGCAGGTCGCTTTAAGCTGAAGGCTTGTTTTTTGACTTTGATCGTAGAACCAGTCCAAGGTTTCTTCGTATTCTTTTGCATTGATTTCGCTGTCCACAATATATTTTCCGCGGCCTGTGGGAACAAGAAGAAAAATATGATGGGCGACTGCTCCTAAATTTTCTGCAAGAGTTAGAATTTTAGGTATCTGGTCAAGATTTGTTTTGGTTATGGTTGTATTGATCTGAAATTCAATTCCGGCTTGTTTGGCAATTTTAATGCCCTGGATTGAATTTTTAAACGCATTTTCAAGTCCCCTGAAGGCATCATGGGTTTCAGGTGTTGAACCGTCAAGACTGACACTGATCCTTTTTATACCTGATGCTTTCATTTTTTTGGCGTTGTCTTTAGTAATCAAAGTCCCGTTGGGTGCCATGACCATGCGAAGCCCTAATTTTGTTCCAAAAGCCGCAATATCAAAAATATCTTCCCTTAAAAGCGGTTCTCCGCCGGTGAGGATAATAATGGGATTACCAACCTCTTTGATTTGTTCCAATAATCTAAAGGAAGCCCGGGTATCTAACTCATTATCATAAGGATGGTTTTCTGCTACAGCCCTGCAGTGTTTGCAGGAAAGGTTGCACCGGCGGGTAGTTTCCCAGGCAACCAGACGAAGGGTGTTGGCAGAAGGTTTCTGACCCTGCCCGTGGGGATGGTTCATTATTTGTTTAACTCCTTTGCAGCGTCAATAGCGGAATATGTCAGGATTAAATCTGCCCCGGCTCTTTTAATGGATAAGAGTGTTTCCATAATGAGGTCTTTGGCGTTGACCCAGCCCATCATTTCTCCGGCTTTCATAATGGAGTATTCGCCACTGACATTATATGCAGCAATGGGAAGATCAATCTCTTCTTTGAGACGATAGATAATATCCAGATAGGACAAAGCAGGTTTTACCATGATAATATCCGCACCTTCTTCAATATCCATGGTGGCTTCCCTGATGGCTTCAGTGGAATTGGCGGGATCCATCTGATAGGTTTTCCTGTCACCAAATTGCGGTGCTGATTCTGCTGCCTGCCTGAACGGGCCATAGAATGCCGAACTGTATTTCACTGCATAGGACATGATGGGAATGTGAGAAAAATTTTCTTCATCCAGGGTTTGTCTTATTTCTCCGACCCTGCCGTCCATCATATCTGACGGGGCTACCATATCTGCACCGGCTTCTGCATGGGACAATGCCGTTTTAGCCAGAAGATCAAGGGAGGCATCATTGTCAACAATGCCGTTTTCCACAACTCCGCAATGCCCGTGGTCTGTATACCCGCAAAGACAGACATCCGTGATAACAGAAATATCCGGAACGCTTTCTTTTACTTCTCCAACGGCTCGTTGAACAATGGAATCAGAGGCATAGGCCCTTGTTGCCAGAGGATCTTTTTTGTCGGGAATGCCAAACAAAATAATGGCAGGAACACCCGCATCACAGGCTTCCTTGGCTTTTTTGACGATATGATCACAGGAGAGTTGAAAATGACCTGGCATGGATTCAATGGGTTTTTTTACAGAATTACCCTCTATGGCAAATAAAGGGAGAATCAAATCATCACAGGAAAGCTTTGTTTCCCGTATCATTCTTCTAAAATTTTTACTTGCTCTTAATCTTCGTCCACGAAAATCCGGAAAAAGCATTATGAAACCTCCTTTTTAATTTCTTCATCTGTCAGGTAACATGCCGGATCACTGTCCCAGGGATCATTGGCAACAGATTCTGCTCTGGCCCTGAAGTTTCCGCCGCAAATATCAAGCCATCTGCACTCGGCACATCTGCCTTTAACATGTTTTTTCTTTTCTTTGAGTTTCATTAAAAACTCATTGTCAACATTTGTCCAGATTTCGGAGAAAGGCATGTCCTTGATGTTACCAAGACTTTTTTCCCGCCAGAATTGATCCGGGTGGACTTCGCCATCCCAGGAGATACATCCGATGCCACGGCCGGAATTATTCCCTTCATTCATTTCCAGAAGTTCAAGAACCTCGGCTGCTCTTTCCGGGTCTTCTTCGAGCAATCTTTGATAAATATAGGGGCCGTCGGCATGATTGTCCACGGTGAGAACCTCTTTGGGCAGGTTTCGGTCATGAAGATCTTTTGTCCGCGCCATGATCAGGTCAAGCACTTTGCGGGTCTCTTCATGGGAGAGGTCTTCTTTTGCAATTTCAGACCCCCTGCCTGAATATACCAGGTGATAAAAACAAGCCCTGGGGATATTTTTTTCTTCAAGAAGATCAAATATACCAGGCACGTCTTTTACATTTTTTTTGTTAAGGGTAAACCGTAATCCAACTTTGATACCGGCTTCCTGGCAGTTCTCAATGGCTTCCATGGCCTTTTTAAAGGTTCCTTTAACCCCTCTGAATTTATCATGGGTCTCTTCTAAGCCATCAAGACTGATCCCCACATAGGAAAGCCCGATTTCCTTAAAAATTTTGGCTTTTTCTTTGGTAATAAGGGTTCCATTGGTTGAAATAACGGCTCTCATACCTTTGCTGACAGCATATTTGGCATATTCAACAAGTCTTGGATGCACGGTGGGCTCCCCGCCTGAGAATAAAAGAACGGGTACACCAAATTGGGCCAGGTCATCAATCATGGCAAGGCTTTGTTCATGGTTAAGCTCATTGTCATAGGAAAGGTCTTCTGATCTGGCATAGCAATGGATACACTTAAGATTACATCGTTGTGTCATATTCCAGACCACCACGGGTTTTTTGTCTTTTGAAAATTGCAAAAGATGGGAGGGCATTTGTCCTGATTGTCTGGAGTATCTTAATGCATCTGATGGTTCAACTGTTGCGCAATAAAGTTTTGAAATTCCAATCATATTATTTCTTTCCTGATAAGATCGTTAAGATAGGTTTCATGGTCTATTAAAGCATTTTTAGACAGAAAAAATCTACTTTTTCCTGTTTTTTCGCGAATCAGATTAAAACCGTCATGGTAGCTGTCATAGATTTTTGATAAAATTTCTTCATTGGTCGCATTATGGTTGGTAAATTGTTCAATCAGAAAGTCAATGGCATCTTCTTCAAAAATAATATTTAAGTTATAGCTTTTTGATACTTCAACTTCAATTTCTTTGATTGAATCATGGAGTTGTTTTATTTTTTTCACTGCATCTTCAACTTCCATGACATAATTGCAAAAATGAAGCGCCACCATATCGCATCGAATTTGTGAAAGAGTCAGTCCATAGCGGTCGGAGAAGGTTTTCCAATTGTCTTTTATATAGTTTGAAATATATGCTTTATGATCAAGGAAAGCTTTTTCATAAAGATCATTCCATTTTAAAGAAGTTTGTTTTGATAAAAGATTTTCAAGATGGCCTTTGGGATCTTCCAGGACTTGTTTTGTTACGGTAAATTTTAAAAAATCATGTGACGGAAGTTTTTCTTCAAAATCAAGTAAGGCTTCTTCAATCACACTGACAAGCCCCCGGGCTCCGGTGTTTTCTTTATGCGCTCTTTTTGCAAGAACTTTTAATGCATCATCTGTAAAAATAATCTTTATACCATAGGCGTTAAAGTCCAGCCTCTTGCTCAATATGACCGGATTATTGGGCATCTTCAAAATTGCGTAGAGGTCTTCTTCATCAAGCGTCTCAAGAACACATCGGACAGGAAGCCTTCCGATGAATTCAGATTCAAACCCAAACTTCACCAGATCTTCAGCTTTGGTCTGCTTTAACACCTCATCTTCTTTTTGGGACTTTACAAGCTTTGAGCCAAACCCGATATTTTGTTTTGACAATCGTTTTCTGATGACATTTGACAGTTCTGAGAATGCACCACTGACAATGAAAAGGATATTGGCAGTATTTACACTCCGTTTGGACCTTTTCCCGGTTCTTTGATAGGATTCTAATTCCTGCATCATGGATACGGGGTCATGGGGAACTTTCAAGTCAACATCGGTTTCTTCCATGGGTTTTAAAAGAGCTCTCTGAACGCCTGTCCTTGATACCTGGGCGCCAACCACATTAGGGCTCGCTGCAATTTTATCAATTTCGTCAATGTAAACAATGCCACATTGGGCAAGTTCAATGTCATCATTTGCTTCTTTCACCAGATCCCGGATTAGATCTTCTACATCCCCGCCGACATAGCCGGTTTCGGAAAATTTTGTGGCATCGGCTTTTACAAACGGAACCCCGATTTTTTTTGCGATCAGTTTAATTAAATAGGTTTTACCAATTCCGGTAGGACCAAACATTAGAATGTTGGATTTAATATTACCGGTGATTTTTGACATGCCTTCGCCTGTGGTTTGAGAATGCCTGATTCGGTTAAAGTGGGTGCATATTTTTGTTGACAGAACTGATTTTGCTTTTGCCTGTCTTATGACATACTGATCAAGATAAGCAATAAGCTCCTGGGGTTTGATATTAAAATTGATAAGTCCTTTCTTGCCTTTTGAAGGAGACTTGCCTGAAATTGATTCCTGCTGGGGAAGAACGGAAGGGGTGATGATTTTAACGTTGCCGCCGAATTTTTTATTTAGAAATTCACCCAGGTCTTTTTCTATTTTTTTAGGATCTTGAGATGTTGTCTTTTTTATTTTTTTCATAATAGACTAAATATAAACAAGGTTAGAAATAATTCAAGATTGATCAGGCTTCTTAAATATTTTTTTTATAAAATTCGCATGATAAAATCAAAAAAGCCACGAACAATTATTGCCCATAGCCTTGATATTTTGTGGTGCCGAAGGGGAGATTTGAACTCCCACGGGTCGCCCCACACGCCCCTCAAGCGTGCGTGTCTACCTATTCCACCACTTCGGCACTATATTTTTTACCGATGTCTTATTCGGTCGTCTGCTCAACTGGTGTAGTGTTTTCCTTCATCACTGATGTGTCTGACTGGTGACCCGACATGTAAGCCAAAGTAAGAGATGTTACCATAAAAATAATGGCAACACCTGTTGTGATTTTAGTCAGTATGGTTGCAGGACCGGTAGCACCAAAAAGTGTCTGGCCTGCTCCGCCACCAAGAGAAACTCCCATCTCTGCGCCTTTTCCGCTTTGAAGTAATACAATCAGAATTAATAAGATGCAAACTGTAACATGTAATGCGACTACTAAATTTGTCATATCGATTATTTATTATATTTTATAATGTTAATAAATTCATTTGCATCAAGGCTTGCTCCACCAACAAGAGCTCCGTCAACATCCTCAATACCCATTAAGTCTTTTGCATTCTCCGGATTGACTGAACCACCATACAATATTCGCGTTTGGTTGGAAAAGTCTTTTGAAAACAACTTTTCAAGCGAAGAACGCAGATATTGATGAACTTGCCTTACCTGATCAACGCTGGCTGTTTTTCCTGTGCCGATCGCCCATACAGGTTCATAAGCAAGCACTAAATGTGCAAGTTCATCAAGACCAAAGCCTTTTAACCCATCTGACACCTGTTTGTCAAGTATCAAAAAGGTTTTTTCATCGGCTCTTTGGCTTTCGGTCTCTCCAATACATAAAATAGGTTTTAAGCCTGATTTTATTGCGGAATTAATTTTTTTACAGACCGAAGAATCGGTTTCATCAAAGTATTGCCTTCTTTCGGAATGACCAATGATAACATATTGTGCACCGGCAGCCTTAATCATATCTGCTGAGACTTCACCGGTGAACGCACCCTGTTTTTCAAAATAGAGATTCTGGGCTCCGATTTTTACACTGGTGTCTTCAATTGACGCTGCAACCAGAGGCAGAGAAAGAAATGTCGGTGCTATCATGACTTCGATATCTTGGATATCTGAACAAAGTTGTGCCAGATCTCTGGCTGTTTCTACTGCCTCAGGACCGGTTTTGTGCATTTTCCAGTTGCCGGCAATTAAAGGGATTCTGCTCATTTTATGCCTCCGGATAAATTATAAGGAGTTTCCAACCATTACTGCAAGATCAATCATTCTGTTGGAATAACCTGCTTCATTGTCATACCATGAATAGATTTTTACCATATTGCCGTTAATGACATCCGTACACCCTGCATCAACAATTGAGGAAAGCGGATTTGAGTTGAAATCAATGGACACCAGGGGGATATTGCAAAATCCTAATATATCCTTAAGGTTTTCATTAGATGCTTTTTCCAAAGCGTTGTTCACATCTTCTTTTCCAAGGTCGTCTTTCTCGGTCACCACCACAAAATCAACCAGGGAAACATTGGGGGTCGGCACACGGACAGATAACCCATTGAGTTTGCCTTGAAGCTCAGGAAGTACTAATGATACAGCTTTTGCGGCACCAGTCGTCGTCGGAATCATTGAAAGGCCGGCAGCTCTTGCCCTTCTCAAGTCTTTATGGGGAAAATCAAGAATGCGTTGATCACCCGTGTAAGCATGAATGGTGGTCATCATTCCTGAGACAATGCCAAAATTTTCAAGCAAAACCTTTGCAACAGGAGCAAGGCAGTTGGTTGTACAGGATGCGTTTGAAATGATGTTGTGAGATGCCGGATCATACATGTCATGGTTAACCCCCATCACAATGGTAATGTCCGGATTACCGGCAGGCGCAGAAATAAGCACTTTTTTTGCTCCCCCATCAAAATGTTTGGATGCACCATCACGATCTCTGAAAAAACCCGTACATTCGCAAACAATATCCACATTGGCATTTTTCCATGGAATTTGTCCGGGATCTTTAAAGGCCGTGACGTTGATGGTTTTATTGCCAACAATAATTGAGTCTTCGGTTGCAGATACCGGGAGCTTGAGGATACTATGGACAGAGTCATATTTAAGAAGATGGGCGCAGGTTTTTGTGTCCGTCAGGTCATTTATTGCCGTCACTTCTACATTTGGATTGTTTAATGCCGCACGAAAAATCATTCTGCCGATTCTGCCAAACCCGTTAATACCTAATTTGATAGTCATTGATAGCTTCCTTTAGTTTGCTGGAACAAATTTTTTTATACCCTTTTTGTTCCTTTTAAAATTCCGCTGGCAAGGGATATGCTTTTTTTCCCATGCTCGACAAGGGATAACGTTAATGTCTCCATATCCATTTTCGATCTTGAAGTCACCGCTTTTAAAAGAATAGGAAGGTTTACACCGGAAATGACTTCGATCTGTCCTTCTTCTAAGAAAGAATAACTTAAATTTGAAGGAGTTCCGCCAAACATATCCGTTAAGATAATAACACCATTATCGGTTTTGACTTTTGAGATTCCTTTTTTAATTTTTTTTCTCAAGCTGTCCGGGTCTTCCTGGATATTAATCGAAACGGGAAACAGGTTGTCCTGGCTTTTGCCTAAAATAAATTCAACCGTTTCAATTAAAGTGCTTCCTAAGTTTGCATGGGTGACCAATAGTATACCTATCATGTTTGTTTTACATCCCGGGCAATATCTCTGTGGATCAGACCGGGATTGAGTCCTTTTCTATTAAGATGTTCAAAAATACTTCTTGCAATGGCCACACTTCTATGTCTGCCTCCCGTACACCCGATGGCAAACGTCAAATACGCCTTATTTTCTTTTTTGTATAAAGGGATTAAATAATCAAGAAGGTTCAAATACTTTTCAAGGAAAAGCTTGGTTTCATTGTTTGATAATATAAATTGCTTAACAGCCTTAGATTCTCCATCCTGGTTTTTAAGTTCCGGTATAAAATACGGATTGATTAAGAATCTCATATCCATAACAAGATCGGCCTCATTTGGAATTCCATATTTAAATCCAAATGAGATAATATTTATTTTTGTTAAACTGATGGATTTATCTCCATCATGAATTAAATCAAGAATCTGGGATTTAAGCTGATGAACATTTAAGCCTGTTGTATCGATAATGTTATGTGCGGTTTGTTTTACGGGCAGCATCAATTTTTTTTCAAGTTTGATACTGTCCAAAAGGCTTTTTTCGTTTGAAACAGGATGGTGGCGCCTGGTTTGACTAAATCTTTTTAACAGGGTATCAACATCTGCCTCAAGAAATATGATTTGAACAGATATGCCTGAATCCTCAATTGCGCAAATACCTGGCGCATAATTTGATATGAAATTTTTGCTCCTCATGTCCATCACAACCGCAAGTCCCTTAACTTCCGGGTTCTCTTTCAGCGGCAGATTCAGAAATCTTGGCAAAAGTTCGATGGGCATATTATCGACACAGTAAAACAAAGCATCTTCAAATGCTTGAATGGTCGTTGTTTTTCCGGACCCGGAAAGACCGGTTATGATATAAACCTTTTGCATTAAAAGTCTTCATCCTGCTCCATGATGATATCGTAAATATCATCAACAGATTCGGCAGCTGCTAATTTTTTTTTAAATTGATTCATTTTTAAAAGTTTAGAAATTTGGGCTAAAACCTTAAGATGTCCACCGGTAGAGTTTTCTGAGGTCAGTAACAGGAAAAAAATATGGACCGGTTTGTTGTCAAGGGATTCATATTCAACACCTTTGCGGCTAAGTCCGAAACCGACAACAATAGATCTCACCAAGTCAAGTTTGCCATGGGGAATAGCAATTCCGCCACCAATACCCGTACTGCCTAACTGCTCTCTTTCCATGAGAACTGTGGCAATTTCTTTTGCGGATGCTTTTGTTGCTGTGGAAGCCACAGCGGCAAGTTCATCAATTACCCCTTTTTTGTCACTGGCTTTAAGATCTGCAATAATTGAATCTTTATTAAGAAGCTGGCTGATTCTCATTTAATAAATTATCCTCTGGGCTGGATTAATCCCAGCTTACCATTATTGTGTTTATATAGAACATTGAGTTGCTGGGTTCGGGCATTATTGAAAACAAAAAATGATTGTTTGCCTGAATTTAATTCAATAACCGCATCTTCAATATCCATGGGTTTATAGTCAATTGTTTCAATAATTATTTGGTCTGCCGCCGGATTGTCAGAAAATCCTTCCGGAAAATCTAATGGTCCTGATTCATTCTTAATACTCTGCTTATTCCCCGACATATGCCGCTTGATTTTTTCCTTGTTTTTTTTAATTTGGGATTTTACCTTATCCATCAGTGCATCAATGGATGAATACATACTTTCGGAATTTTCTTTGGCATGAATTTTTAATTTGTCACACGTCAGTGTGATTTCGGCTATATGTCTGATTTTTTCAACTGACAGAACGACATACGCCTCAGCAGGACTGTCCAAAATTTTATCAAATTTATCCAGTTTTTTTTGAACGTAAGATTTTAAGGCACTTGAGGGGTCAATCTTTTTAAAAGTAACTATTGTTTGCATAAAAACCTCCCTAAAGTTGTTTGCGTTTGTTAGAAGGAAGTATATTAAGTACTTTCCTGTATTTAGCAACAGTTCGCCTGGCTATTTGAATATTTGAATCCTGAAGGATACCTGCTAGTTTTTCATCGCTTAAAGGACTTTCCTGGTCTTCGTTTTCTATCAATAGTCTTATTTTTTCCTTTACGCTTGCAGAGGCCATGGACTCTCCTCCGGTTCGTTCGATGGATGAGTTAAAAAAGTATTTCAATTCAAAGAGTCCCTGGGGTGTGTAGGCATATTTATTGGTGGTCACACGGCTGATCGTGGATTCATGCATCTCAATATCTTCTGCAATATCCTTTAGAATTAATGGTCTCAGATACGCGATACCCTTTTCAAAAAATTTCCCCTGGAATTTAAGAATACTTTCCATGACAAGGTATATTGTTTTCTGGCGCTGGTGGATACTTTTAATAAGCCAGGATGCAGACTGCATTTTTTCATTAAGGTAATTTTTTGTATCTTTTGATATTTTGCGGCCATTGGCAATAGCATCCTTATAAAACCGATTGATTTTCAACTTCGGCAGCCCATCATCATTCATAACAATTTTAAAAGTATCCCCATGTTTGTAAACATATATATCAGGTGTGATATAGGCAGGCTCATCCGTTGAAAATTTCCGACCGGGTTTGGGTTCAAGATACTGGATGATTTTTACGGCCGCCCTGACATCATCTACTGATATCTTTAATGCCTTTGCAATTTTTTTACTGTTTCTGTTTTCAAGGTTTTTCAAATGGTTTTTTATAATTTCATTGATAATGGGATTGTCAATGCCGAGTTGCTGTACCTGAATAAGCAAGGCCTCACAAAGATCTCTGGCACAAACACCAGGCGGATCAAACGTCTGAAGAATTGAAAGGACATCTTCAACAAATTCTATGTCCGAGTCAAAAGCCTGTGCAATCTCTTCAACATCACTGCAAAGGTAACCGTCCCTGTTTAAATTGCCGATAAGTATGATACCGATTTTTTCTTCTTCTTCACTGAGTCCATAGAGCCTCAACTGCCACTGAAGATGGTCTTTCAAGGTCTTTTTTTCCGAAACAAACGCTTCAAAATTAGGCGCTTCGGTATTTTCTGATTCCGTGTAGATTCTTCCAGTAGAATTATATTCATTAATATAATTTTCCCAGTCTGTATCAGGTCTTACTTTTTCTTCAATGGTGACTTCTTTTACAGGGGTTTCTTTTTCAGGAGAAGCAGTTTCAGTTTCACTTTCTTGCGCTGTAATTTTATTATCAGATGCTTCTTCTGTTCCTGCTTCTTCCAGCGCAGGGTTTTGTTCCATTTCTTCTTGAATCATTTCAGCAAGCTCAATGCGAGACAACTGGAGCAATTTGATTGCCTGCTGAAGCTGAGGCGTCATGACAAGCTGCTGAGTTAATATTAGACTTTGTTGTAATCCAAGTTCCATGTTATAGTTTAAAATTCTCTCCCAAATAGATTTTTTTAGCTATTTTACTTGAAATAATTTTATCAGAGTTTCCTGATTCAATAACCTTTCCCTGGTTCATAATAAAAGCATTATCACAAACGCCAAGGGTTTCTCTCACATTATGATCTGATATTAAAACGCCGATTCCTTTTTGAGTCAACTGATAAATTATTTGCTGGATATCAATGACGGCTAAAGGATCTATGCCTGCAAAGGGTTCATCCAGAAGAATAAATAAGGGATCGGTCGCAAGTACTCTTGAAATCTCAAGACGACGTCTTTCTCCTCCGGAAAGAGAATTTGCTTTCTGGTTGGCAAGATCCCTGATGCCAAGTTCTTTCATCAGACCCATGGCTTTCTGGTCAATCGTATCATTATTTTTATGTGTGACCTTGAGGTTAGGCAAAACTTCAAGTATGGCGGTGATATTCTGTTTAACCGTCAGTTTTTTGAAAATGCTTGATTCCTGGGGAAGATAGCCAATCCCTTTTCGGGCCCTGATGTACATTGGGTATTGAGTGATATCTTCTTTGTCTATCAGAACTGTCCCGCCATCAGGTTTGATTAGGCCCACTGCCATATAAAATGTTGTTGTTTTGCCAGCCCCGTTTGGCCCTAAAAGGCCGGTTACTTCGCCTTGTTTCACTGTAAGGCTGACAGTGTTTACAACTTTTTTACCATCATATATTTTTATAAGATTTTTTAGGTCGAGTTGTGTCATTATTGTTTATCAGTGATATTATCTTCAGGATTAAAGAACGCCTCAACTTTTTTTGTACCGTCACTTTCCACTACTACCTTGTCTTGATTTCTAAAAAGAGTAATTTTTTTTCCAGTTACAAAACTTGAACCGGTTATTAATTTAGGAGATTTACCTGTAAGAACCAGCATCTCGTCGTGAGTTGTATAGACCGCTTTATCGGCAAATGCCTTTCGTTCCCCAGCTGTGTATCTGACATTTCCGATTGAAACAATTTTTTTTACATTGCTTTGAGCAGAACTATCTTTATCATTATCAACAAAATAAATTTTGATGGAATCTGCAAACACAATCGAATCAAGTCTTGTGGCTTTGACATTTCCGATAAATTCAACCATTGATGCGTCTTTTTGTGCAATCATTTTATCGGATATAACATGAAGGGGTTCTTTATTGGCCTCGGTTTGGGTTTGAGAATAGACAGTATTTGTTTTTAACAGAAGTACAAAACAAATAAGAATAAGAGAAAACAAAAATTTAGGTGTTGAGTTACATAATATTGAAGTCTTCACTGAAATTTCCCCTGACATGCCCCTTTAAAATTGTATAACTATCATTCAAATCTATTGTCATTGAATCAGCTTCAATGACAGAATTTTGTTTTTCAAGCTTCACGTGAGTGTTGGAATATATTATATGTGCTTTTTTATTATAATGCAACTTATCGGTTTTCAGAACAGAAGTTTCATACGTTACAATAACATTGTCTGAAAATATCATGTCATGGGTTTTTGTATTGAGAATGCCTTTTTCAGACGTTAAGCAAACTTTTTTATTGTCTTTTGTAAAAAAAATGATTGAGACACCAATGAGTACCGCCTTGTTTTCATCTTTTAAGAGAGTAGCAGAAGCGGCTTCCAACTCCCATTCTTTTACCCCGTTTTTTTTTGAAATCTGCTTTAAAACGTTTAATTTCAAGGCAGCTTCAGTGTCTATTTTAATATGATGAATCTGCACAGGTTTGGAGAGGAATTTGTTAAAATAAAAAAAACCGCTGATGATGATAAGTATCACTATCAGCAATCCGATCAAAGGGTAGGTCAGTTTTTGTTTTAAAGAGTGTGTCATGATAAGTAGTTATCAAGAATAGCGCCCCATAATCCTTTTGCTTTCAGAATGCTTTCACATATTTCTCTGACCGCGCCATGGCCTCCTGGCTGACACGTCGTAATGTCACAATGGTTTTTAATATCTTCAGGAGCGTCGGAAACACAAAAAGAAATCCCCACTTTTTTCATTACAGGCAGATCTATCAGATCATCTCCGACAAACGCCATTCTTTTTGGCATTATCCCTGTCTGGGAGATAATTTTGTCAAGGGCTTTTGATTTGTCCCTGATACCATCAAACAACAAAGTTATACCAAGATTTTCACATCTGTATCCCAAGGCCTTTGATTTGCGGCCGGTGATAATACCGACACCTATCCCTGCATCCATTAGAAGCCTCATGCCAAGACCGTCCCTTGAATGAAACCTTTTTATCTGTTCTCCTGAGTCTGAATAGGTGATACCTCCGTCAGTTAATACGCCATCCACATCCAGCAGTAAGAGTTCAATATTTGCAAGGTCGGGTTTCATATGATTTATCCAACCGCTTTTTTAATGGCCAGAAGAGTGGACAAAAAATTTTCCATATCGTTTAAGGCAAGAGAATTGGGTCCGTCACACAGGGCTTTTTCAGGTTCCGGATGGGTTTCAATAAATAATCCGTCGGCGCCTGCGGCAATGGCCGCTTTTGACAGGGTGGGAACAAACTGCCTTTCTCCGGCTGAAGAGTTTCCAGCTCCACCCGGAAGCTGAACACTGTGTGTCGCATCAAAGACGACGGGCGCACCTAAACTTTTAATGATGGGTATGGATCGAAAGTCCACCACAAGATTATTATACCCGAATGACGATCCTCTTTCAGTAATACAGATATTTGTATTACCGAATTCTTTTGCCTTGTTAAGAATATTATTGCATTCCAGAGGGGATAAAAACTGCCCTTTTTTGATGTTAACAGGTTTTCCTGTATCGCATGCCGCCAGAATCAAATCGGTTTGTCTGCAAAGAAAAGCCGGTATCTGGATAATATCCAGAACTTTTGCTGCCTGTTGAGCCTGGTCAGGTAAGTGGATGTCCGAAATAACCGGAATCTTCAAATCTTTTTTAATAGAGTTAAGAATATGAAGCCCTTTATCAAATCCTGGACCCCTGAAAGATTGAATGGATGTCCGGTTTGCTTTGTCAAAGGATGCTTTGAATATAAATGGGATATTTAGTCTGTCGGTTACTTTTTTAAGGTGCTTTGCGATCAGATAGGTTGTTTCATGGTTTTCGATAACACAAGGGCCTGCAATAAGGAAAAAAACGGGTTCGGGTTTATCGATTAAATTAAAGAAAAAATTATTCATAAATGAGTCCTAAATAGAAGTTTTTTGAGGCTAAATTATATTTTGAGGGCAGAAAAGTCAAGAATACAAAATTGCTTGATAAGTTCGACCATAGCTGCTATTTTACTGTAATTTTGCTTAAATATCTACTAACCACCTGAAAAAATAGGTATTATTGATGAAAAGAGTTGTTTCCCTGGTTTTATTTCTTGTTGTTTTCATTCCAATTATTTGGGTCCTTGTTTATAAATTTGAAGGCAAAAAACCTGTTGTTGATATTCAATTACCCTCTCTATATTTGAAAAAATCTTATGAGATGTCTCTTGATGTTACGGACCATAAAACAGGCCTTCGCAAAATTATAGTATCGATCATACAGGAGGGTAAAGAAAAGGTTTTACTCAAAAAACAATATAAAGCCTCAAATTTTTTAGAGTTGTTGCCGGAATCCAAGACTATAAGAGATCTTTTTATCATCCCGGTTGAGTCCTGGAAATATGGAATGACAGATGGGGATGCCGTCATTCGGATAATGGTGTCCGACTATTCATGGAGAGGGTGGAACAAGGGCAATATTTTTTATATTGAAAAAAAGGTAATTATTGATTCAAAACCCCCTAGAATAAGTGTTTTAACCAAACGCCACAATATTCAGCGAAGCGGTACCGCCCTCGTTATTTACAAGCTATTTGAGGAAAACCTAAAAAGTGGT
This sequence comes from Desulfobacula sp., assembly GCF_014237455.1. Lineage (GTDB taxonomy): Bacteria > Desulfobacterota > Desulfobacteria > Desulfobacterales > Desulfobacteraceae > Desulfobacula. The sequence continues at coordinate 23,656 of NZ_JABZFL010000009.1, read as the reverse complement.
GTCAAAGTGGGGGATAATTTTTTCCCGGGCCATTCCGGTCTTTTTGAAAACAAAAATATTTATACTGCTTTTTTTGCCTTAAACCATATGCAGGGTCCGGGCAGTCAGATATCTGTCGTTGCTGAGGATATGGCAGGAAATATTACAAAGAGAGGGTTTTATCACTATATAAGGGATAAAAATTTTAAAACAGATATTTTGAATATTTCTGATCGGTTTTTAGAGCTGAAAATGCCTGATTTTGATGTGGGTGCCAAGAATGGATTTTTCCAGGAATCTAAGAATCCCCTGCTTAAAAAGTTTTTATATATTAACAGGGATGTTAGAAAAAACAATGTTGAAACGATATTAAACGTTCCCCTGATTACGGAAAATAAAAAATACTGGGATGGCCGGTTTTTAAGACTCAAAGGTTCTGCCAGAAGGGCCGGGTTTGCTGATCGGCGGATTTATAAATATAAAGGCAAAGAGATTGACAGGGCGGTACACTTAGGGGTTGATCTTGCCTCAACAGCGAATGCTCCTGTGAAAGCCGGCAATTCAGGCAGAGTGGTTTTTGCACAATTTGCAGGTATATTTGGCAATACGATAATGATTGATCACGGGTTCGGGCTTTGCAGCCTTTATTCACATTTAAGCCAGATTTCAGTAACCAAAGGAGATATGGTTAAAAAGGGTGATGATATCGGCTTTACCGGTTTAACAGGTCTTGCCGTCGGTGACCATCTTCATTTTTCAATGATTGTTCACAATGTTTTTGTAAATCCGGTAGAATGGTGGGATGATTCATGGATTAGAAATAACATTACATCAAAAATAGATTTTGTGAAGCAGATGCCAAGTCAATGATAATAAAGGTTTGTTATGAGTGGATATAAAGTTAATAAAACGATTGAACAGATAAACAAAAAAATTGCTGCTGGTGACGCTGTGGTTGTTACGGCAGAAGAAATTATCGATATTGCAAAAAAAGAAGGTGTTGTTGAAGCGGCCAAAAAAATTGATGTAGTGACAACCGGAACATTTGCACCCATGTGTTCTTCAGGAGTTTTTATCAATATCGGTCAGTCCAAACCCCTGGTCAGGACAACGAAAACCTGGTTTAACAATGTAGAGGCGTATTCAGGTGTGGCAGCAGTGGATTGTTATCTGGGTGCAACCCAGACCTGTGAAGATGATCCATTAAATAAACGCCATCCCGGTGAATTCAATTATGGCGGCGGCCATGTGATTCAGGACCTGGTTGCCGGAAAACAAGTTCATATAAGAGCAGAAAGCTATGGTACGGACTGTTACCCCAATCGGAAAATAGAAAAGATTGTTACATTAAAAGATTTGCCCAATGCCATGTTGTGTAATCCTCGAAATGCCTATCAAAACTATAATTGCGCAATCAATAAATCCGATAAGATAAAATATACTTATATGGGAACATTAAAGTCAGACATGGGAAATGCTAATTATTCAACATCAGGTGAGCTCAGCCCCTTATTGAATGACCCCTATTTGAAAACCATCGGTGTTGGAACCCGGATTTTTTTAGGGGGAGCACAAGGGTATGTAACATGGACCGGTACCCAGCACAAAAAAGATGTTGAAAGAGGATTGAACGGCGTGCCGGTTACACCCGCAGGAACCCTTTCCGTAATTGGGGATTTAAAAGAAATGTCCCCTGAATGGCTTGTGGGGCAAAGTATTCGAGGATACGGATGCTCGCTGTCAATCGGTTTTGGTATTCCGATTCCGATTTTAAATGAAGAAATCCTTAAATTTACATCGGTTTCAGATGATCAGGTGTTCACTCAGGTCGTTGATTATGGATATGATTATCCGGAAGGTATTTCAAAATCCTATGGGCAAGTCAGCTACGCAGAGCTGAAAAGCGGTTCGATCATGATCAAAGGCAAAAAAATTCCAACGGTTCCTTTGTCCAGCATGGTCAAGGCACGAAAAATAGCGGATATTCTGAAACAATCAATACAGAAGGCAAAGTTCTTTTTAGGTCAACCTCAGCACCTGTTCTATTAGAAAAAGCTTTAAGGATATAAACAATGGCAGAAAAGAAAGCCAAGAGTTCTTTGCGGGAAAATATAGAGGCAATCATTATAGCAATTATTATTGCCATGTTTATCAGAACATTTTTAGTTCAGGCATTTAAGATTCCATCCGGCTCTATGCTGGAAACGCTTCAAATAGGAGACCAGATTCTGGTCAATAAATTTATATATGGTGTAAAGATCCCATTTACGGATGGTAGAACCCTCATCCCTGTGAAGAATCCTGAAAAGGGTGATATTGTGGTATTTAAGTATCCTGAAGATCCTTCCAAAGATTTTATTAAACGAGTGATTGCCAGAGAGGGGGATACTCTGGAAATTATTAACAAAAAGATCTATGTAAATGATCACCTGATTGAAGGCGAGACGTATGCCGTTTATAAAAGCAGCAAGATATACTCGGCAATGGTAAGCTCAAGGGATAATTTAAGAAAAATCAGAGTCCCTGAAAACAAATTGTTTGTGATGGGCGATAACAGGGACAACAGTCATGATAGTAGATTCTGGGGGTTTGTTGATCTGAAGGCGGTCAAAGGTGAAGCATTTATTATTTACTGGTCATGGAATAAGAATAAATTTGGAGTAAGATGGAATAGAATCGGTGATTTATTAATATAAGGGTGCAATAATGCGGTTTACAAAAAAAGATATTCTCGATATTGAATCTCTTGAACCCCGTGAAATTTCAATGATTCTCGACACTGCCCAGGGAATGAAAGAAATTTCAGAACGGCCTGTAAAAAAAGTACCTACGTTAAGGGGAAAAACCATAGTTCTTTTTTTCCAGGAACCCTCAACAAGAACAAAGCTTTCCTTTGATACTGCCGCCAAAAGGCTTTCTGCAGACAGCATTTCCATTTCAAAGAGTTCTTCCAGTATTGTGAAAGGTGAAACCCTGATCGATACGGCCAAAAATCTTGAAGCAATGAAGCCGGACGTTATTGTTTTACGGCATCCCTCTTCCGGAGCCCCCCATTTAATTGCTAAACGGGTAAATGCTTCGGTCATTAACGCCGGGGACGGGATTCATGCACACCCTTCCCAGGCACTGCTGGACATGATGAGTGTCAGGGAAAAAAAGGGAAAAATTGAAGGGTTGAACATTTCTATTATTGGGGATATTGCTCACTCAAGGGTTGCTCGATCTGATATTACAGGGTTTTCCAAAATGGGCGCCAATGTTTGTATTTGTGCGCCTGAAACCATGATTCCCATGGGAGTAGAAAATCTGGGATGCAGTGTATCACCCAATATGGAAACCTGTATTGAAGGGGCGGATGTCATCATGATGCTGAGGATTCAGAAAGAAAGGCAGGATAACATCCTTTTTCCGACAGAAAGGGAATATGCAACGCTTTTCGGGCTGAACAAGGCTCGGCTGAATCTGGCAAAAAAAGATGTCATTGTCATGCATCCCGGGCCCATGAACAGGGGAGTTGAAATATCAAGTGATGTTGCAGATTCTGATAGTTCTATGATTTTAGAACAGGTTACCAATGGCGTTGCGTTGCGGATGGCATTGTTTTATCTGGTAGCAGGAGGTAGCAGACATGCGGATTCGGATTAAAGGGGCACGGATTCTCGATCCGGGGAATATTGATGATAATAAGGATATCATCGTTAAGGATCATCTTATTGAAGCTATTGTTGACCCGATTTTTGATCGGAAAGAGAATGGAACCAGTTCCGATATTGAAACAATTGATGCCACAGGAATGATTGTCGTTCCCGGGCTGATTGATATTCATGTCCACTTGAGAGAACCCGGGCAGGAATATAAGGAAACTATTGAAACAGGGCTTATGGCTGCAGCCAGAGGCGGGTTTACAGCAGTCTGTTCCATGCCCAACACAAACCCGGTGAACGATAACAGCCAGGTGACAAAATTTATTATCAATCGTGCAAATGAACTTGGGCTTTCAAAAGTATATCCAACCGGGGCGATAACTCAGGGATCAATGGGAAACACGCTGGCTGAAATATATGACATGCAACAGGCCGGAATTGTCGCTGTAACCGATGATGGGAAACCACTTGAAAATTCAAACCTGATGCGGCGGGCATTGGAATATTGCAAGGGATTTAATATTCCGGTTTTTGTTCATGCAGAAGAGTTAAGTATAGCTGATGGCGGGTCCATGAATGAAGGCTTTTTTGCTACATTCTGGGGAATAAAAGGAATCCCGAATGCAGCCGAGAGCATAATGGTTGTAAGAGACATTGCACTTTCGGAGCTCACGGGTGCCTCTGTTCATTTCTGCCATATCAGTACGAAAGAATCAGTGGAGGCTATCCGGCAGGCAAAGAAAAGAGGCGTGAAAGTTACCTGTGAGACGGCACCGCATTATTTTACATTAACAGATGAGGACGTAAAAGACTATAATACCAACTTTAAAATGAACCCCCCATTACGTTCCGAAGAAGATCGGCAGGCCGTTATTCAAGGGCTTGTTGATGGTACAATCGATTTGATTGCATCAGACCACGCACCTCACAGCGTGGTAGAAAAAGATGTGGAATTTGACAGGGCAGCCTTTGGTATTGTCGGATTGGAAACATCCTTATCCCTATCCTTAAAACTGGTCCATGATGGTTTTTTAACCATGGCAGAACTTGTAAATAAAATGGCAAAACATCCGGCAAAAATTATTGGGATCCAAAACGATGTAAAACCCGGAAATATTGCAGATTTGACCATTATCGATCCTGAGGATACCTATGAAATTGATCCTGAAACATTTAAATCCAAAAGCAAAAATACGCCTTTCTCCGGCCTTAAGGTCAAGGGCAGACCATTTTTAACCATGGTAAATGGTAAGGTTGTTTATTCGAAATGACGAATGAAATGCATAGTATTCTTGTGGTCGATGATGAAACAAGCATGCGTGAGCTTCTTGAAGTCTTATTATCCAAACAAGGATATAAGGTGTCGAATGCCAAAAACGGCAAACAGGCACTAAAGATGATTCAAAAAAATGATTATGATCTTATTCTGTCTGATATTCGTCTGGGTGACATTACGGGCCTGGGAGTTTTAAAGGCGGCTAAAAAGAAGAATACAGACACGGTTGTTATCATGATATCCGCTTATTCCACAACGGAAATTGCTGTTGAGGCAATGAATGGAGGGGCTTATGATTTTGTCCCTAAACCCTTTGATAATAGTGAATTAAGGCAGACCATCCAAAAAGCCCTTGAATTAAAGACCCTTGAGCAGGAAAAAGAGCGCGCTTCAACAGAGCTTAAGGATAATATGCATTTTAACAGGATTATCGGGAGAAGTCCTGGAATGCAGGCGATTTACAAAAGAATTGAACAGGTCGCCCCGACAAAGACCAATGTTTTGATTACCGGAGAGAGTGGCACCGGAAAGGAGTTGATTGCAAGGGCTATCCATGAAAATTCCGACCGGAGGGATAGTGCTTTTGTTGTTGTCAATTGCGGTGGTATCCCGGATACGTTAATAGAGAGTGAGTTTTTCGGTCATGTTAAAGGCTCCTTTACAGGAGCTGTCAGTGACAAACAGGGACTTTTTGAGACAGCCGATCAAGGCACCATTTTTCTTGATGAAATCGGTGAACTGTCCCCCATTTTGCAGGTCAAGCTGTTGCGGGCTGTACAGGAGACCTCTTTCAAGCCTGTGGGGGGGACAAAAGAAATCAAAGTGGACGTCAGGATTATCTCTGCCACCAACAAAAAACTTGAACAGGAAGTCATTGAGGGAAATTTTAGAGAAGATCTTTTTTTCAGGCTCAATGTTGTTCCCCTTAAGGTCCCGCCGTTAAGGGATAGAAAAGGGGATGTGGCTCTTTTAGCCAGGCATTTTGCTGGAAAATATTCTAAAGAAATGGAGAAAGATATTGTAAAGCTGTCTTCCTATGCCATTGATTTTTTAAATAAGTACAGTTTCCCCGGCAATGTCAGAGAACTTGAAAACCTTATCGAGCGAAGTGTGGCACTCTCATCCACAAACATTATTTTACCGGAAAGTTTGACCATTTCCATGCATAAAAAACGCAGATGGATTGAAGGAATAAAGGGAAGACGCTTTGATCTTGATGAGGTTGAGCAGGGTATGGATCTGGATGAAATCCTGTCAACCATTGAGCAGGCTTATCTTAAAAAAGCTATGGAAATTTCAGGTGGCAACAAAAGCAAGGCCGCAGAATATCTGAATCTTAGTTTAAGATCTATGCGTTACCGCCTTGATAAATGTTCTTGATGTCTTACGAATTGATAAATTCCATTTTTTGGAATGTATTGACATAAAATGTCAATACATATAACCATGTGCTTATCTATCAACTGAGCTTATGAGAGACTATGTGCATTAAATCAAATAGCTAGAGAATTTTTTTCATAATGGCATACATTATGCTTCTGTATAAAAGCAAGAAATGATAACCATTTTTTTTAAACCAAAAACTAAGGAGACTATTATGAAAAAAAATCGTTCACAAAAAGGTTTTACACTTATTGAGTTGATGATTGTTATTGCAATCATCGGAATTCTGGCAGCAATAGCAATTCCTAATTTTATTGCATACAGGGATAAGGCCTATTGTTCTGCAGCAGAATCTGATGCGAATATGATTGCAGCAGCTCTTGCTGACTATTATGCTATCCCTTCACATACAGCTCTTGCAACTTTAGCTAATCTTGGTTTGACATTATCCGGGCCCACAGGTGCTGTAAACACTGCTACAATAAGCGGTAGTGTAGATGCTATAGTGATTACAGTGACAGATAGCAGTGGCAGGTGTCCTGCTGATTATGCAGCAGCTCAGCCCGATTGGACTGGTAGCGTAGTTACAAAGACATTGCAATAACACTTCATATGGTTCTGATTTAATTGAAAACATCAATAGGGAAGGCAAATAGCCTTCCCTATTGATGTTTTATGGACAGGAAAAAAGAATTGTATTATTTCAATTAAAAATTATGGAAACCATAAGGGATAAAAAATATTCAGGTGTTCTGCTTATTGGAGTTTTAATTTTTTTAGTTTACAATAATACCTTTCATGCTTCGTGGCACCTTGATGACTATCCTAATATAATTAACAATACAAGCCTTCACATCAAAGATTTAAGCTATAAGTCAATTACTAAGTCTTTTTATACGGAATTTGATGGACAAAAACGCTTTTACCGCCCTTTGGCCTGCATGACACTTGCGATAAACTGGTATTTTGGTCAAGACAGTACCAAAGGCTATCATGTTGTTAATGTTTTAATACATTTCATTACAGCTTCCATTTTATTCATAACTATCTTAAATTTATTTAAAACGCCAAAACTAAAAAAAGATTTTGCAGGAAATGAATACTTTGTTGCCTTATTTGCTGTAGTATTGTGGGCAATTAATCCAATCCAAGTTCAGGCCGTGACTTATATTGTTCAGAGAATGGCATCTCTTGCAGCAATGTTTTATATTATTAGTATTTATTTTTATATCAAAGCCAGAATTTCTATATCAAATAGGTTTTTTTTTTATTTTTGTTGTTTTACTGGTTTTCTATTTGCAATGGCTTCGAAAGAAAATGCTGCTACACTGCCTCTGGCTTTGCTGTTAATTGAAATCATTTTTTTTTCAAATTTAAAGCTTTTTAAAACAAGAAAACTGATCGTCCTGTATATATTGGTAACAATAGTAATCTTTTTTTCTATTTATTGTATGATTTTCAAGGGAAAAGACACTTTTTCTTTCTTTCTTAATGGGTATGAGCATCGCCCTTTTAATCTAATACAACGGTTGTTGACCTCACCAAGGCTTATTGTTTTTTATCTTACTCAGATTTTTTATCCTGCCCCATATCGATTTTCCATTAAACACGATATTGATATCTCAACTTCTTTGTTTGAACCATGGACAACCCTTCCTTCTATTTTATTAATTATAATTTTAATTTATGCCGGGGTCGTTCTTGTTAAAAGAAAACCCTTGATTTCCTTTGCAATTTTGTTCTTTTTTTTAAATCACATAATTGAGTCAACGATCCTGCCTCTTGAACTTATTTTCGAGCATCGCAATTATCTGCCTTCTTTTTTCCTGTTTTTACCTCTTGCTGTTTTTCTAAAAGTTAGTATCGATCATTATCAGCAGAGAAGATTTATGAAATCAATTCTTGTTTTGTTCACTATTTTTTTAATTATTGGATTTGGCATTGGCACTTATATAAGAAACATGGCATGGAGTACTGAAAAATCATTATGGGAGGATGTGCAAAAAAAACACCCAACTCTTGCAGCCCCTTATCAGATACTTGCTCAATATTATCAAAATCAAAATCAGGATGAAAAGGCTCTTGGGTTTTATTATAAGGCGATATCATTAAAATCCCAACAACCTAAACGGTCTTTAGTTGTATCTTTGAATAATATCGGTAATATTTATACTAAAAATCAGGATTACCAAAAAGCAATTAATTTTTATATGAAAGTATTGGAAATATATCCTGAAAATGAAAGAGGGCTATATAATCTGACTTTGGCACTTATTAAGCTTGGAAAATTGCAAGAAGCATCCGAAAAAGCCGATATTTTATTGTCTCAATATTATTATCACGCCCAATACCTGAATATTAAAGGTTTCATTTTATTAAAACAGGGGCGATACAAAGAGGCACTAACTTATTTGAAACATGCATTACATATTGCACCGACTTTTAATTATCCCAAAATTAATATAGGAGCTACATTAAGCTTAATGGGATACTACAATCGAGCGGAATGGTTCTTTAAATTGGCTTATCAAGCCAAACCTGATGAAATTATTATAAACCTATGTCTTATTGAAAACAGTATAAGGTCAGATGATGGCTTGAAGACAAATTTTTATTTGGAAAGATTATTTGATTTATTTTCTATCAAAAGGATCACATCAACTTTAGAGGAACTTTCCCAAGACGATACATCAACAACTGTGTCTTTTCAATTATTGGTTCCAGTAATTTCAGCAAAGTTATTCGAAAGTGCTCAAAACCTTTCAAAGGTTTCAAAAAAGGATATAAAATTAAATTTTTTAGTTTGTTAACAACAATGAAATCATATCATATCAAACCATGGCCTGTATTTGTTTATTTTGTTATGATTATTTCATTAGCAATAGCTGGATTGCTGGTGTCAACATATTTGTCAATATCCCATTTCAAAAATTATACGGACATTGGCTATAAAAGTTTTTGTGCCGTTTCAAAATCAATTAATTGTGATACGGTTTCCCAAAGTCCTTATTCAATTTTTCTTGGAGTACCTGTCCCAATTTGGGGTGTTTTGGGATATATCCTGATAATCATTATTTTATTCTTTTCATTGAATGTCAAAGAAAAAAAAATGGGGGCATTATCCACTCTCTTGTTAATAGGAGTTTTGTATAGTGCCATAGGCCTGTTTTTAGGAATTATTTCCGCTGCTAAAATTCATTCTTACTGCATCATGTGTATTGTGATCTATGGGATTAATTTTATGCTCTTCTATATGTTCTGGTTGATTAGAAGGCGCTTTGAAAAAGACTCTTTTATTAATTTACTGAAAAAAGATTTTTTATTCTGGAAGAAATGCAAAAAAATGGTCATTACTTTGGGTACAATATCTATCGCAGCCTTTTTGTCTTTGATGTTCTTTTTCCCCCACTACTGGGAACTGTCACCTCCTCTGAATGCAAAAGATATTAAAACAGGGTATACTGAGGGCGGGTATCCTTGGATTGGTGCAGAAAACCCGGAACTGACTATTACCGAATTTGCAGATTATCAATGCTTCCAGTGCAGAAAACTGCATTTCTTTTTAAGAACGTTAATTGCGACATATCCTGATAAATTAAGATTGATTCACAGGCACTTTCCAATGGATCATAAATTCAATCCCATTGTTAAAGAGCCATTAAGCCCTGGGTCGGGGATACTCGCATTAATAGCCATATACGCTTCTGAAAAGAATAGATTCTGGGAGATCAATGATCTGCTATACACATATGATATGAGCAGAGGTGCAATATATTTGGAGGAAATTGCTGAATCAGTCAATTTTGAACCTGATAAAATGGCAGCAGAGATAAATAGTCCAAGAATAACACAAAAACTATACAGAGATATAATAGCAGGTTTGAAAAATAATATTTATGGTACCCCTTCATATCTTATCAATGGTCAGATGTACACTGGTTATATTCCTAAATATGTTTTGGATTCTTTGAGAAAATGAACATGTTAGATAAAAAATGGCTTTACTTTCTTTTAATAATTGTACTGCTGTCAACTATTCTATTAATGTGTTTGGTTCCACCAGTTAGCAGGGATGCCTTAACTCACCATCTTGCCGTTCCCAAACTATATGTTCAGCAGGGTGGTGTCATTGAACTACCGGATATTATCCCTTCTTACTATCCTCAATTGCTTGATCTTATATATTGCATCCCACTTATGTTTAATAATGATATTGTTCCAAAGTACATTCATTTTTCTTTTGCTTTGTTAACTGCTTTTCTTGTTTTAAATTATACTCAAAAAAAAGTCGGATCTATTTACGCTTTTTTCAGTGTTCTTTTTTTTCTTTCCATGCCTGTCATTGTCAAGCTCTCGGTAACTGTATATGTTGATTTGGGATTAATTTTTTTTTCAACGGCATCTTTATTATGTTTGTTAAAATGGCATGAACAAAAAACTTTTTTTTGGGTCATACTGGCTGCCATTTTTTGTGGGCTCGCATTAAGTACAAAATATAACGGCCTTATCTCTTTATTCCTTTTAACTTTTTTCACCCCTGTTATTTATTTGAAAATGGAAAAAAAAAATTTATCCATACAATTTAAGGCCTTGGGGTTTGCCTTTATGTTCTTTTTTATTTCTATTTTTGTTTTTTCACCTTGGATGATTAAAAATTATATATGGACAAAAAATCCGGTTTATCCTCTTTATGATAATTTGTTTAATTCTAACGATGAATTAAACAATAATAAAACAACCTCTAAGCCAACAATGAATCATTTCCTGGTACGAAAGCATGTTTATAAGGAACCCTGGTGGAAAACTGCTCTCATACCTGTTAGGATTTTTTTTCAGGGAGAAGATGATAATCCAAAATTTTTCGATGGAAAATTAAATCCTCTTCTTTTAATCCTGCCTATATTCGCTTTTGTAAGTTTTCGAGCATATAAACCTGGACAAGATTTTTTTGAACAAAAGGTTTTATTGTCTTTTTCTTTTTTGTATATTATGTCTGTTTTTTTCCAACAAGACATGCGAATTAGATGGATAGGGCCGGCAATACCTCCCCTGGTTATTTTATCTGCTTACGGCGTTAAAAATATTTTTAGAAAAATATTACCTCAAATAAAAAAAAATGATAAGGGTATGTATATTTATCGTGGTTGCATTTTTATCAGTACTGCTTTTGTTTTTTCTATGATGAGTTTGAATGGTATCTATTTGTATAAGCTATTCAAGTATGTTGATCCTTTGTTGTATTTGTCAAAGCGAGTAACACGGGAAGAGTATATTGAAAAATACAGACCAGAATTTGCGGTTTTAAATTTTTCAAATTCAAATTTAAATGAGAATACAAAGTTATTGGGTTTGTTTCTTGGAAATCGTGGATACTACTCGGACCATGAAATCAATTTTAATACAGGTGATTTAAGAGAAATAATAAAAAAATCCAATACGTGCAACGATATTCTATCAGAACTTAAACTCCTTAAATTTACTGATATTGTTTTGAACTATGAGAAATTCAATAACTGGGTCAATGTAAACTTTTCAAAACAAGAAAAAATTATAATCAAAGATTTTTTCAATCTATCTGTTATTATATCGTTCACAAAAGGTGGATATGGTCTCTATCATCTTAAATAGGTGTCTGGCTCGTAGGATACTCAGGTGGTGGTATAGTATATCTTCACATATACTTTTGAGGTAGATGTGGTCAGCTTCGGCTATATCTCTGATAAAAAATGGGAAACTTCAGTTTTTATGATACAAGATATGGAAAAATTAAAAAATAGAGTTGAACGATTATCATTTATATTTTCTTGGGTCAGATTGTTTTATCCAAAAGCTAAAGGGATTCCTCTTTTGTTCATCCTTTATTTATTTGTTCCCCAAAAAATTTTTAGATTTAATGGCTCAGTACCTTGGCCGGTCCACTTTACCTCCAGAATACTTTTTCATAAAAATATTAAAGTTGGAAATAATAGTGCTCCCGGTATGACGGCAAACGGATATGTGCAAGCCAGAAACGGTATACAAATCGGCAGCAATCTCAGGATGGGACCAGGTGTCGGATTGATAAGCGCCAATCACAAAGAAGATGATTATGATATCCATTTGAAGGCACCCCCGATAATTATCGGAGATAATGTGTGGATAGGAATGAATTCAGTGGTTCTTTCAGGTGTAACCATAGGCAGTAACGTGGTGATTGGTGCAAATTCACTTGTAACAAAAAATATTCCTTCAAATGTTGTAGCTGTTGGGAATCCATGTCGAGTGATTAGGGAAAAGAAGTGTTATAAAGGTATCGACTATACAAGGTTATAGAAAGAAAAAAGTGCATCAGAAATATTTAAAAATTTTGTCGGTTCTTCTTTTATTTATTGTTGTGTGGTTCGTTTTTTATAACTGGAACGATATTTTAAATGTATATTTTGAACTCAATATTTACTGGGCCTTTATTGGTTTTGGATGTTATGTTATCAGCTATATTTTTAGGGGCGTTCGGTTGAAGCTATTGATTGGTTTAAAAATTGAATTTTTTAATGAAGCATTGCATTTTTCAGTCCTACACGGATTTTTTTCATATCTTCTGCCATTGCGGGCAGGTGATGTCTCTTTGCCGGTTCTGCTAAAAGCCACGGGTAAAATTGATCTAAAGGAGGGGATTGGAGCGCTGGTGCGACTAAGAATTTTGGATCTTTCCATGGTGGGGATCTTCACAGCCATGGGGGCCTTTTCCGGTGCAAGGGCAATCTCTTCAGCGGTTCAAATCATATGGTTTATATCTGGTATTGCATTGACATTTTCTTGGTTGATTCTTAAAAAAATTGGAAAAATTGGCGATTATTTAATAAAAAAAATTTTTCAATCGAAATTTGATATTACAACGATTTTAAAAATTAATTCTAAAGAAATTTTTATTACTTTTTTTATCTGGATGAGTGTGTATGCTTGTCAATATTGTATGATTAGATCCATTGGGCTTGATTTAAAATTATCCGAAGTAGTTTTTCTTTCTGCAATTCAATTTCCTTTGCAGATGCTTCCCGTTCAGGGGCTTGCCAACAGTGGAAATCATGAAGGGGGATGGGTTTCATCGTTGCTATTGATGGGATTTAGTGCGCAGGAATCAATGAAATATGCGATTGCCTCCCACGGAGTTTTGATCATTTATGTTGCATTGTTAGGTCTGCTTGCTATGATAACAGGAAATCGAAAGATTGTTTCTTTTTTTAAAAGTCAGAGTTAAAAATTTAAGTTGAATTTTTATTTGAAAGAGTGGTGATGATTTGAGCAAAAATTTTGCCTTGATAGGATCGGCCGGATATGTCGCACCAAAACATATGAAAGCAATCAAAGATACTGGCAATACGCTGGTCGCAGCATTGGATAAAAGTGATTCAGTGGGTATCCTTGACAGTTTTTCCTATGATATTTCTTTTTTTACCGAATTTGAGAGGTTTGACAGGCATGCTGAAAAGCTGAGAAGGTCTACTGAAATGGGGAAAATAGACTATGTCAGTATCTGCTCTCCCAATTATCTGCACGATGCCCATATACGATTTGCCCTTAGAATCGGGGCGGATGCAATCTGCGAGAAACCTCTGGTTTTAAATTCATGGAATCTTGATGCAATAAAACTTATGGAAGAAGAAACCGGTAAAAAAGTGTATAATGTCCTCCAATTGAGAGTTCATCCTTCCATCATTGAACTGAAAAATAAACTAGATGCTGCCGGTAAAGAAAAAAAATATGATATAGATCTGACTTATATTACCTCCCGGGGGAAATGGTATTTTAATTCATGGAAGGGTGATATTGCAAAATCAGGTGGTATAGCCACCAATATCGGCATACATTTTTTTGATATGCTGATCTGGCTGTTTGGTAATGTCCGGTATCAGGAAGTCCATATAGCGAAATCAAAGAAAATGGCAGGGTTTATTGAGCTTGACAAGGCAAATGTGCGCTGGTTTTTATCTGCAGACAATAATGATTTGCCAAAAGAAACCCGGCAGAATTCCATCCCGACATTCAGGTCCATAAAAATTGACGGGGATGAAATTGAATTTTCCGGAGGGTTTGCCGATCTTCATACTCTGGTATATAAAGATATTCTTGAGGGAAGGGGATATGGCATTGAAGATGCCAGGCCATCTCTTAATCTGGTTTCCTCTATACGAAATACAAAGCCCGGCATTGAAAATAAAGGCATCGTTCACCCGTTTGTTATGCAAAAAATAAATAAGGCTTAGGTATATGGGTATGGAAAAATATTTTGTTCACACCACTTCATATGTGGATGAAGGAGCAAAAATCGGTCAGGGAACAAAAATCTGGCATTTTTCACATATTCTTTCCGGGGCGCTAGTCGGCAGCAATTGTACCCTGGGTCAGAATGTGTGCATTTCCGGAGATGTCATCATCGGTAATAATGTAAAAATTCAAAACAATGTTTCTGTTTATGATGGAGTTTGCATTGAAGATGATGTTTTTCTTGGACCATCCTGTGTATTGACAAATGTTACAAATCCAAGAGCGGAAATATCCAGAAAAAATCTGTACGAAAAGACTTTAATTAAAAGAGGATCAACAATAGGTGCAAATGCGACAATCGTCTGCGGTGTAACAATAGGCCGGTATGCATTTGTTGCAGCAGGCGCTGTTGTGACAGGTGATGTCCCTGACTATACTATGGTCCAGGGTGTCCCTGCCAGGCAGACAGGTTGGATATCCAGGCATGGCCACAAACTTGAAAAAAAGGATAGCAATAAATTTTATATTTGCCCTGAAAGTGGATTAAAGTACAGGGAAATAGCAGAAAAAAGATTAATTTGTGTTGATATAGAAGAAAATCAGAGTTTGTCAAAAAATATGAAGACTGGCAAAATGGATTATAAATATTATAAAAAATTAAAAAAAGTTTGATCAGTTATGGAAACAATAGAGTTTGTTGATTTAAAGACCCAGGCATCAGTGATTGGTACTGATATCAAACGTTCAATTGATCGGGTTATCTCCCATGGAAGATTTATTATGGGATCTGAAGTCTATGAGCTTGAAGAAAAACTTTCGGATTTTACAGGTGCCAAACATGTTGTTTCGTGCTCCAGCGGCACGGATGCATTGCTAATGGCGTTAATGGCCATTGGTATCGGACCTGGCGATGCTGTTTTTACATCTCCTTTTACCTTTATTGCCACTGCTGAAGTCATCGGTCTTCTGGGTGCTGTCCCGGTTTTTGTTGATATCGATAAAGATACCTTTAATCTTGATCCTGTTAAGCTGGAACAAGCTGTTAAGAATTTTAATAAAGGCGATAATACGGGATTAACACCAAAATGTGTCATTCCAGTTGATATATTCGGGCTGCCGGCTGACTATCAAACAATTAATAAGATTGCCCATAAATATAATCTCAGGGTTATTGAAGATGCGGCTCAAAGCCTTGGTGCAAAAGTAGGTAATAATATGGCCTGTAATCTAACACATGCGGCAACCACAAGTTTTTTTCCGACAAAGCCCCTGGGTTGCTATGGGGACGGTGGTGCTATATTTACTAATGATAGCGATTTGAATGAAAAATTGATTTCCATTCGAGTTCATGGGAAGGGTCAGCATAAATATGATAATGTCCGAATGGGAATTAATGGCAGGATGGATACACTACAGGCAGCTGTTCTTATCCAAAAATTGAAAATTTTTAAGGGTGAGCTTAGAAAACGGGATAGGATTGCCCGAAAATATAGGGAAAGGTTAAACGGATGGATTCAATTCCAGAAGATTCAGGACAAGTATACAAGTGCATGGGCCCAGTTTTCTTTTCTTTCCAAAGATCGTAGGAAAATTATAACAAAGCTTAAAATAAACAAGATTCCCTATGCGATTTACTATCCAAAACCGCTTCATCTACAGAAGGCTTTTTCTATGTTGAAATACAAGAAGGGTGATTTCCCGGTTGCAGAAAAGGTTGCTGACACTATTTTAAGTATTCCAATGCACCCCTATCTTTCAGATGAACATATAGATTTTATAACCCAAACTATTGTGAGTGCTGTTAATTAATTTCAATACAGATCGTGATGAACAACGTGCTTTTTAAACGGAGAAGTTATGTATAAAAATAAAACAGTCTGTGTGGTCATCCCCTGCTATAATGAAGAGACCCAGATAGAAAAAGTTATCACAACCATGCCTGAACATGTGGATCATATGGTTGTTGTTGATGATCTCAGCAAAGATAGAACCGTTGAAAAAATAAAAAAAATGCAGGAGAATAACAAAAAGGTTGTCCTGATTGAGCATAAAACAAATCAAGGGGTTGGCGGTGCCATAGCAAGCGGTTATAAGTGGGCCAGGGATAATGAAATGGATATGGCGGTTGTCATGGCAGGTGACGGGCAGATGAACCCGGATGATCTTCCCGCACTTCTTGATCCGGTTGCAGATGGAATAGCAGATTACTCTAAAGGGAACCGATTGTTTACAGGAGAGGCTTTCAGTAAAATTCCAACCATCAGATATTTTGGGAATGGTTTCCTGTCTCTTTTGACCAAAATAGCATCAGGGTACTGGAATATTGCAGATTCACAGTCCGGGTATACGGTTATAAACAAAAAGGCTTTAAAAGCCATTGACTGGGATTTGATGTATAAGCGATATGGACAGCCCAACGATGTCCTGGTAAAGCTGAATGTGGAAAATTTTAAAGTCGCTGACGTGCCTGTTGAACCGGTTTATAATGTTGGTGAAAAATCAGGAATTAAGATCCATAAAGTTATTTTTACGATTGGGTGGCTTCTTACAAAATTATTTTTCTGGAGAATGAAAGAAAAATATATTATCAGGGATTTTCATCCGCTTGTTTTTTTCTATTTTCTGGGCTTTGGTTTCGGAATATGCACTGTTTTATTGTTTTTAAGAGTTTTTGTCATGTGGTATCTTACAGGACATATCCCGGCTGTGAATGCTCTGGCCGCAATGTTTTCCTTTATGAGTTCAAGCCAGTTTTCTTTATTTGCCATGTGGTTTGATATGGAAGCCAATAAAGATCTTAAAGTCTGATTTGATTAATTGAACAATTCTTTCCACCACAGATAAAAGAAGTTTTTAGGCGGTGCGAGTGGATCTACGGCAACAATACCCGCTTCAATGGATTCACTGTCATCATCAACCTCAGTACTTGCTACTGAAATAAAAAGTTTTTGGTCCTCTTCGTTAATTACCATTACAGGTTTTGAAGGGATACCACCACCAAGTGACGTATATCGTTCAAGATCAGCAACACCGTCTTCATCGGAATCAGCGCCGGAAAACGATAAAACAGGTTCCCCGGTTTTGTAATTTAAGGCATATAACCGGCTTTCACCGCCTGGCAAACAAGGATCATCATTTGGAATATATGATGTAATATAAAAGGTTTTATAAAAAACAGTACCCAGTGAAAGTATTTTTTCTCCAGCCGGGTCAAGATTAATATACCACCCTTTATCCACGGACAAGTTTGTATCAACATCACCATCCTCATCATCAAGATTTGGAGGGTTCGAACTGGCAAGGGTAACATCAACCAGGTCGTCTTTTATAAGAGTAGAGGCTGAATGTGAATCCATAAAGCTGTATATGGTATCTGTATCAGGATCAGCAGTAGCATCCACGCAGGGATCTTCCCTGTCCCCGCTGCCGATCAAAATGAGATCATACCCTTTTTCCAGGGTTACACTCGGAGGATAAAAGAATTTTTGCTGGTAAGTAGAATTGTCTGTTTCAAATATGACCTGGGCAGTCCAGTTATTTATATCCTCGGTGCATTCTGGAAAATCGGGAGAGCAATTTCCTATTCTCCATATCTGACCTCCCATGTCCCCCACGTAGATTTTTTCCACGAATCCGTTATCATTTTCATCAACTGGTTTTACTGTGCTTGGTATGCTGTAGACCATGGAAGAATTGTCTGCTTCAGCCCACTTTTTAACCACTGATCCATCAGAGATATCAATGGCAATAACAGCGTCCCCGGAGGAATTATCAGAGCTGTATCCGCCGCCGACAAACATGACATTTGTTCCGGTTGTATCCGAGTCAGAAGTTTTAACAACCCCAAACTGGGGTTCAGACCAGGTGTTACCCAGTTCAGATATGGTTGTTTCATCAACAATCCACATGAATTCAGGGTTATCAGGATCAGTAATATCAAGGGCAAAATAACTTGTGCCGCCACTTCGCAGGCCGCAGACAAGAACCACCTGATCATCTGTCGGATTTACCTTTCCATCATTATTAGCATCTATAAAATATATTTGAGGGCTGGAATCCACATAAAACTGATGACTATACCCTTCAATCATTTCTTTTAAACGGCTAAGCAGAACAGGGGGTATAAAACCCCATGCCTCGGTGCCATAATTAATTTCATCATCTATCGTGTTCAGGTCAGGGTCTTCCTGGTCATATACCGCATGGAGCATGCCGTCATTTGAACCGAAAAACACATATGTTTTTGAACTGGAGTCGGCAGCAGACTGATATTCAAAAACAGCAGGCTCGCTGTGCAGGACATCGCCGGTAAACAGGTCTCTATTTTCATCAATATGAGTGTCCCCATCTTCATCAAGCGCATCAGCACCCCTTATGTAATTGATGATAGTAGGCACTCCATTTATAATAGAGTTGCCAAGAACAGACAGAGTCAGACCAGCATTGGAGTCTTTGAAACTATTTGAAGAGTGGGTCAAGTCAGTGCTGGTACCCATATAAGTATAAATTTTTCTATCAGAATTTTCTATATAATTACAACCTTCACCCGTGCAATCAGGCCATGTATAATTAGCATTTGACCAGTTTTTAGTGGACCAATAGGGGACGGCATCTTCTTTTAGAGCACCGTTGGGGTAGGTTGCCGGAACACCGTTTTTATCTACTATCTGAAGCATTGAATCAATGCCGAATTTTAAGACATCTCCTTCCCAGAAGTTTGTTTCACCCGGTTTGAACAAAGCCAGATAAATACGGTTTCCACTAAGCGTTCGAGTAACCGGGACTACCGGTGCAGTAAATGTGCTGGTATTGTCTAATATGGAATTTACGGCTGTAAGGATTGCGCTGCTCAGGCCGGCAGATGAATCAGCTGTGAAATGATATTTACCATAATCCTCATCTGTGGTGTCATAAAGGTTGGTAAGCCCGTTCCCATTGTTACTGGTGTTGATCAGAAAAAGATTGCTTTCCCTGGTGGCCATGACACCCACCGTATACGTATAGACCCTTTGAAAACCATCAACGTAACCAATCATATCAGTTGAGTACATAAAGTGCGAAACATCATCCAGCCAGGTTGAACCCTCAAAATTGAAAGGGATGGCAAAAATTGTATTATCCGCCTGGACATTTCCTTCACCAATTCCTGCATTATCATTATCCAAATCACTAAAGTCACTGGGCAGGGTACAACCATCACATAGATTAGCAGCATCCCAGGTCTGGTCTTTTGAAGAAAGACCGGGAGATACAACAATCGTATACTGGTCCTGGCACCAGTACTCCCCACTAATTCCTGAAGACGAGGAATTGTAAAATTCCCCAATGGAGACAAGTCCCTCAGCAAGGGGGGAATAATCCACGGTTCCCATATTGTTGATATTATTTACATAGGCCGGATCAAGAACATTGTTATCAGAATTTGCTTCATCCACTAAAGATACGACCTCTCCCAGAGGCTGGACACTGGAAGCACCTTCTGTGGTTGATACAAAATTAAAAATACCAAATTTTGCCTTGTTTGCCGTGGTTTTAGCCACAGACATCAGGGCTTGTTTGGCGTAATAAAATCGGCTTTTTCCAGAAAGATCACTGCCGGTTCCATTATAAAGAGGGGCTCCCTCCCCATCTTCTGAAAAAAAGAGCCAGTTCATATAATTTTTTGAGTACCTGAGTCTTGTTGCCTTGTCTATTATGTTTAAACCGGTATCCGGATCTATCACACCTGCAGCATCGGGTTGAACCGGCAGGGTCACTGTTTTTCCGTTTATTGTCCAGGTATTTTCATATCCAATGTCAGCCTGTAGGCCGGTTGAATAAAGATCAGGCAATAAAGTGGTCAAAATTTTGACAAGATACCAGATTCCGCCATGTTCTACGGCAGCATACCCATTATCATTAAAAAAACCATTGGGTTCAGTAGCCGGGTCAACACTTGGGACAACCACTGGTTCAATGATCTGAGAAATTTCTCCCGTGGCAATATTGTTTTTGTTCTGATATCTTTGGACAGTCTCTCCCACCGCAAAAGCACCTGATATGGAATCAATTTCCAGTTCAAGGGAACTCCCGATATAAGTTTTATATACAACATTGGCGCTTGCACCCGAGGTCAGGCCTTCTATGTCTGACCCTTCGGCAAATAGAAAATTAGTTTCATCAACATCTGTTAATATAAGGGTCCAGTTGTTTGAAGCTGCAGGAGGTATGCCTGAATCTGATGAATCCAGGACATCCCAGGCACTTGCGACATCCGGTGTGTAATTGGTTTCAGCTTGATAATCAGCATGCCACGTGACCTGCTCCATTTCAGCACCATTGTCAAGCAGGAACACTATATTGGGTCCTATTTCATTGGTAGTTATGCTGAACATGCATGTATCGTCAGCAAAGACAGCGTCGGAACAAACAAAAGAAAACAAGAAGAAAATAATATAAATATTTTTATAAGTTGTTAGGATTTTCATGATTTTTCTCCTTATTTGTCCATAAAATTGCATACCTGATAAAAATACTAAGTCAGAACCCAATCCTGTAGAAACCTGCTTCAATTGAACGGTCAGTGCTACGGGGTCCGTATCCATTAGCTGTTATAGTATATTTATGAGATTTGTAACTGCCGACGTCATACCCTGATCCTCTCGGGGGTTGTGCTGATCCGTCATAAACAACCCTTCCGTCAAAGGACTGTATTGAATTAATCATCACCTTTTCTTCGTCGGGCTCATCTATACTGCTGTCACTATCATTGTCCAATCCATCAGCACTAGGAAAATCAATTCCTGATCCCACGGTTACATTGTTCGCATGGTATAATTGAGTGTTAGGCGGAACAAATTCTTTTGCAGCTTCTGCCGCATAGAAAGAAATTTTATAATACATATCGTTTTGAGCTATTGCCTGTTCGGTTGTAGTGGTCGTCACGGAAGAGATGCCTATAATTGTGAGAAGTAAAAGCACAATGATTGCGTAAATAATTGTTGAACCCTCTTCATTCGTTAACGGAGTAAAAAGCCAGGTTGAATATTTTTTATTCATGCTAATTTATCTCCGATTTAATTTGTTCAATGGTAAAACTCTTATTAGAATTGATGCCGGTATGAGTAGCCGTAATCGTTATTGTTTTATTACCTTGGACAGGGGTATCATCTGATACTTCCCACACAAGGGTATACCCGGCCGGAGCAACGCCAGTGTGTGATCCTTCGGTCAAATCATCATGATCATATGACCGGAGCAGGAGCAATTCTATTTGATCAGTCGCCTGTACCACAGTATCAGTGAGCATCCTTGCGGTTGCATTTCCTTTGATCGCCATTATCTGCATTTGCGCAACACCAAGGATTCCAATTGAGAAGATGGCCATTGCAATAAGAACTTCAATAAGCGTGAAGCCTTTGGAAGATAATTTTTGAGTATAACCGAGCAATGAATATCCCGGGCTATTTTTTTTTATATTCATTATTACCTTTCCTGTCTATAGTCCAAGGTTACGAAATTTAACGATTGTTGTCAGTGTACGATCAGTGTTTAACGATCTTTCATTGGCATCGGTTGTGACTTGAATTTCGATTTGAACCGCCCTGATATCATCAATAACAGCTGTAGAATTACCATCTATATCCAGGTAGACAAATTGCAAATTTGAAATATTTTCGGCTATAGGACCGCCAGAGCCCTGAATTTTAGAATCATTCAAATAATAATATACTGTTTTTTTAACCGGCGTGTCGGCCTCATCATCGCGTGGTTCAACATATTCAAACTCTAATCGATTAGCAATGCCGGTGCTCCCGGTGCCTGCTTCTGTAATCCCGATATCCTCAAAATCATTGTATTGATCAAATCCTGCCATTCTTATCTCGGTCATCATCATATAAAGCGCAACCCTAATAGTTTGCTGCATTTCCACTGCCTGGTTCTGGGCAGTGTGAATTTTTTGCTGGTTGGTATAAAATGTAACAATTCCAGCTAAGATAATTCCTGAAATTGCCATGGTTATTAAAAGTTCTATCAGCGTGAACCCCTTATCCTTTATATTTAATTTCAATCCACTCATTTTTGTAAAATAGTTCACCATTAGTATTAGATCCAGCCACTCCCTTTCCAGATTTTTGTGGTAATAATTCCGGTAGAATTCGTTCCAATTGCATAAACTAGCTTTCCTTTGCTGTTGGTAAGATAAACATACCCTGATTTACCAGTTCCCCTTGAATTAAATGTGACATTTTCGGAAACATAACTGACATTATGTGCGCCAAAGCCTGATCCAACAGGCGTGGCCAAAGTTCCATGTCCGTAAGTCACGCCACTTTTATAATCGGTAAAACTAATTATTTTATAGATTGTATTGTCTCCACTACCAGTTAAATCATTTGTCCCGGACCAGTTATCATCTGCCCCCTTGTCTGAGCAGACAAAGTAACGGTTGTTGGTTGTATCAAATACAATAGCCCAGTCACTATTGGACTTAACAGCTCTCAGTTTTGCAAATTGCATATCACCAAACAGCCCTCTCTCGGCATTTCGCAATCTGTAATCAGGCAGCCAACCAATAATGTTGGGAATAGCAATACCTGACATGATGCCTATAATTGCAATAGCAACCATCAGTTCTATCAATGTAAAACCTGTTTTGAAGTTTTTAGAACAATTTTTTCTTAGCATATTATTAATCTTTAGTTTTGGTTAATATACGATGCAAGATTCATGCAAGGCTATAATTATAGTAAAAATTTATAAAAGAGTCTATATTAAGTAAAAATTCAGTTTTGAAGGTAGCCAAAATTGACTAAATTTGTCAAATTATAGCAAATTTTGACACATAAATATAATCCCAGCATCTCTGTCTCACATGGCACTTGTTTAAATACTAAATTTGAAAATTAAAAAAATGGCAGAAAAATCGATAAAATCAAAAGTTTGACATTTAGGACAAATCGTTTTAGAAGATATTAGTTTTAAAGAAATTTTAACCCCTTGACTTTTAGGAGGAAAAATGAAAGCAAACTCTAATATCAGGTCTGTTGTAAATGTTGTTGTCATTGTGTTGCTGGCATTTTTTATTTCCGGGTGTTTCGGCCTTGGCTCGTCATCAAAATCGGAAGAAGATCCATCTGTTGATCAGCCC
>NZ_JABZFL010000019.1 GCF_014237455.1 Desulfobacula sp. | reverse complement strand
AAAAATAAAAATTGGTCCCCGCTAGAGATTACTCGATTCCTTGAACTGAATCTTTTAAAAGTACAGAAACCAGGGAGATATATTGGCGGTGAATTAAATCAAGTTAACAAGAATTGGGCAGATATAGCCACAAAGGTGGTGCTTGCTTTTCCAGATATCTATGACCTGGGCTTACCCAATTTGGGTTTAATGATTCTTTATGATATTTTGAATAAAATGGATACCGTCCTTGCCGAAAGAGTTTATGCTCCATGGACTGATATGGAAAAAATCATGCGGCGGGAAAAAGTGCCTTTGTTTGCATTAGAATCAAAAACACAATTATCGGATTTTGATATTGTTGCATTTACGATGCCTTACGAATCAATTTACACCAACATTCTCAATATGCTTGATCTATCAGACATCCATCTCAGATCATCACAGAGGAGCGAAGACGACCCTATCATCATTGCTGGTGGGCATGCTACTTTTAACCCAGAACCAATGGCTGATTTTATTGATGCGTTTGTTTTGGGCGATGGAGAAATAATTATTGAAGAAATTGTTACCGCCTATGAAACTGCAAAAGTTTTAGGTAAAGAAAAAATTGAGATACTCAAGGATTTTGCTGCTCTGCCTGGCGTGTATGTTCCTGCTTTTTATGATGTAACATATCAACCAGATGGCACAGTGAATTCAATCACTCCGAACCAGCCTGACATTCCCAAAACAATCAAAAAACATATGGCTCCTTTTCTGCCTCACGCTCCCGAAAAACCATTGGTGCCAAACATTGATGTTGTTCATAATCGGGTTTCTGTTGAAATTATGCGGGGATGCACAAGGGGTTGCCGCTTCTGCCAGGCAGGATTCATCAGTCGCCCTGTTCGAGAACGGCCTATTTCAGAAATTCTAAAAATTATTGAAACCTCTTTGGACAATACCGGTTACGAAGAAATTTCCCTTCTCTCACTTTCTTCATCAGACTTTAGTCAAATTGGTGAATTAATTGACGCCATCAAAGATAAATTTAAAAACAAAAACCTCACGATTTCCTTACCATCGTTAAGGATTGAATCATTTTCGATTGATCTAATGGAGAAACTGAAAAATTCACGTCCCGGAGGATTCACACTGGCTCCTGAGGCAGCTACCGATCGAATGCGGAATATTATCAATAAACCCATCTCTGAAGAACTTTTGCTGCAAACCGCTGGCCAAATTTATCAACATGGCTGGTCCACCATAAAACTCTATTTTATGATTGGGCATCCATCAGAAACAGAGGAAGACGTATTAGCAATTGCTTCTCTTTGCAAAAAAGTTCTGGGAGAAGGCATGAAAGTTCTGGGGAAGCGGGCAAAATTAAATGTTGGAATATCAACATTCATCCCAAAGCCACTTACCCCTTTCCAATGGGTGCCAATTGATCAAAAAAATAAAATTGTTGAAAAACAAAAATTGTTACGTGAAAATCTATACGTTAAAGGCATCAAACTAAGCCTTAGTTCACCAAAAGAAACAATTTTTGAATCTTTATTATCTCGAGGCGACAGAAAATTATGCAATGTTATCGAAAATGCATGGGAACATGGGGCTAAATTTGATGCCTGGCGAGAGCACTTTAATTTCGAAATTTGGCAGAATGCGCTATCTCATGAACAGATTAATAAAGATTTTTATACCATCAGACAAAGGAAAACAGATGAACATTTTGCATGGGAT
>NZ_JABZFL010000055.1 GCF_014237455.1 Desulfobacula sp. | reverse complement strand
AACTAAAGTTTTTAAAAGCAACAGAAGCCAGGCGGTTCGCTTACCCAAGGCTGTTGCGTTTCCGGAATTTATAAAAGATGTTGAAATTACGGCAATCGGTAATGACAATATTTGTATCCAGCAAATACTTCAGCATTACAGGGACTCCCGGATTTGATCTTCCGGTTGTTGCCGCTCCTCCATAAAATCATTTGAGACCCCTGCCGCAGCAAACCAGTCATCCCAGGATTGACCCGCCGGAGTTATGATACGCTCATTACCGATTGCCGTAATTTCAACATCTTTTATAAATTCCGGAAACGCAACAGCCTTGGGTAAGCGAACCGCCTGGCTTCTGTTGCTTTTAAAAACTTTAGTTTGAACATGTGCCATATCGATACCTCCTGAAAAACAATTTAATGGTCAAACATAGAATAAAACTTAACAATGGATATGTCAATAGTATATCCCTATGGTCAGGCTTGGCTTATTAAAAACCCCCGTTTTTTACGGCTTAAATATTTTCAGTTTTAAATCTTTTATCACTTTGAAATGTTTCGCATTGCTTGATGAAAGTATCATGTTGTTTTCTACTGCTGTTGCGGCTACAATAGCATCTCCTGAACGAATACTTGAACTCAATGTATATTCTTCAACATAGATTGAAGCACGATGCCCGATGTTTTCTGTCAATGGGAGAACAATAAACCCAAAAGAGCTTAAAAAGTCCTTTACATGTTTATGCTGAGTTTTATTTTTAGCACATTGTAAAAGTTCCATGTAGGTCTGGATGGATAGATATCTCTCCTGGGTTTTTTGCATCAGCGCTGCTGCTTTTTCATTGCCTCTTTGCGCCCATATAAAAATATCAGTATCAAATATCATCGTACCTGGAACCCCTTAATGTATCCAATTCATCCAAAACAGACCTGCTAGTGCCTGAGGCAATCATACCAAAAAAAGGATGCTCAGAAATCTTCAAATTTGTTATCTGTTTTTTAGCGGGCATAAGAATTCCTTTGATTTTACCACGATAGAGAACCGTCACTTGTTCATTTCTATCGAGTGCTTTAAGCACATCATTCATCTTATATCTTAAATCAACCACTGTTGCTTTCATCAGGGACCTCCTTGCTTTAATGTATAGTTAAAATATACATTAATTATTGATGCCTTGCAAGATAATAGTGCACAGATAATAGTGCACAACTCTTTTTCAATGGCCTGGGTCACTTGAATATCTCTGCTTAAAACCCACTTTTTAGCACCAAAAAGTGCACTCTAAGACCTTTTTACTATGAGCGCAAATGACAGTTGGCACTTATTTTGCTTTCTGAGAGGAACAACAATGCAATCTTTTTGGTGAACTCAGAATCTCTTATCAGCTTTTTGATCTCAGGTAAAATCCTTCCGCTGTTATTATTTGCTTCCGCCATCTTCTGTTGCACCAGATGAGAATCTATTTTAGAAAATCTTTCTGCCAGGTTTGAACACCCATCAAGGATAATTTTCATATACTCAGCATTTTTTAAATTTTGAACCAATGGGGTTTCAGCTATAAGCGATTTTAATACTTTACCCATAGATGCAGTCCCAGTCTTTTTACGACCGCGGCGTTTTTCCGATCGAAAAAATCTTTCCAGGATGTTGTTCGTCCTTTGCGGTTGAATATATATGATCCCTTCAGAAGATTGGACTGGTAAAGGGTCTGCAAATAATTTTTCCCAATATTTATCAATTTGCTCAAGCATTTTAGCATAAGTCTTTTTGTTCTGTGGATCATTGATAAGCCATTTTCTAAATGCGGTTACTTGCTCTTCAATGGTTTTTATATC
>NZ_JABZFL010000102.1 GCF_014237455.1 Desulfobacula sp. | reverse complement strand
TTGCCCGTGTATAGACACCTTGACCGACACGGATAATAATATTTTTCTGAATCAATTTTCTCAATACGCGCAGTACCTGATCCCGGTCAGAAAAATCTGCAAAATCGGATGGTATAAATGTAGATACTTTAGCACGTTTAATACGATAATAAATTTTTCTTTCTAATGTTTTTTTGACCTTGGCAACCATAAGCAAACTCCATACAAATATACGACAGTTAAAATACAAATATACGACAATTAGACTAAAGTCAATATCTGATGTTTGAAAACGGGGTGAGAGTCCTGCCCATGAAAACGTTTTGTAAGGAACTTGGACTCTAATGTGCTCGAAGTTCTTTTTCGATACGCTCTGCTATGAAAATTTTCAAAAGAGATTGATATGGCACATCTTTTTTATTTGCCAAAAGTTTCAGCTCTTCCAGCATAGACTCAGGAAGGCGGAGGGATATTTTTTTTACCGAAGGCTTGAGATTTGAAAATGTGACCCTTTCTGCCTGATTCCAATTAATATATTCA
Source organism: Desulfobacula sp. (assembly GCF_014237455.1). Lineage (GTDB taxonomy): Bacteria > Desulfobacterota > Desulfobacteria > Desulfobacterales > Desulfobacteraceae > Desulfobacula. Next base: position 11,722 of record NZ_JABZFL010000102.1, on the reverse strand, counting down.
GTTGAATCGTGAGTGGCCCAAAACTCCCTTTCTTCGTCTTCGCTTTTAAATTCAGGTATTCGCTTGCTCATTATTGTACACCTCTCTTTCTTTACGACTCATATCTCTTGCTGAAATGACACGAATAAGATCTTTTCTTACAGTAAATGCAATAAATAGAGATCTTTTCGAATCTGTTTTGCCAAGCGCATAAAATCTTTTCTCAGTCTTTGAGTGTGTTATGTCGTTTTGAACCACTAAGGGGCGGTTGAAAAAAATTTGCTCACACTCTGCAGAGCTGACTTTATGTTTCAGCCAGTTTTTATCAACATTCCCTTTATCCCAATCAAAGCCGAGACATTGATATGATATTTTCCTGTATATCCCATACATATATTATGTATATATTCATGCTATACATTTTGTCAAGTTATTATGGCCAAAACTGTTCTCGAATCCATAAAATTTGACAGCAAAACCATAGAAGATTTTTCCAGTTTAGATAGTTGACAATCTCTCTACATAAAGTTACTATAAACGTAACTTACTGTGGAGAGATTATAAAAATATGCAGACTATCAGGCAATTAGATCTTATTTTATCAGAACTTGCAGATAAAGAACATTTTATGTTTTCCCTGGGTGACCTGCGAGGGATTAATCCGGACCAGACAAAAGGGGCGTTCAGGGTACTTATAAGCCGTGCCGTTAAAAATGGTCTGCTCAAGCGTATCTGCCGGGGGCTTTATCTTTACCCAAAGGTCTCTTTTGAAACAGGTCTGGTTCTGTATCATGCGGCTGCACGGCTTCGGGCTCATGAATTTAATTATTTAAGCCTGGAGTCTGTGTTAAGCGATACAGGGGTGATATCTCAAATCCCCATGAACTGGATTACGCTTATGTCTTCCGGTCGCAGTAATATTATTGATTGCGGAGCATTTGGCCACATAGAGTTCATCCATACTAAAAATATACCTGCGGCTCTTGCCTGTGAGCTTACATATGATTTTCGCTGCCACTTATGGCGTGCATCAATCAAGCAGGCAGTTAAAGACATGAAACGAACCAGACGAAACACAGATTTAATTAACTGGGAAACTGCCAATGAATTTATTTGATCAACTGGTTTCACAGGCCATGAAAAACCATGGAGAACTGTCGCCATTAAAGATAGTTGTGGAAAAAGAACTTCTTCATCATGATATCTTACGTGAGATGAGCGAAGCAGGTTTATTGGAAAATCTTACCTTTATTGGCGGAACCTGTTTGCGCTCCTGCTATGGATCCAAACGTCTGAGTGAAGATTTAGACTTTACAGGCGGTCATAACTTCAAACGCACAATGTTGAATAACTTGAGTGATGTACTGATAAGCCGCTTATACAAAAAATATGGTCTGCATATCACTATCAGCAAACCGATAAAGGAAACCGGCAATGCAGATACCTGGAAACTAAAGATAACCACCAGGCCGGAACAGAAAAATCTGCCTCTTCAGAGGATCAATATTGATATTTGTGCGATCCCCAGTTATGACAGACGTCCTGTTCTCCTACGAAATCATTACAATGTTGATATGGGAACATCCGGTTTGATTGTCCTGGCACAAAGCAGGCAGGAAATACTGGCAGATAAATTTATTGCCCTGGCTTTACGGCCAAACAGAATAAAAAATCGGGATTTATGGGATATAAGCTGGCTTAAACAGCAAAATATTGACGTGCCGGTTGATCTGGTGGCAAAAAAAATAAAGGATCATAAATGTGATATTCAAAAATTTATTGCACTACTGGGCGATCGGCAAAAAGCTTTAGCAAACAAACCAGAGGCAAATTCAGACTTTACCTGGGAAATGAAACGTTTTCTGCCCCCGCAGATTATCTCCACAACAATTGAAAACAAGGCATTCTGGGAGTATTTAATTAATCTTGTACATACTGAATGTGACCATATAATCCATATTCTGACCAAGACATGAAAAAAAATTGAATAAAAAAATTGAAATTGTTCGGAAACGCAGCCTAAGTAATAGCAAATTCTTTGAACGAATAGAACAGGAAGCAATATATGTCTGATAAAGTTATTTTGTTGAGATGTAGTGGTTTTAATCATCATTGTGCGGTCCATGTTATTCTCCATTTCTCATATTCTGAAGGGCGAATGCGGTAACGGGCAATATTTCCATCATGCAGGCCCATCAATTCCGTTTCTATAACTTCAACAAGCCGATCTCGTTCCTTTAACTCAATCTTTTCGACTGCGCTTTGTTTTATGAAAGACACGGCCATTTTTTTATTCATAACACCCAGCACAACATTATTGACGATATTAAAAATAAGTGTGCGGTGGCGAAGCCGGAAAGGATCAGGCTCTCCAAGTGAACTGCGGACAGCTGAATAACGGGCGCAGGAACGCTCATATGCCCATATAAAAACATCCCTGAGCAGCTCAGTCCTGTTGAGTTCATACATCCCCATCAGTCCGTCAATATAGGCTTGCTCAGGCACATCAACAAACGAAAGGGGGCATAGATTCTCTCGAATAAGGGGAATATTTGCAGACAGGCGTGAGACCCGCTTGTTTACGTCTTCGAATGGCTGGAGATATGGCAAATGGATCATTGCAAAAAAAGCCTGTTCAAACGGGTTTTCAATTGCAGTCGCTTTTTCAAGCAGTTTTAAAAAAAACTCTTTTATCAACTGCGGCATTTCCAGGGGAATATAAACTGTCCCGCTTATCCCAACCGGAATGGCGCGCAACCTCCCGCACGCCCCTGGATCGGTCAGCAGGTTGTCCGATAAAAGCGCATGAAGATTGCAAATTGTATAGCTGTTGAATCCGACTTCCCTGGCCTGTCCCACTAACAGTTCGATAGCAGCCTTGTGGTTCAGAATCATTTGTGATTCTTTTGCCTGCTTTCCCTCGGCGACTTCACCAAATTCAAGCAGACGATCTGTTTCAAGCAATGAGTAGGTATTGCCCTCCAGACGACTTGAATTCCATGACAGGTCAATCAAAATACGATTAAATATCTGCCGTGCATATGTTCCGGCCGGCCGGCAATCATCCAGCGATTGTCCCATTTCATAAAGACGCTGCCGGATCTCATGAGAAAGGTAGAAGGTTGTATTGGGAATATAATCATCGATAAACTTTCTATTATACCCCACGGGCTGACGATTCTGAACCGGTTTGCGAACCGCCTGCTTAATTTGCTCTCCTTTCCGGGATACGGGGATATAGACCTCGGCATGAGATTCACCTTTAAGCGTGGGGAGTGTGGCATCTAATGATAGTCTTACTTTTTCAATGTATCTGCTGCCCCGGCCCCGGCCTTTCAGGATCAGCTTTTTCTGCGCTACAAGTTGCCCCAGACGGCGCTGAAGCGTCCGGCGGGATAACAATTTTTCCATGACAGTGCTGACATCTTTAACAGACGCGCCTTCAGGAAATTGACCGACTGCGCTCAGAACAGCATCTAACTCATTTTGCCGTATTTGCTTTGTCATGATAACAATATGGCACATTTTTCATAATTGCGCCACATAAAATAAATATTGTGGCGCAATACTTGATATTTGAAAAAATACCCTCCGTTCGGTGAAGATGTTTGACAATTGGAAAATTTAACTGTACGGTGAAACTTGATAATTTGTCCTGTTTTTTATCGTACGGTTAAGCTGAGGGTTAATATGAAAGAAAACATTGTATATCCATACCGTGTCCGTTTAGTTAAATACCTTGGGAAAGCCATTCAAAACACCCGAAAAAAGAAGATGATGAGGCAATCAGATCTGGCTGATATTACAGGCACAAGCGTGAAATTCATCAGTGATGTTGAAAGAGGAAAAGAGACAATACAGATGGACAAGGCTTTTGTATTACTTCATGCTTTAGGTCTAAAACTATATGTGACACCCGATTCGATAGAGACTGAAAAATGACAGATCGATTACAGGTTATATGGAATAAACGATTGGTCGGCACATTGGATCGTCACAAAAAAGGCAGGGTCGTATTTCAATATTCTCAAGATTGGATAAGGAATGAATCTGCACCTGTTTCTCTTTCACTTCCCTGCAGGAAAGAAAAATTTGCACCGGCTGCAAGTACTGCTTTTTTCGAAAATCTTCTTCCGGAAAGCAACACAAGGACAGTATTGGCCTTCCGTCACAGATTTGGCAAAAAGGACACCTATGCCTTTTTAGAAAATTTTGGAGAAGATTGTGCGGGAGCACTTTCTATCATCCCTGCTGATCAAGACCCTGATTTCACCCCTGGTCAATATGAAAATATTACCCAGGAGTTGATAGAGGCTCTTGATAAAATGCTGGTTGATCCGGGGAGATATAAATTATATCCGGAAATGAGACAAGCAAAACTATCTTTGGCCGGGGCACAGGACAAGTTGCCGGTTTATATTAAAAATACTCAGTTTTTTTTACCGAAGAATTCAGGCTCTGCAACTACACATATCATTAAACCCATTAATGCCGGTTTTAACGATATCCCGAGAAATGAAGCTTTTTGTATGGAATTGGCACAGCGATCAGGTTTTTCGATTCCACGTTCTAAAATCAAGAAAATCGGCGGACATGAGTTGTTTATAGTGGACCGATATGATCGACAGGAACTTAACAAGGAAATTGTTCGTATTCACCAGGAGGATTTTTGTCAAGCCATGGGATATCCGGCTGAACAAAAATATCAAGAGACTGGTGGCCCGGGATTTGCGGAATGTCGAGAATTAATTGATGAATACTTATCAAATAAAGGCGCAACGAACAGACTCCTCTTTATACGTATGATGATTTTTAATTATATTATTGGTAATCATGATGCTCATGGTAAAAATTTTTCTATTTTACATAGCAATGATTTTAAATTAGCTCCGTTCTATGACTTAGTCTCGACTCAGGTGTATCCTCTGGAAAATAAGTTTGCAATGGCGATCGGCCGAACTTTCAGGCTCGATCGGATTAAAAATCATTCTTTTGAAATCTTTGCCAGGGACATGAATGTCCGGAAAAAACTATTGATATCATTAACAAACGAAATGTGTGAGGCTGTAGGAAACGAAGTAAACGGTTTAATGGCAGATCATGAGAGAAGCTATGGTGAAGCCAGAATTTATGAAGATTTAAATAGAGTTATCCAATCAAACATTGTTCAGTTGAAAACTTTTTTCCGGTAACACTATTTTTATCTTTGGTATCATTCACAGAAAAGAAGTTTACAACCTCATCAAAAAACGCAGATAGAAAATAATGTGTTTTTTAACAGGAATTGTTAAGAGCATGACTATTCTGCAACGTTTTGCCGAATAGTCTTGACTTTTCCGCAAAGTGATGCAGAATAGACATATGGAAAGGCAGCAAAAACAACAAATTATTAATGACCTGAAAAAAAAGATGGTCTTTATCACCGGTCCGAGACAGGTTGGCAAAACCTGGCTTGCAAAAGATATTGCCCGGTTGTTTCCCGGAAGCGTATATTTAAATTATGACAGTGCCGGTGACCGCAGGATAATTAAAGATGAGGCCTGGCTGGAAAACACAACGCTGCTTGTTCTTGATGAACTCCATAAAATGAATGGATGGAAGAACTATCTTAAAGGTATTTATGATACCAAACCTGCTGATATGATGATTCTTGTTACCGGCAGCGCGCGGCTGGAAGCGTTCAGGCAGCAGGGAGATTCTTTAGCAGGTCGTTTTTTCAGGCATCGCCTGCTCCCTTTTTCACCTGCTGAAGCTGTCCATGTTAATGTCCCTGTGGACCCGGATTTTTTTCTAAGCCGGGGAGGATTTCCAGAACCTTTTCTAACGGACAGCAGTATTGATGCTGATCGCTGGAGGATGCAGTATGTGGACGGCCTGATTCGAACCGATATTCTTGATTTTGAGCGAATTCACGATTTCAAGGCGATCCAGTTAATCCTTGATTTGTTAAGATCAAGGACCGGTTCTCCGGTTTCCTATCAGTCTATTGCCGAAGATGTCAGTATTTCGCCCAATACCGTAAAAAAATATATCCAGATACTGGAATCATTGTTTATTATATTCAAAGTAACCCCATATTCCAGAAATATTGCCCGATCTGTTTTAAAAACACCGAAAATATATTTTTATGACACCGGCATGATAAAAGGTGATGAGGGTGCAGTTTTTGAAAACCTGGCAGCATTGTGCCTTTTGAAACATGTTTACGCACAGGTTGACCTTGAAGGAAAGCCAGCGTCTCTCCACTACATCAGGACCAAGGATGGCGCTGAAGTTGACTTTTGTCTGGTTCAGGACAATACCCCTGAATTGATGATTGAAGTCAAACGATCCGAGTCCCGACCGACCAGGGCATTGCTTAACTTCAACAAACGGTATGATATCCCGGCTGCTCAACTGGTACTGCATTTGAAACGAGAGAGAATGGACAACGGTGTCAGGATCTGCAAGGGCATGAAATATCTTGAGTCATTGTTATTGTAAGTTATATTGGGAATATTGCGGCTACGTCAAAATGAAACTTTTTTCATTATTGCGCCATATAAAACAAATATCATGGCGCAATCCCTGATATTTGGAAAGGAGATCGGGCTCAATTAGCTAGAAAACAAATGCCCTGTTTTGGAAAAAACTCTGTCAGCGGTGTCAAATCCATGTGTTATTTTTGGGGGCGACAATCACCAGCTTAGACGATTTGTTGATCAATACGCTTTTGATCAAGATATTTAAAATAATCGTTAAGCACACCTGCTAAATACCATGGCAAATTCAGTAAATTATAATTTTTCCCACCGACTGTTTTTACAATTTCAATAGAGACAGGGCTGCCACAAAATCTAACAGCCATGTTGTGGGGTGTACGATCCATAAATTGATGCAAAGAGCGAAGTTTCCCGGCCGCTCCTGATTTTACTTCAACGGGAATTAAAAATGTTTTATAGGGAAATACAAAGTCAACCTCTGCACTTGACTGACGCTTTTCTCTAACCCAGAAATTCAGCTTTGAAGACGGTTTCATGAACTCTGCGTACAGCATTATTCCCATTGTATGCTCAATAGATTTTCCAAAAGCAACGGATTCAAGGTTCTCCTCAATAAACAGTTCTTGTTGAAGGCCTGCCTGATAATGAAACATTCCACTGTCAAGAAGCTGTAGTTTGGGTGATTTTTTCAGGTTATCTATTGCGGGTAATGAGACTGCCGTAGTCGGATATATCAATTTCATCAACATTGCTTTTTCAAGTAAATTCAATGATTCATGAACGTCTTTTGAGGAATAAAGAGAGTTTCCAAAACCTTGAAATTTAATTCTATTTCCGGCAAACGGAAAAGCTGTTTTCAAGATATGTCTCACAACCCGAATAAATCCATTTGATGCATACTTTTCAACATCTTCAATAAATGATGAAATTAATCCTTCATAAATATTGTTAACCTCAACCATATCTCTATTCCCGGCATAGACAGAAACCGCTTCAGGCATTCCACCAACAAGCATATACTCTCGGAAAAGTTTTATCGTTGTGTCATGAGCGTAGTCCGGAAATGGAATTTGTGAAAACAAGTTGGCAATTTCATACTCTTTTAGTGCGTATAAAAACTCTTTGAAAGAACAGGGGTGAATCATTAAATATTCCACTCGTCCTACCGGAAAACTTATTTTGGTATTGATGACTGTTTCGAGCAAAGAGCCGGCTGCAATAACATAGACGTGAGGTATGAATTCATAAAAATATCTAAGTGTCGCCACAGCCTCTTTTGAGGCCTGTATCTCATCAATAAACAACAAAGTGTTTTTATCATTTACTGAAGTGGAATGAGCAAGAAAAATTGCAGAAATTCTTTCTTTGAAGGACAAACTCTCTTTAAAAAATCTCTTATGCTCTGCATCCTCCATATTTAAAAAAATCCTGTTTTGAAACTGTTTTGAAAAAATTTCTACCACAGTCGTTTTTCCAACTTGACGAGCGCCTCTGAGAATCAAAGGTTTTCTATTCTTACTCTCTTTCCATGTTATCAAATACTTCAAAGCTGTTCGCTCAATCATTTTGAATCTTTAATCCTGTTGCAAGGGTAAATTATAGTGTTTTACAACCAATTGTCAGGGCAAATTATATCAATTTTCCTCCAATTGTAAAGGGAAATTTACGCTCCACAAATGGTCTTAGATGAATAAAAATACCATATACTTTCATTTTGTGAAAGTATATGGTATTTTATAGAACATGAACACCTTAACAAATAAGATCATTGAGCAGGGACTTGCAAATAGGATACTTAAAGTTTCTCAACTGAAACGGCTGGTAGGTGGAAGTGCACAGCGCCGTCACAGTCTGGTTAACCGTGCGATTAAAACCGGGGAATTATCTCGATTTCAACGCGGGTTGTATATGCTCAATGAGCGATTTCGGGATTATCAGTGCCACCCGTTTGTTCTGGCACAAGCCATTGCGCCTGGCAGTTATATTTCTTTTGAGACAGCATTGGCATACCACGGCTGGATTCCCGAGGCGGTTTTTACAACAGCAAGTGTGGTGCCCGGCCGGAAATCCCGCCAATTTGAGCAGGAAAAAATGGGAATTTTAAATTTTCAACCCCTTGCAGTTCAACGAGAGTATTTTCTGGAATTGGTGAGCCGGCATCAGGTAAACGGTCAAACCATGCTGGTGGCAAAACCATGCAGGGCATTAATGGATCTGGTTTGTTTGAGAAAATTATCCTGGGAAGGAAGGGACTGGCTTTTAGAAGGACTGCGAATTGATCCGGAATCATTAGCTGCCATTACTGCTAATGACATTAAAATTTTAAAATTGATTTACAAACATAAACGGGTAAATTCATATTTATCGTGTCTTAGCAGGGAATTAGACATTGATTGAGCTGATTCAGGAAAAATTAACTGCCTATAACGCAGCCAATAATTTGGAAGAAAATCATGCAGTTAAAGAAATTCTTCAGGATATTGCCCTGTATAGTTTGTGGCGAGCTGGTTTTTTTGAGGTGGCAGCATTCCAAGGCGGCACCAGTCTGAGGATTTTACATGGAATGAAACGATTTTCAGAAGACCTTGATTTTATATTGAAAATACCTGATCCTGAATTTAACTGGCCTGTATATCTTCAGGGTATGCGTGGCCATTTTGAAGAATTCGGACTTAAATCACAAGTATTAGATAAAAGCAGGATGGATCAACGGGTAAAAAAAGCCCTGATCAAAGACAGTTCAATCTGCAACCAGCTTAATCTGTCATTTTTCAGAGGCAACCCGAGACAAATGCAAAAAATTAAATTAGAGATTGATGTAGACCCTCCTGATAGTTCTGGTTTTGAATATAGTTATCTGGATTTCCCTCTGGATTTTGAAATCTGCCATCAGGATTTAAGCAGCAATTTCGCGTTAAAAATTCATGCACTGCTTTGCAGGCCCTATCTGAAGGGTAGAGACTGGTATGACTTTAGCTGGTACGTAAAAAAGGGTGTTCAGGCAAACCTTGCCCATTTACAAGCAGCTTTGTTTCAGTGGGGGCCATGGGGACAACAAAAAATTAATTTTAATATAGAATGGCTGAAACGAGAGTTGACTCGAAAAGCCGTTCATATTGATTGGCCGGCTGCAGCAGATGATGTCCGGCTATTTCTCAGACCGTTAGAGCAGCATAGTCTGAGTTTATGGAATAAAAATTTTTTTTCTCATAAAATAGAAAAACTCATAATAACAAAAGCCTGAAATGGTCTTAGAGTGCACTTTTCAGGGCCAAAAAGGGGCTTTTAAGCTTTCTGGAGTGGGGTCGGATTGAATCCATGCTCTTGAAGGACTATCCTGTTGGCCATAAGAAAGAAGGCAATAGAGCATATTCCCCGTTGTTTCTGTTTAAATGCCTGTTACTCCAAAACTTGACATGGTGTGTCATCACTGTTACACTTAAACTTAATTTTATTTAAAGGAGAAGCGTATGCCGTCTCAAAATCCACGTATAAATGTAGTCCTGAATAATTTACTTTACCAGGATGTTCGACTTCTGGCAGAAAAGGACAATGTCTCATTGTCCGCTAAAGTCAGGGATTTGATCAAAGAGGCTTTGGAAATTCAAGAGGATATCGCCCTTTCTGGATTTGCCAAAAAAAGGGAAGAATCATGGGATAACTCAAAAGCCCTGAGTCATGACGATGTATGGTCTTAAAATTCAAATACCACCCGGATGTTAAACTATCCGACCTGCCTAAAATTGATGCTAAAAACAAAGGCATGATCAAAAGAGCCATTGAAGATCGGCTGGCCACGCAACCTGAAACCTATGGAAAACCATTGCGGAAAACCCTCAGAGGATACTGGAAGTTGAGAGTCGGAGATTACCGTATTGTTTTCAAGGTTTCTGGTAACACTATTTTTATCTTTGGTATAATTCACAGAAAAGAAGTTTACAAACTCATCAAAAAACGCAGATAAAAGATGAAGAAATCTATTTTCATTATTGCGCCATGTAACGCCATGTAAAATAAATATTGTGGCGCAATCTGATTTTCACATCGGACTTAATTCCGAAAAAGTCTTGACTATTTCGGAATTAAATCCGATATAGACGATATGAAACGATACTTGGAAAAATATATTCAGGAAGATCTGGATAAAAAAATAATCCTGCTGACCGGGCCACGCCAGACAGGAAAGACAACGCTGTCCAAAATGTTAAATCCTGATTATGATTACTTCAACTTTGATAATCCGGACGACAGGTTGGGCTTGCAGGAAAGATCCTGGGACAGATCAAAAAAGATTGTTATCTTTGATGAACTTCATAAGTTAAAGAACTGGAAATCATGGTTAAAAGGAGTTTATGATACGGAAGGCATTCCGCCCTCAATTCTTGTTACCGGCAGCGCCAAACTCGACACTTACAGAAAGGTTGGCGATTCTTTGGCGGGAAGATTTTTCCAGTTTAGATTGCATCCCCTGGATTTAAAAGAAATTAACAATTTTTTAAACCCTGATAACCTTGAAGCGGAATTAGACAAACTTTTAATTTCCGGCGGTTTTCCTGAACCATTTTTAAACGGGACAACCCGATTTTACAATCGTTGGAAAAAATCACACCTGGATATTATTTTAAAGCAGGACATAATTGATCTTGAGAATGTCCAGCAAATCATCCAGATTGAAACACTGATTCAATTATTAAAACACCGTGTGGGAAGCCCGATATCCTATGCCTCTTTATCGCAGGATTTACAATGCTCTGATAAAACTGTAAAAAGATGGCTCACGATACTTGAAAATATGTATATAATTTTTAAAGTTCCCCCTTTTCATAAAAATATTGCCAGGGCAATTCAAAAAGCGCCTAAATTCTATTTTTATGATACCGGGCAGGTCATGGGTGATCAGGGTATTAAACTGGAGAACACTGTTGCATGTGCCATTCAAAAGGAAATACATTTTCGGGAAGATTGTTTTGGAGAAACAAAAAAGCTGTTTTACCTGAAAAACAAGGATAAAAAAGAGATTGATTTTTGTACCACATCCGATGATGATCCAGTACTAATGGTGGAAGTTAAATGGAAAGACAATAACTTGAGTTCAAATTTTGAAGTGTTCAGAAAATTTTTCCACAGTTAAAAATGGTTCAGGTTGTCAAAGAATTAAAAAAGGAAAAAACATTTCCAAATGGTGCTGAAATCCGAACAGCCCATAACTGGCTCTCAACATTAACGCTGCCTTGAACTTTTTTGCAATTCCTGGAATCTTT
>NZ_JABZFL010000016.1 GCF_014237455.1 Desulfobacula sp. | reverse complement strand
TATGATGAGAGGTTTTACCGTATGTGGACCTATTATCTTCTTTTATGTGCGGGCAGTTTCAGGTCAAGAAGGAATTTGTTGTGGGAGATTGTGTTTTCGAAAAAAGGGATAAAAGGAGCTTGCCCCTATAGAGAGCAATTTTTTGTCTGATTTATTTTTTTATTGATTGGAAGAAAATAAGGAATTTATTGGTTTGAGTTGCTTCTGTCAGGATTGGATTTTCCCCTTGACAGGACAACGAATTTAATGGATGAATAAATCCTTGGTCAAACGAATTGGAATTTTAGGTTAAGGGGAAAAATGGATATTCAGTCAATTGCATCTCATTGTAAAAAAGCTGCTATCTTCATGTCAGCACTTTCAAGTGACATAAAAGACAATGCGCTGCAAAATATTATCAAAGCGTTAGAAGAAAATATAGATCTCATTATTGAAGCAAATAAAAATGATCTTGGACAAGCTAAAAAAGATGATCTCGACGCACCTTTGATGAAACGTTTGAGATTTGATCGTACCAAAATATCAGAAACCTGTGATGGTATTGAAAGCCTGATAAAATTGGAGGATCCGGTAGGTAAAACACTGAGTGCTATGGAACTGGACAAAGGGCTTACACTTTTTAAGGTGAGCAGACCCATTGGTGTGATCGGGGTTGTTTTTGAATCCCGTCCCGATGCCCTGGTACAGATTGCCGCTCTTTGCCTGAAAAGTGGGAATTCAGTATTGCTGAAAGGTGGGAGCGAGGCATCAGCCACCAATCGAATTCTGGCAACTATCATTTCTAAAGCTGGTGTTGACGCAAAATTGCCTGAAGGATGGCTGGGACTGCTTGAAACACGCAGTGATGTGGATCAGATGTTAAAGCTTGAAACTTCGATTGATCTGATTATTCCAAGGGGCAGTAATGAGTTTGTGCGCTATATTATGGACAATACGGTCATTCCTGTCCTGGGACATGCAGACGGGATTTGTCATCTTTATATCGACCGGTTTGCTGATCCAAAAATGGCAATAGATCTGTCAATAGACAGCAAATGCCAGTATGTGGCGGTTTGCAATGCAACAGAAACCATCCTGGTTCATGAAGCCCTGGCTGGAGAAATACTTCCAGTTTTAAAGTCCAAATTAGAAGAGCAGGGTGTCAAAATTTATGGATGCGAAAACACGGGCGCCATCATTGACGTTGAAGCAGCCACAGAGGTTGACTGGCAAACCGAATACCTTGACTTGGTTGTCTCCATTAAAGTTGTCCCTTCCCTGAAAGAAGCGGTTGCACATATTAACCGATACGGATCAGGCCACACAGATGTGATTGTTACAGGCGATAAGAAAAGAGCCCTTTCTTTTATGGATTATGCAGATACAGCAGATGCTTTTGTAAATTGCAGCAGCAGATTTGCCGATGGATTCAGGTTTGGTCTGGGCGCTGAGGTGGGTATCAGTACCAATAAAATTCATGCAAGAGGGCCGGTTGGTCTCGAAGGTCTTATGATTTATCAATGGCGGTTGATGGGTGACGGGCATATGGTAAAAGAGTATACAGGTAAGACGGCTAAACCATTCACACATAAACCATTAAACAAAGAGTTCAGTTAGAGACAAGCCATGCCAAAACAACGATTGATCAATGCCAAGCGGGTGGTTGTAAAATTGGGCAGTAATGTGATCACTGCAAAGAACAGTTTAAACCTGGAAGTGATTGAATCCATCTCCAGGCAGATCAGTACCCTTATGGATAAAGGGATCGAGGTGATTCTGGTATCCTCGGGGGCCATGGCAGCCGGTTTGCGGAAAATGGAAATGAAAGGCCGTCCGGATGAGATACCCAAACGCCAGGCAATTTCAGCCATTGGTCAGAGCGGAGTGATGAATGCCTATGAGAAAAGTTTTGCCGGGTGTGATAAAAAGGTTGCCCAGATTCTTTTGACCGCTGAAGATTTGAATAACCGAAAACGGTATCTGAATGCAAGAAACACCTTGTATACGCTCATCAACTGGAAAGTCGTGCCCATCATTAATGAGAATGATACCATCATGGTTGAAGAGATAAAACTAGGGGATAATGATAATCTTTCTGCAATGATCACCTTGTTGATGGATGCTGATTTTTTATTCATTTTAACCGATATTGATGGGTTATATAATAAAGATCCAAGGAGATTTTCCAATGCGAGGTTGATTTCAAGAGTTACAAGTTTTAAAAAAGAAATTGAAGAATTTGCAAGTGGAATCCCCGGAACACTGGGCACCGGAGGAATGCTCAGTAAAATTCAGGCCGCCAAGAAAGTAACTTCGGCTGGAATCCCCATGATAGTGGCCCGAGGAGACACATCGAATGTGTTATTGCGGCTTTTTGACGGTGAAGATCAAGGCACATACTTTGTTCCAAGAAAAGAAAAAATGGCCAGCCGGAAATGCTGGATTGCTTATACACTTGCTCCCAAAGGAAGTATTGTTATCGATGATGGGGCTGTCCGTGCAGTCAGGAAAAATGGAAAAAGCTTGCTGCCCATAGGGGTTGTCACAGTAGAAGGAGATTTTGAAGAAGGTGCTGCTGTCTCTTTTAAGACACTTGCCGATGAAATTATCGGAATTGGGCTGGTCAATTACAGATCTTTTGATATCAATTTGATAAAGGGATTAAAAACATTCCAAATAGAAGCGTGTCTTGGTGGTAAACATTATGATGAGATCATTCATCGAAACAATCTTGTGCTTACAGAATAGAGAACATCAATAAACAGGAGTAAAAAAGTGGACATATATTATATTAACGGAGAATTTATTGATGATGAGGATGCCCGGATATCTGCCAAAGATATTATTGTTTTAAGGGGATTCGGGGTGTTTGACTTTCTGGTTACCTACAACAAACGCCCTTTTTATCTTAAAGAGCATGTTAAACGTCTTGAAAATTCAGCAAAGGAAATCGGTCTGAAACTTTTGCATACCACTGAAGAAATATGTAAAATTGTTCAGGAAACTATTGACAGGAACCCCCATCATGATGAATCCAATGTCCGGATAGTTTATACCGGCGGTGTGAGCCCGGACGGGGTGACGCCACAGGGTAACGGGGTTCTCATGGTCATGGTCACCCCCAAACTTCGGTTGCCGGACTGGTGGTATACGGACGGTGCATCCATTATCACCGTTGACATAGAACGATTTATCCCCACCGCCAAAAGCACCAATTATTTATCAGCCGTGTCTGCATTACAAAAAGCCCACAAGACCGGGGCTGTGGAAGCTGTCTATGTTGATCGGAATCAGCGGGTATTGGAGGGCACCACCACCAATATTTTTGGAATCAAAGGCACCACCATCATTACGCCTCCAGACAGCATCCTGCCGGGGATTACAAGAGGTATTATCCTCAAGCTGATTCCGGAAGACCTTAAGCTTGAGATGCGCCATATGGAGCTTGTGGGGCTTCTGGAAATGGATGAAATTTTTATTAGTGCATCGAACAAGGAAATCGTGCCCGTCATCAAGGTCAATGATATAACCATTGCATCGGGCCGGCCAGGAGAAAAAACAAAACAGATCATGGCCTTTTTTAAAGCAGTTACCACTGATTTTGGGATAGGCAAAATTTCTAAAATTTTCTAAATTTAGAAAGATTTCTAAATAAGTTTCGAATTTTTATAAATATTCATATATTTTCAACCAAATAGTCAACGCCAAATATCCTAAGACACTGGTTTTATAAATTAAATTCACAATCCTTTTTTCTGGCATGGTTTCTGCTTGCAATGCTATAAAGTATTTAACAATTAATTATTAGGATTAAATGGCGAAACAACATAAAAAGTCACCTCAGATCATGCTTATTGATAGTGATGAGCATGTTCGGGATTCCTTAAAAATTTTATTTGACAGCAGCCAGACGGATTTTTTAATATTTAAATCAGCGGCTGAAGGCTTAAATTCTCTCAAATATCAGAAAATTGACATGGTGATTTCAGATTATTTTTTGCCGGATATGAATGGTGTTGAATTTTTGAAGCAGGTTGCAAAAAAGAATCCGGACATTGCAAGAATTCTAATGGCAACAATTGTCAATGATGATCTTAAGCTTGAAATACTCAAGGCAGGAATAGATCGCTTCATTGAAAAACCGCTGACCGTAGCATCTTTAGATACAATTATTAATGAATTAAGAGAATGAACAACGAATCTGAAAGATAATGAGCGTTTATCAGAAAAATTCGGAGACAAAAATGGAAGAGAACAAATCTTTTGACTGGAGTACGGATTTAAAGGAAGTGCCTGTCCGGGAGTGGGAAGACCGGTTTACCTGGGTGGAGGAACCCTATGTCAGTCCGGACGGGGAAACCATCGCCAGCATTGTAAATGTCGAGGAAGGCGTGTTCACAGTGTGTGAAAATGGTGAAACCTGGGATAAGGAGTATGACAAGGCCTGGAATTTGAGACCATTGCCGGACGGCAAGTTTGCCGCCTGTGTCAGCAGTGATGAGGAATGGACATTGAGCATCAGCGGCAATGAATGGGAGAACTGGTTTGATTTTATCTGGAATTTACAGGTGAATCAAGACGGTTCAAGCCTGAGTCTGGCAGTCCAGAAAGATATGGAATATGGAATGGCTGTCAATGATAAGCCCTGGGACCAGATGTATGAAAATATCAATGAAATGGTGTTGAGTGATACGGGCAGCTCTGCTGCTGTCGTGCAGGTGACATCAATGGTACAGGCTGACATTGAAGTTTTTAAAAATGGAATTTTTTCCTGTGCAGTTAATGGAAAGGCAATTGATAAAAAGTTTTTGAATATCTGGGATATCAGCTTTGATTCAGCCGGTAAAAATGTTGCCTATGGTGTCCGGCTTGACCGAACTAAATATAGCATTGCCGTCAATGATACTGCCTGGGATAAACAATTTCAATCTGTATGGAAACCTTTGTTTATTTCAGGAGATGAATCAGTCATCGCACCGGTCAAAGAAGGCGGCAAATGGATGCTTTATAAAGACGGCCAGCCCTTCTGGAACAAGAGATACAACCAGATTTGGCACCTTGTGGTTTCCCAAAAGACCGGGAATATTGCCGCGATTGCATCCGACAAGTTTGGAAAATGGACCATTGCTGAAAACGATGTAACCTGGAATATGGCAGCGGATCAGATGATTTCAGATCTTGTGTATTCCAAAGATGGTTCTACCCTGGTTGCCGTTCTGAAAGATAAGGGGTTCTGGACGCTTGCGGTCAATCAAAAAAAATGGAATCTTGGCGCAGACAAGGTGTTTACTCCGTGTGTCAGTTCGGATGGCAACATTGTTTCAGTTGTAATTGAACGGCAGGGACAATACTTTCTGGTTGTAAACAATATAGTGATCCCCAATGGATATGATTTTATGGCAACACCTGTGATCAGTCCCGATAACACGAAAATTTTACAAAAAGCAGTGAAAGATGGTGTGTATCAACGGCTGATTCTGTCAATGGACAAGATTTTATAAAAGGATGTTCAACCAAAGGAGATAAATATGAATGCCTTTATCGATTTTATTATGGGGCCAATGGTTTGGATTGCTTTTCTGATTTTCATACTTGGCCTGATATTTAAACTTGTTATCATTATCAAAGATGTGAATGATAGGGAGTCATATATTTATTCATATTTGACCCTGAAGCACAGCTTAAGATCAATCTTTGCCTGGTTAATCCCATTTTTTCCCCAAAGTACAAAACAAAGCCCGGTCTTTTATTCAATATCCTATATTTTCCATCTGCTCCTCTTTATTGTACCCATTTTCTTGATGTCCCATATTGTTCTAGTGAACGAGGCTTTCCAGGTCTCTTGGGTAGCGCTGGATGACGGCCTGGCCGATATATTAACACTCGTTGTCATCATTGCCCTGGTATTTTTTGCCATCCGCAGATACACGGTTCCGGAAGTAAAGTATCTAACATCCTATAAAGATTATATATTAATCTTAATTATTGCATTACCTTTTATTACAGGCTTTCTGGCATATCATCAGTTTTTTCTCTATAAAGCGATGGTCATAGCCCATGTGATTTCCGGCGAAATCATGCTTATTCTCATTCCGTTCTCAAGGTTCTCACACATGATTGTGGCTCCTCTGACAAGGGCTTATATGGGATCTGAATTCGGAAATGTCAGACATGCAAAAGACTGGTAACAGGCGATAAGGAGATAAAAATGTCAAATGACATGGAAATAAAGGACAAACCTTCTGTTGTGAAAGAAAAAAATACAGATGAGGCAGTTGAAGCAGGATTGGCAAAATTGACACCGGAAAGAATAAAGAACACCATTAACCAGGTGCTTCAAAAGGAGACCGGTCCCAGGTTTAAAGCATATGTTGAAACCTGCATGCACTGCGGACTCTGTGCCGAGGCCTGCTTGTATTTTCTTTCAAATGACCGTGATCCGTCATATTCCCCGGCAGGAAAGGTAAAACAGACCATCTGGGAAATGCTGGATAAAAAGGGGGAAGTATCAATAGAGTTTTTGAGGAGAGCCGTCCATATTGCCCATACAGAATGCAATGTCTGTAAGCGGTGCTCCATGTACTGCCCCTTTGGTATTGATATTGCTTATTTGATGCTGATGGTCAGAAGGATCTGTCACAAGCTTGAGATAACCCCTTTATATATCCAGGATACGGTGAACAGCCATTCTGCCACTATGAACCAGATGTGGGTGAAGGAGGATGAATGGATTGATACCCTTCAATGGCAGGAAGAGGATGCAAGAGAAGAGTTTGAGGATTTGAGAATCCCGCTGGACAAAGAGGGTGCGGATATCATGTATTCGGTCATTGCACCGGAACCCAAGTTCCAGGCAGGTCTCCTGTACCAGGCTGCAACCATTATGCATGCAGCAGGGATTAGCTGGACCATGCCCTCAAGTCCGGGGTGGGATAACAGCAATATGGCCATGTTTACAGGGGATAATGAAATTTCAGGCCGCATTGCAAGAGCATTTTATGAGACAGCGGCAAGGCTTAAAGTGAAAAAGATTGTCATGGGTGAGTGCGGTCATGCTTTCCGGTCAACCTATGATGTGGGAAACCGTTGGATCGGTTGGGCAATGCCGCCTTTTGAGGTAGTCCATGCCCTGGAGTTTTATCATGAACTGCTGACATCGGGCCGGATCACGATTGCCGAAAAATTTAAGAAAACCGTCACGCTTCATGATCCCTGCAACGTTTCCAGAGGAAGGGGATTGCATGACATGGCAAGAGAAGTGACAAACATGTTGTGCGAATCCTTTATTGATATGACCCCGAACCGTGAACATAATTTTTGCTGCGGTGCCGGCGGCGGTGTGATCAATTGCGGCCCTCCCTATAAAGGTGAACGAATGATAAACAATAAGTTCAAGGCAGAACAATTAAAGGCAACCGGTGCAGAAGTCTTGATCGCCCCTTGCCATAACTGCCACAGCGGGCTTGAAGATATTGTCCATCATTATGATCTGAACATGGAAGTAAAGTTTTTAGGAGATATCATTTATGAAACCATGGAAAAGAAAATCTATAAACCGGGAGACTAAGATGAAACAGAAAGTTATTTTTATGGGTTTCATATTGTTTTTATTCACGGCAGTAGTTGCATTTTCCAATACTGAGCTTGAAAGACTTGACAATTCTGTCTTTGAAAAGCCGCATAGGCCGGGTGCCGTATTTGAACATGACGATCATAATGAAATGGCAGAGATAGATGATTGTGCCGTTTGTCATCATGTGTATGAAAATAAAAAATTGGTTGAGGATGAATCCAGCGAAGACAGCTTTTGTTCTGACTGTCATTTTTTAAAGGCAAATCAGGAAAATTTAATTTCTCTGGAGGTCGCATATCATAAACAATGCAGGGACTGTCATTTTGAGGAAAACAAGGGACCGGTACTTTGTGGTGAATGCCATATTAAAGAGTAAGGAGGAACATGATGAGCAAAAAAATTATGATCGTGGATGATGACCCGGCCATAACAAAATACCTGGGAACACTTTTTGCTGATAATGGGTATGAAATCTGTATTGCGGTTGATGGTAAGAAAGCGCTTGATGTGTTTAAGGCTGAAAAGCCAGACTTGATTACACTTGATCTTGAAATGCCTGAAGAATGGGGCCCCAGGTTTTTCAGAAAAGTCAGCAAATCAAAGGGGTTTAATACACCTGTTATCGTTATTAGTGGTTTGTCAAGTCATAAGTATTCAATCCCCAAGGCGGCGGCTGTTTTTAGTAAGCCCTTTGATGCTCAAAAGCTTATAGAAAAAATTTCAGACCTTTTGAGTTAAAGACATCGCGCTATTTGTTCCGATGAGGTCATTATGTTTAAAAAGATATTATTTGCCACAGATGCTTCTCCTGTCTGCGATATAGCTGCAAAGACAGCTTTTGAACTCTCTGAAAAATATGGTTCTGAGCTCATTTTGCTCCACATTGATACGGATTTTTCGCAGGGAACCTGTCCATTTGTTCCAGATACGTCGGCAAAAGAAAAGAAATTTTTAAGGCCTGATTATATAGCGATAGTCAAAGAAGGAATGAAAAAGAGATATGATTCTCTGTCTAAAAAATCAAGAGACCCTGAATATAAGCTTATTGAAGGAAAATCTTCGGAAGAGATTCTTAAATTTTCACTAAAAAACAAAGTGGACTGCATAATTTTGGGTGCCCATGCTCAAAAGGAAGAATCTGTTGGAAAGATCCTGAAAAAAATCGTACAAAAAGCAAATTGCCCGGTATTGAGTATTGCCAGGCCTTGTGAAACATGTTTCTGGTATTTTAATCAGATTGTTTTTGGAACAGATTTTTCCAAAGCTTCCATGTCCGCTTTTCAATTCGCCTATAAATTGGCCGATTATATCGGGTGTAAACTGCATATTTTTCATGCGCTGGATATTGAATCATCCAAGCCTTCTGCCAGCCCCGGCCAAAAACAGATTGAAGATCAAATAAAAAAAGCAAGGGCGAAGATAAAGGAGTTGTATGTTTCTCAAATGGAGAATTTTGATAATTATGATATTGCTGTCTGGGAGGGAGTCCCCTATATTGAATTATTAAAATTTACAAGGAAAACAAGCGGTGATCTTATTGTGATAGCCCCTCACACAAAAGATAGTGATCCTGAAAAGGCATTTTTGGGGCATACAATTGAGCAGGTGGTTTTTCGATCGGCATGTCCTGTGCTAAGTGTGAACCAGCAGGTTTAAAAAATATGTTTATTCAGCAGTTTAGATATTCAACCGATAATTTGGGCTATCTGGTATATTCGACAAGTGAAGGTATCGCCATTGATGCAGGAGGGGTAGAAGCCATAGTGGCTTTTGCTGAAAAGAATAATATCCATATCAAGCATGTCACCAATACCCATTCCCATTATGATCATACCTCTGGCAACGAGGATTTGCTCAAAAAAACAACAGCTCAATTCATTGACTGCAGACAGATCAAATCAGATCAAACCATATACCTGGATCATGAAATTCTGGAAGTGTTTCACACCCCTGGTCACACGGAAGATTCGGTGACGTTCAGGGCGGATGATTTTTTAGTAACTGGTGATACCTTGTTTAACGGGACCATAGGCAATTGTTTTTCTGGTGATCTTAATGCTTTTTTTCAATCCTTGAAACGGCTGATTTCTTTGCCGAAAGATACCAAAGTTTATGGCGGACATGATTATGTGATTGAATCCATGAAAATGGCAAAAATCATTGAAAAAGAGAACCCGCACATTGAGGGGTATATTAAAAAATATAATCCCGGGTTAATTGTGACAACTTTGGACGATGAATTACGGGCTAATCCCTATGTAAGATTTAATGCCCAAAGTATGATACATAATTTACAGAAAAGGAAGATGCTGACAAATACAGAGTTTGCCAGATTTAAATCAATAATGGAAATATATTGATTTAAAGTTTTACATAGATTGTTGCCCTTGATCATTCATTGTTTCGGTCTTATCATTAGGGCCAACATTTTTTTTTGAGAGTCCTGTGGGTTTGCAGGATGTGCCGGATATTTTTTTATTCATTATTGGAGACAGCATTAATGCTTGGTAAAAATATTAAATTTGTTGGTGATTCTAATCAGGATGCATGTTTTGCTCTGGGAAGACAGCTAACTATTGAGTATTATGAATGCGGGAGGAAAGCCCTGTTAGACAAGGACTGGGTTGAAAAAGCGTTGTTGAAAGCTGCAAAAGAGAGTGGCGCAAAGATTATCAGCTCTTCATTTCATAAATTTGAACCCCAGGGAATCAGCGGTGTTGTTGTTATAGCAGAGTCACATTTTACAGTCCACGCATGGCCTGAACATGACTATGCTGCCGTCGATATATTTACTTGCGGAGACAAGATAGACCTGGAAATTGCCATCAATTCCATGAAAGATTCTTTTGAATCTGAAAATGTTGTCATCTCTTCCGATCAAAATAGGGGAATTATTTCCAAACCGTTTGAGCAAAAAAAAGTTGGCCAGATTATTAAAAATTCAAAGATCTATCCGATCTCCTGGAAAAAAGAATATAAAGAAAAAAATCCATGGGGGGTTTTAACCTCTGTTGATATTTATAAAAGTGATCCGAAAATTATCAGGGATGCAAAAAGCATCGAACGATTTGTATGCCAATTGTGTGATTTGATCGGTATGAAGCGGTTTGGGGAATGCCAGATAGTCCATTTTGGAGAAGATGAAAAAGTTGAAGGGTTCAGCATGATGCAGTTCATTGAAACCTCCTTGATTTCAGGCCATTTTGCCAATGCCTCAAATTCAATATACCTGGATATATTCAGTTGCAAATTTTATGAACCCCGTGAGGTTGCAGAATTTGCTATGTCGTTTTTCAAGGGCGATCATTATAAAATGCAGATTGCTTTGAGACAATAAAGTATAGATGGAAAATTATAGTAAAATAAATGATGGCTGGTTTTCGGAAATTTGTCCCATGTGGCCCGGGATATCCTTATCCCTTGAGATAGAAGAGGTCCTTTACAGCAAAAAAAGTAAATTTCAGCAGATCGACATGTATCAGACCAAAAATCATGGGAAAATGCTTGTTCTGGATGGAATTATTCAGTTGACCCAATCAGATGAATTTGTATATCAGGAGATGCTTGCCCATGTCCCCTTATTTGCACACCCCAATCCTGAAAATATTCTGGTTATCGGGGGGGGTGATGGGGGTATATTAAGGGAGGTTGGTCGCCACGACTGTGTAAAGAATATTGATTTTTGTGAAGTTGATGAAGATGTTATCAAGGTATCAAAAGAATTCCTGCCCGATCTTGCCTGCGGATTTAATGATCCCAGGCTCAAGGTTTATATAGCAGATGGCAATGCCTGGGTTCAGGAACAAAAAAATAAATATGATGTGATTATTGTGGATTCATCCGATCCCATCGGCCCGGGTGAAGTTTTGTTTGAACGACCGTTTTACGAAGGATTAAAAGCGGCCCTCCGAAAAAACGGTATTATTGCTACCCAGGGTGAATCTTTTTTCCTCCATAAGGAGTGTGTTACCAATCTTGTGAAGATCACAAAAGATCTGTTTCAGGTTCAGGCATATTCATATTTTTTGGTGCCCACGTATCCGGGTGGTCATCTCGGTATTTGCCTGGGATCTCTGGGGCCGGAACTAAAAAAGCCGTGTCGAGCTATTTCTGAAAATTTTCAAAAAAAATTAAAATATTATTGCCCCGAAATACATGAAGCCTCTTTTGTTTTGCCTTATTTTGCCCAGAAGATGTTTAAATTCATAAAATCGAAAAAAGTGTTTAAAAATGTCGGATGATCCTTCAACACAACTTATCATAAAAACGATTAAATCCGTTTCAATGAACGATTTGATCCTTCTCTACAAGGAAGCTGGATGGTGGGAGTCTTCTTACGACAGCCAGCCTGAATTCTTAAATCATATTGTGAAAAATTCAGCTCTTTTCGTGGGGGCTTTTTTGGGAAAAAAGCTTATCGGGATGGGTCGGGCCCTTTCCGATCTTGCAAGTGATGCTTATATTCAGGATGTTACGGTGTTAAAGGAATTCAGGGGTAAAGGGATCGGTAAAAAAATTATTCAAACGTTAATAGAAAAATTAAAGGAAAGCAATGTTGACTGGATCGGCCTTATCGCCCAGCCGGGAACATCTTCTTTTTATAAAGAACTTGGATTTGAACACCTTAAAGGTCATGTTCCGTTAAGATATAAGGATTGATAAAATGGTTGCGGTAGGAGCGGTTTTACAAGAACCGCAAAAAATAAAATTTTCAAAATTTAATCGATTTGCATTAAAAGACCAGGAACTCATTCAAACATATATTGATACGTTCAAGCCCTTTTCCTGTGAGTATAATTTTTCAAATCTTTATGCCTGGCAGGATGCTTACAAACTGTCATGGACCCTGTACCAGGAACGGCTTTTGATTTATGATGCGATTTCTCAATGTGCATTTATGCCTTTGGGCGAAGACCTTTGTCCTGAAGAACTTGTCATTTTATCATTAAACTTGAAAAATGTGGGCCTTACGCCCGGATTCAGTCTTTTAACATCAGATTATTTAAAAAAATTTCCTGAAATTGGAAATTATTATATCGTCAAAGAAGAACGTGATCATTCAGAATACATTTATGATGTTGACAGTCTGTGTGAACTTACCGGGATAAAACTCCACAAAAAAAGGAACCTGATCTCTCAGTTCAAACGAGACAATCCTGATTTTGAAGTACACTTGTTAAAGGGTGAGTACAGGCAAAAAGCCCTGGAGTTAGCACAGGTTCAACTGAACAGGCGCGAAAGACGATCCAGAACACTCGATCGGGAGTCCCGGGCCATAGAGATATCATTTGATCATTTTGAGGAATTGAGGCTGGAGGGACTTGTCATAACAGTGGGGAACAAGGTGGTTTCTTTTTCTGTTTTCAGTGAGTTGAACCACTCAACTTATGATATCCAGTTTGAGAAATCTGATATGGATTTTAAGGGGGCGGCTCAGGTGATCAACCATGAGACAGCCAAATATCTTAAATATAAATGTCAATATCTGAACCGGGAGCAGGACCTTGGAGTTAAAGGCCTTCGCCAGGCTAAAATGTCATATGATCCTGTGGAATTGATCACCCCGTACAGCCTTACTTTTACCCCGATGAATTAATTTGAAAAGGAGAACCATGTTACAAACCAGTGTTACACGACTACTTGGCATAAAATACCCCATCATCGGCGGCGCTATGATGTCTATTTCAAAGGCTGATTTTGTCGCAGCCATATCCAATGCCGGCGGGCTTGGTATCCTGGCATCGGCCATTTACCAGACAAAAGAGGAATTTGCCCGGGCCATTGACAGGGTCAAGCAACTGACGGACAAGCCGTTTGCAGTGAACCTCAATCTTTTTCCTTCCATGCGGCCTATTGATAACAATGACTATTTGGATGTTCTGATTGAAAAAGGGGTTAAGATTGTTGAGACCTCCGGGCATTCCGCACCCGATGAGTTATGCAGACGGTTCAAGGATGCAGGCATGATCTGGATTCATAAATGTGTGGGCATCCGGTATGCCAGAAAAGTGGAAAAAATGGGAGCAGATATTGTTACTGTGGTGGGATATGAAAATGGAGGTGCCACAGGCAAGCTGGATATCGGAACACTGGTTTTGGTCCCAAGTGTTGTAGATGCGGTCAAGCTTCCGGTGATCGGCGGCGGTGGCATATCAGATGGCAGAGGAATTGTCGCTGTCTTATCCCTTGGTGCAGGCGCTGTGATAATAGGGACCCGTCTCTTGTTGACCAAAGAATGCCCCATTCATGACAATTTAAAACAGGCCCTGTTTGACGCATCTGAGTTGGATACCATGCTTATCATGCGATCTATCGGGGCGACCCACAGGGTCTGGAACAATGCTGCCGCTCAAAAATGTTTTGAAATTGAACAAAATAATGGCAGCTTTGATGAAGTGCTTTCCATAGTGACAGGCGACAAGGCAAGATTGATGTTCAATGAGGGGAAAACGGATGTGGGGGTGATTTCCTGCGGCCAGGGCATTGGCCTGATCCATGATATTCCCAGTGTAAAAGATCTGTTTGATACCCTGATGAAGAATGCAGAACAACAATTGTCAGGGTTGCTGAACCGATGACAATGGAAAATAGAGTATGAACAAAATTAACCTTTTGTGAATTTTTATGAAATCCTCCACAAATAGTTATGATAAGTTAACTCTGTTCCTGAACCCACTTTATTCCAGGTTTTTTTCTTGATGCTGTATTGGCGTGTTTATATGCTGGATACCCCATAATAATGCAGGCATAAATCATACGGCCTTTAGGCAGTTTAACAAGATTTCGGAGTTTTTTATTGTACTTTAACGACAGGTTTAAAAAACCGATATAGCAGGTTCCAAGCCCTAATGAATATGCATAATTCATTATATTGCCTGCTGAAATATTGCAGTTTTCATTAGAGAATACAGCTCCTTTCGGGGCATGGACAAGAAGTAAAGCAGGTGCATTATGAAGGATAAAGTCTCTGCCTTTTTTTGTTTCGTCAATATAATACTGCATTGGGTCTATATATCTTGTGATGGTATCTGATATCGGGAACAGTTTTATTGTTTTATATATGAGGTTGCCGGGGAATTTTTTTGTAAGGTAAAAGATTTTTGTGCTGAAGACAAAAATCGCTTTTGAAATTTTACGTAAAATTTTTTTATCGGAGATAACCAGATACCCAACATTTTGAGAATTGCTTGCAGTGGGCGCATGGTTGACAAGACGGATTATTTTTTCAATTAATTCATTTGGAACATTTTTGTCTTTATACCGTCTTATACTTCTTCTTCCCCTGGCTATGGTTTCATAAATTTCTGGATTAATAAGATTGACGTCTGTTTTTTTTATTTGCATGTGATCAAGACCGTCATGCTCGATAGCCCCCTGAGGGCATACGGCAAGGCAATGACTACAGCGGTTGCAATCATCAGGTGCAACTATTTCAGGAATACCGTCTATGTCTCTCCACACGGCAGAAACGCAGTCTTTTGCACATAACATGCAGTTTGTACAGTTCTCTTGGATTCGTCGTATTTTCATTATTCTGACTGTTAAAAAAGATTTACTCTGTGAATTGACGGGCTATTTTCAATAGCTTCTTTAGTTTTTCTTGTTTCATATCTGCTTCCAAGTCAACCCCGATAATTCCCTCATTGCCTTATAATCTGTGATATCGCATTGAATTGGCGTTATGGAAATATAGTTTTGCGATAATGCATTGACATCTGTATCTGGCTCACCATCCACCTGGTTTATGCTGTCATACCAGTAATAAGACCTGTCCTTTGGATCAATCCGTTTTTCAAATTGTTTTGAAAGGTTATTGGAAGCCTGCCGGGTAATTTTGACGCCACGAACGTCATCCAATGAAATATCCGGCGCATTGATGTTTAAAAATGTGCCGGCCGGAAGTCCATAATCACATACTTTGTCCACCAAGTCACCTATGAATCGGGACATACCCTGAAAATCTACTGTCTTTCCTCGTTTTACCGAAACGGCCATACTTGATAAACCATTTAATGCTGCTTCCCTGGCAGCTCCCACGGTACCCGAATAGTTGATATTGACTCCAGTGTTACTGCCCGGATTAATCCCTGAAATAACCAGATCTGGTGGTGTGGTGCAAAGTTTAAACAGGCCCAGTTTAACACAGTCTGCCGGAGTTCCTGTAACCGCATATCCCTCACCGCCACCATTTAAGTTTATTTTGTCAATCCTTATGGGTTCATTAAGGGTAATACCGTGCCCCACGGCACTTTTCTCTCTATCGGGTGCTGCCAGAATAATTTCATGATACGATCGAAGTGTTTCGTACAATATTTGAATTCCCGGAGCACGGTATCCATCATCGTTTGTAAGAAGGATTTTCATTTAGTAAGAATTTTCCAAATTTTTTTTAAGCCTTTAAAATTTAATGGGATATTTACTTTTATTGCGGTAGATTGTCAAGAACTATGCAATACAGGTAAGTCACATAAAACAATTCTCTTTTAAATATTAAGTTGACATTAAAATTTTTTCAAGATACTTTTTGCCTTGATTCAATTTGTTTTTACAATGGCGTAAAAATAGGTTTTTCCATGACAAAGGTGTCTGCTCCGGGTTCTAACCGGGGAGGATGCCTTTTTGTATTTTTAGGGATTCATTTCAATGAGGAAATGTAAAAAATAACAAGATTTAAAAAAGGAGAGTAAGTTATGGAAATGAGATTTTCAAAAGGAAATGATGCCCTGGGAACAAAAAACCGTGGGAATGTCTGTGAATCTAGCCTTTGTACATTATGCCGTGCAGATTGTAATGGGAAGTGTGAAACATGGCTGTCCAGCATGGTTGGAAGAAAATTATTATATCCAAGAAGCTTTGGACTGGTCACCGCCGGTGCAAACAATACCAACCACGTGGGGGTATCCTATAATTCTCTGAGAATTCAAGGGTATGCATATGGCTCTGCCGGGCTTACGAAAGACATGACCAACAGCCCGGATGACTGTGTTTTTCCAAATGTCAGCCTCGAAACCGAGTTTGGGAGCAAAATTAAGACAAAAAGCAGCATGCCCATGATGACAGGCGCTTTGGGGTCAACTCTTATCGCAGAGAAATATTGGGATTCCTTTGCCATTGGTGGTGCTTTGATTGGTATCCCCGTGGTGATCGGTGAGAATGTGGTGGGCGTGGATAGAAATTCTGAAATCGGCCCACAGGCAGATAAAAAAGGTAAAATTGTTAAAGCACCTGAACTTGACCGGAGAATAGAGACCTATTTAAGGTATTTCCATGGGATGGGTGCCATCATTGTCCAGCTCAATGTTGAGGATACCCGAAATGGTGTGGCAGAGTATGTTGTGGATAAATATGGCAACAAGTGTATCATTGAATTAAAATGGGGTCAGGGTGCAAAGAATATTGGCGGGGAAATACAGGTCAGAAGCCTTGAATATGCCCTGTTTCTGAAAAAACGAGGGTATGTGGTTGATCCGGACCCGTCTCTGCCTGAAGTACAGCAGGGATTTGAGCAGGGTGCAATTAAGTCTTTTGCCCGACACAGCCGTTTGGGTGCCACCAATCTCAATACGGTCAGCAAGGTTCAGGAAGATTTCATGAACACAGTGGAATATCTTCGCGGTATCGGGTTTGAGAGGATTACTTTAAAAACAGGTTCCTATGGCATGGAAGAGCTGGCAATGGCCATTAAGTTTGCAACAGATGCCGAGCTTGATCTTTTAACAATTGACGGT
Source organism: Desulfobacula sp. (assembly GCF_014237455.1). Classification (GTDB taxonomy): domain Bacteria; phylum Desulfobacterota; class Desulfobacteria; order Desulfobacterales; family Desulfobacteraceae; genus Desulfobacula. The sequence continues at coordinate 49,310 of NZ_JABZFL010000016.1, read as the reverse complement.
TCCGGCGGGGGGACGGGTATGAGTCCGTGGAATATGATGCAAAGCTGGGGTGTCCCTTCTATTATTCTTCATTCAAAAGCCCATGAATATGCCAGTATTTTATCGGCAAAAGGGAAAAATGTTGTGGACATGTCCTTTGCCGGCGGATTCGCCCTTGAAGATCATCTTTTTAAATCACTTGCATTAGGTGCTCCCTATACAAAACTAATTTGTATGGGAAGAGCGATTATGATTCCTGGATTTTTAGGGGCAAACATAGAGGGAGCCATCAATCCTGAGCAGCGGGCGGCAGTGAGCGGTAACTGGAATGAATTGCCGAAAACGGTTTTGGAAGTTGGGAAAACTGCGGATGAAATTTTTGTAGGGTACCATGATCTTGAGAAAAAAATGGGCAAGGAGGAAATGAAGAATATTCCTTATGGTGCCATTGCATTCTATACACTGGCGGATAAGCTGGGATGTGGCCTGCAGCAGCTCATGGCCGGAGCGAGAAAATTTTCTCTGAATCAAATCACACGCCAGGAGATTTTTTCAGGTAATCGGGAAACAGCAATTGAAACCGGCATTCCTCATGTGTCTGATGTAAATAACGAAAGTGCAAAAAAGATATTGAACGCATAAAAGGGATATTTGTTTGAATTAAAAAGGGCTCATGCACTTATGTGCGAGAGCCCTTTTTAAATTCATCATAGACTGATCCTGACATAGGATTTGAAGCCTAAATCATTTTTTCAATGGTCTCCATTGCAATCAGATAGACTTTTTCATTGAAACGGGACTTTAACGCATACGTTAGCATTGCTTTATTAATAGCTTTTTCTTTTTTTGCCATTACACCAAGGGAAGCCAAAGCCCAATCCTGTTTTTTGATTTTAAATTTCCGGAAGTCGATTTCAACAACATCCGCGTTGGTTTCCGGAATGGTAACGCTTCTTTCTTTTAAGACAAACGTGTCCGGTTTAAGGGTTGCAAATATTTTTTTTCTTCGCTGCACGCCTTCATCACTCAATGCCAGAACAACGGAAGGAGATTCAATGCCGGGATAGCCTATTTTTTCGGGTGAAATCAAGATTTCACTAACAGACTGTCCCCTGAGAACGGTAATATTATAGTCATTTTTCATTGACACATTCATGCCCGCGCAAAGGCCTGCATAACAGACAATGTCACCAGCTGTTACGATTCTCATTCCCGCACTGCCTAAGATAACCACCTCTTGCTGTTGGTAATTTTTAAGATCGGTTTGTTTTTCTATGGTAACCGCTTCGGGGAAGGTCTTTCTCTCTTTGGCAAGTGCCCTGTAACGGTCACCGTATTCAGGCCTTTTGTTTTTTTCTATGATACCGTTTTTGGCAGGAAGATCGGTTATCATTTGATCAAGGGCTTTTGGGGTCAGCGGGTTTTTTTTGGTATAACGACCAGTGCACATACCAAGGGTTTCAATGATTGAAAACCCTTTATGCTCAATGGCGCTGGCAATTTTTCCGGGCAGGCGCTCATCATGGCCTGAGCATCGATCAATATAAGTAGCACCGGCACTTTGGGCAATGGCGCAGATATCAAGGGGAATTTCAGCATGATTGAGAAATTCCGATCCCACTATTGCATCTGTTGGTGTAGTGGCAGAGTATTGTCCGCCGGTCATGCCAAAGTTGAAATTATTGAGAATAATCAGTGTAAGATCAAGATTCTTTCTGCAGGAAGCCAATACATGGGCGCCACCGATACCCAAGCCCCCGTCTCCCATTGTAACAATCACGTTCAGTTCGGGATTAGCAAGTTTGAGACCCGATGCATAGGTCAGAGCCCGGCCGTGAATTCCATGGAGAGCGTGTACGTTGAAGAAGGTGTCAAAAAGGCCGGAGCATCCAATATCAGTAACAATGACGGTTTTGTCCGCCGGAAGGTTCAATTTGACGAGGGCTTTATCAAGGCCTTTGGTGATTTTTTCATGGGTGCATCCGGGGCAATAGACAGAGGGCCTGGTTTTATTCAAATAACTATTCATTTTCAATGACCTCCATAATCTTTGCAGGCGTGATCAACACACCGTTCATCTGTCCATAAAACATTATTTTTTTATCACAAAGCACCCGCTTTATTTCATTGACGTATTGACCCAGGTTCATTTCGATGACAACAATGCGCTTAAAAGGTTTTGCTGTTTCTATCAAAAGTTCTTCCGGTACCGGCCACAGGGTTTTAAGGGTTAAGGTGGAGACCGGTTTCCCTTTACTTTCAAGTGTTTTGCCGGCATCTTCAACTGCACGGGCGGTGACACCATAACTGATGATCAGTGTATCACTATTCTCTTTGATATCTTTTTCAAAAAGTGTAATTCTTTTCCGGGCACTATGGATTTTTTCTCTCAGCCTTGCCTGGTTTTGCGCAATTACGTCAGGATCAATGGTGATATAGCCGTCCGGTCCATGGGTTGATGATGTCTGTCTGACAAGGGTTTCTCCGCCAATGGGAAGAAATGGCGGGGCTGCATTTGGCTCTGCTTCAAACGGAAGATACGAATCTCCTGAAAACATTTTCCTTTCAACAATCGGGGGAAGGGTGACAGAATCAAGATCAAAGCTTTCCCTGGTCATCCCGATTTCTTTATTGGAAGCAATAAAAACGGGGCACCTGAATTCTTCAGCATAGTTAAAGGCATGGACAGCAAGGACATAGCAGTCAAGAGCATCTTTAGGGGCAAGCACGATCACCGGAACACCGCTTGTGCTGCCCCATCTTAAAAATTGGATATCACTGTCAGCGCCTCTGGTTGCTGAACCGGTTGAAGGCCCCAGGCGTTGCACATCTGCAATCACCAGAGGGATTTCACTGCCTATGGCAAAGGAAAGCTGTTCGCTGTAAAGACTGATGCCGGGGCCGGATGTTGCGGTTAGTGCTTTTTTGCCTGCCATGGATGCCCCGATGCAATATCCCATGGATGCAATTTCATCTTCTCCCTGAATACAAATACCGCCTTTGGGTGGCAGCATATTTAGCATATTGTTAAAAATAGTTGTTGCCGGTGTGATGGGATAGCCTGCAAAAAAATCACAGCCCGCAGCAATTGCCCCCCTGGCAAGTGCCTCATTCCCTTCCATAAATGACAAAGCCATCTCGTTTTCTCCTTGGGTTTAATAAAAGCTTTTGTTAACTTAAATTATAAATCTGATCAAATATTTGATCAGATTTATAATTATATAACTCTTTTCGGTTTGTATGTCAAGAATAAAATGACCGATATTCAAGTAGATAGAGCGATTATTAGATTTTGAAATTATCTGTTTTTATAATTGATTTTATAAAAGGCTTGGTATATTTATTTTGTTTATGGAGAAAAAAATAAAAAAGAAGAAAAAGAGCAAAGATGATTTTACTCAGGAAGCCTATATGGGTATTCGCCGGATGTTTTTTTTGAATGAAATTATACCGGGGCAGAAAATATCCTATGGAGATCTTGCAAAGCGCCTTGAAATGAGTACGACACCGGTTATCCAGGCATTGAAACGGCTGGAGTATCAAGGTCTTGTCCGGCATGAACCCAATCGCGGGTATTATACTGAAAACATCAGTCTAAAAGAAATTACAGAGATATATGAATTCAGGGAATTAATCGAAACCTCACTTTTACCAAAAACCATATCCCAAATTGATAAAAAAGGGCTGAAAATACTGAAAAAAGCCCTGGACTGCCATCTTGACGCTGTTCGAGACATTTATTTAAAAGAACGACTTTTAAAGGATATGGAATTTCACCTTATCCTTGCAAAGCTTTCAGGATGCACGATACAAATCAATACCTTAAAATCGCTTTTTGATCTTTTATACCTTAAATACCGGGGCAATATCCTTTTTGTAACACCTATGGATACCGTTGATTCGGAACACATTAAATTATATGAATATGTTACTGATTCTGATCTTGATGGTGCGGTCAGAATTTTAAAACAACATATTTCAAATGTCAAAGAGCATGCCATCATCAGTATTGAGAAAATTAATAAGGAAAAAAGTATTAAAACGATTTAACAATTTTAATTCAAGAGTGTTGCCAATATTCATTATATAAATTTTCGAGGGAGTAAAAAAATGCAAAAAGAAAACAGACCGGAATCCTTTGAAGCGTTCATCAAGTCTTTTTTTTACGGTAAACGCTCGGATCTGTCTTTTAAATTTATATCCGAGCTGACTCCGGAAAATGCCTCAATATTTATTCAAGGCCTGTTCAAAGACCTGATGGACTCGTTTGATGACGATGACCTGGAACGAGTGAGGCAAAGACTGCTGCAGGGCCAGGTAGAGGGATATAAAGAGCAAAAAAATTTTGAATACGATGACGGACCGTTCCATCCTTTACAAAAACCATTGTCTTCCATAAAACTAACTCTTCTGACATCAAGCGGTCATTTTTTAAAAGGGCGTGATTCAAAACCACTGGGGGTTGAGAATATGACTCAGGAAGAAGCAGAACGTCGAATTTTTGATTCTTTAAAGGAGGCGCCTCAGCTTTCTGAGATTCCATTTGATTCAAAGTCCGAAGATTTGGTGGTTCGCCACGGTGGATATGATATCAGAGCAGCACTGAAAGATCCTAATGTTTCTTTCCCATATCAGAGGATGGTAAATTTAAAAGATCAGGGGGTATTCGCTGATTTAACGGTTAATGCATATTCATTTGTTGGTGCGTGTTCTCAGAAAAGACTGCTGAAAAAAACACTGCCGGATTGGGTGGATAAATTTGTAAACCTGGGAGTTGACGCCGCGGTACTGGTTCCGGTCTGACCTGTTTGTCACATGTCCGTGGGACATGTCGCAAGGGTATTGGAAGAAGCTAAAATCGCCACGATTGTTATTGCGGTCAAATCTTTTGAAACCCGGATGAGAATGATGTCTTTGCCAAGAGTATTACTCACGCCACAACTTTTGGGACGGCCTTTGGGAAATCCGTTTAACGAAAAATTACAGATAACTATTTTAAACAGAGCAATACAATTACTTGAAAGAGCAGACCGGAACGGAACCATCCAGGATTATTATTGATCCAGAAAAACCACAGCCGTACTGGTTTTTATATCCGGATGAAATTGATTTTTAACCGCACACCCATTCATGGCTTTTATAATCGGTTTGATATATTTTTCAGGGAAGTGTTGATTGACATGGAGAGTGATATTCACCTGATCCATGAGCTTTTTTCCTTCGTTGAACAAGACGTCAACAAAAATATGCATATTGCTTGTAGGAAGTTTCCTTACATCACAAAATGATTTTGCATAGATTCCGGCGCAGGCTCCCAGGGAAGAGATGAAAACATCAAATGGCTCGGGTGCAGTCTCATCCCCTCCATTCTCTTTGGACTGGTCGGTTTTAATTTTAAAATTGTTAAATTCGACATCTATCTTTTTATTGTTGGGAAATGTTACTTTAAATCCACCCATTTTTTCTCCATTCTTTGTTAAGTTCAAGCCATTCAACCCCGATGGGATAATTTTTCTTATACCACGTCAGGATGTTTCGCAACCCATCTTTTCAAATATCGTTTTTTATGACCGTTATTATTCACAGTAATCAAGTTGGGTGATTTATATGATAAAAATTGAAAATGACAGTCATAACCTCTTGCTTTTATAAATCAAAAAGATTATTTCAAATTAAAGACCGGGTTAAAAATTTATCCTGGAGGTTCATCATGCGATATATCCTTTTAATATGTATCCTGTTTTATCCTTTAACAGTATCAGGGTTTGATACTGATTTTTCAAAAGAAGAAAAGGTGGTAATGACAAATATTGCAGGATTGGCTGCTGTTACAGCCTGGGGTGTCGCAAACTGGGATTATTTTGGGAATTCGCCTTCCAAAGCAAATGAAGGTTGGTTTTCTGAGAACACTAAAGAAGGGGGTGCAGATAAACTGGCTCATTTTTATCTTAGCTACACATTGTCACATGCTCTTGGCAGTCTCTATGAAAATTGGGGGTATTCCCATAAGAAAGGGGCATTATTAGGCTCATGGTCTTCTTTTGGCCTTATGAGCTTTATGGAGATGGGGGATTCATTTTCCAGTTATGGTTTTTCTTCAGAAGATTTTATTATGAATTGTATCGGCAGTATTGCCGGCTATGTTCTTTACACAAATCCTGAATTATCAAGAAAAATTGACTTCAGGGTTGAATATATTCCAAACTTTGATTCTGTGGATTTTTTTACAGATTATGAGCATTCAAAATATCTTATGGCATTGAAGCTTGACGGGTTTGATTGTGTTAAAAAAAAGTATTTAAAATATCTTGAATTGCATGTTGGATATTACACACGGGGATATTCAAATGGTATAAATAAAAAAAGAAATATATATGTTGGAGTTGGCATAAACCTCTCGAAAATTTTTAATGACCTTTCAATGAAAAAAACATCAAAAATCGCAAACTATATTCAATTACCCTATACATATCTAAGCGTTAAAAAAGATTTGAATTAACCGGAAGCCTTTATTAGGAGAAATACATGACCCCATTCAATATTCTTCTTGTCGATGGCGAAAAGCTGTTTATTGAAACTCTGGCGCAACGACTTCGTCAGAGAGGGTTTACGGTGGATTGTTCTTTTTCCGGGATACCGTCTTCCTGGGATATCTGAGGAATGCTCTTATTGTTTGGGGGCATCATTTTTTTTAAAACAGTTTCTTTCGTTTTTTACTGTAGTGCATTTGGTCCTCCATTTCCGCCGTGTTTCGATGATTAAAACATTTTTGCGGCTAATGGACAACTATCCTGACACATAGGGAGGTCAAAGACCCGTTGGCCAAAAGACTTGCTAAAACAAATAATTGATGAGATCCGGAAATACTCTGACTGTAAAATTATTCTTTTTAAAGAATTTGATAGAGTTTGGAACGATACAGGGCTTGAGCTTTCAAAGTGTAGCTGTGTTTGCCAACTTGATTATGCTGATATGAGTGCTTAATATAAATTTTTAATTTCAACTTGGAATTGGTATATTGATATACTTTTTTAATTCTTAAAAAATTAGCGGTTTTTTATTCAGGAGGATAAAATATTTTAATGGAATATTTAGATACAGCTAATCTTGAAAAAATACATAATCGAAATTTGGATATATCCAGCTATATTGTTGATGGCGAGCACATATTAATTACAGGTGAGTTCAAAGAAAAAAATCTCATAACAGTTTATGAGAGATCTGGTGAACCTATTGAACCTAATGTATTTCATCATATGCAAATTCAATTACTTGTCAAAATTTCTGAATTAAAAATAGTGGATATTCATGCGAAAATTCCATGCGCTCCCCATGATAATGTTTGCAGAGAAATGGAAAACAGTCTTGATAAAATAAAGGGACTTAACATTGCCCCGGGATTCACATCCAAAGTCAAAAAGATTGCGGGTGGTATAAAAGGATGTGTCCATTTGACAACATTGCTTTTATCTATGGCGCCAGCAGCACTTCAGGGGTACTGGATATTCGGAGCACGTGATAAGGACAGAATAGAGAATTCTGAGTTTGACATAGGGAAATACTTAATAGATACCTGTTGGGCATGGCGTAGGAGTGGTCCAATAGCCGAAAGTTTTATTAAACAGAATAATAAAGAATAGCAAACAATAAAAATGACAAATCAAAGAACCGCAGAACACTTTAAGGGTTGCATCCTTGGTGGTGCCATAGGCGATGCTTTAGGCGCACCCATTGAATTCATGTCAATTGATCAGATCAGATCCGAATTTGGAGAAATGGGTTTGACTGATTATTCGGAAGCTTATGGTCGAAACGGTGCCATTACCGATGATACTCAGATGACCCTATTCACAGCAGAAGGATTGATTTTATCAAAAGTACGACAAGAATATGAACGAGATAAAGGTGTCATCTCTGCTGGGTATCATGCTCTTTTGAGATGGTTATATACTCAAGAAATAAATCTCCAGGATAATCTTATTCGGAATCACGGCACCTGCTCAATCGTCGATGGCGTATTGACGGGTCATAAGGAACTTTTTTCATCAAGAGCACCTGGGAACAGTTGTTTGTCTCCTTTGAAATCTGGAAAAATAAGTACCATTGGAGATCCTATTAATAACAGTAAAGGTTGTGGTGGTGTAATGCGTATGGCACCGGTGGGACTTGCATATGATGATCCAGACAAAGCATTTCATTTTGGTTGTAAATTAGCTGCTCTTACACATGGACATCCAACAGGATATTTAGCTGCTGGCACTTTTGCAGCTCTGACTTCTTTGATAATTTCTGGTAATTCTTTGACTGAAGCAATCGAAGGTTCTACTCTGATTTTAAAAGCTGATAAAAACCATGAAGAGACTCTAAGAGCAATTGGTGATGCGGTTGATATAGTTGGCAAAGAAATTCCTGAACCTGAAGTGATTGAGAAAATTGGCGCCGGATGGATTGCAGAAGAAGCATTAGCGATAAGTTTTTATTGTAGTTTGGTAGCCGATGATGATTTCAAAAAAGGTGTTCTTTTATCGGTTAACCATTCTGGAGATAGTGATTCAACCGGATCTATTACAGGGAATATTTTGGGTGCTTTATATGGAATTGATATTTTCCCTGAAAATTGGCTGTCTGAACTTGAGTTGAAAGAGCTAATTGAAGAAGTTGCTGACGATCTGTATGATCAATTTGGATAAAAAAGGATTAACATGGGACAAAATTATATTAACAGGTCGAATCAAATTAATAAATAAAGGAAACGCCAATGAAAGATCCAATTAAGAATTTTTGGAAACTAAAGATTGAGAATGTGAAAGAGGCACTTGAATCAAATAACTTTGAAGTATTTATTGCTGACAATTCAGCCGACGCTTCAAAAATCGTTTTAGAAAATATCATACCGGCATTGGATATCAAAAGTATATCATGGGGAGGCTCCATGACTTTTATAAACACAGGTCTTTATGATAACCTTAAAAACCAAAAGAATTTTAAGGTCCTTGATATACATGACAAATTTTTGTCAAATGATGAAAAGACAGAGATGAGAAGGGCGGCGCTTTTAACTGACCTTTTTATAACTGGAACCAATGCTGTAACTGAAGATGGATATCTGGTTAATCTCGATATGGTTGGTAACAGGGTTGGTGCCCTTACGTTCGGTCCAAAAAATGTTCTGGTTCTCACTGGAAGAAACAAGATTGTTCCTGATATAGAATTTGCCATGGAACGGATTAAAAATTATGTCGCTCCTGCAAATGCCATGCGTCTTGATATGAAAACACCATGTATTAAAACCGGAGAATGTTCCGAATGTAAAAGCAGTGCCAGAATCTGTAATACATGGACAATCACACAAAAATCTTTCCCAAAAAAGAGAACTAAAATTGTATTAATAAATGAAGATCTGGGATTATAAAAACCGACTCTCTTATTGGGAGATTGGGTAGACGTCTGCAAATATGATTAGACTTCTACCAACTCTCCGAAAGAGGTGTTAAAAATGACTATGCTTGGGACTATGAGGATCTGAAACCTTAAACAAAAACTGAAAGACAGAGTCATCTGAAATGTTTCAAGACAAATAGGTTGTCGAACAAGCAGGAGATTTAAAATGAAGATAGTTTATGTCAATAAAAAACATCAGTGCCGAATGGTAACTCTTGATGAAGCCGAAAATCGCTTCTGGGTAAAGCCAAATATCAAAGAACGACTCATTGAGAAAAGAATGGTTGGTTTTGATTTAGATCAGCTTGAATCGATAAAAGAAATGCCGACTATTGCCAAAAAAGTCTCTTCAGATCTTCCTTTGGTTTATCTATTAATGATTTTTAAAGACAAAAGACAAGTAGCGGTCGGAGTTGATGAAAAGGGTCTATATGCCATTACGGCTGCATTAAAAATAGCCGGGCAAAGAAACAACGATGTTTCAAATTCTTTGGTTTACACATCTCTCTAAATAGATATTTTGCTTTAATTTTTTCGATCACAATTCCACATAAAATCGCCATCAAGATGAATAGTTGATCAGCCCCACCCTTCGCCGCCTCAAGGAATAAGGTGCCACTTTTTGCGATTAAAACAACAACCCCAGTGTACCAAACCAGTGCTGCCAGTTTTATTAAGGTATTTGAGGTGGTATTTAACATAGGGTCTCAATACCAAACTCTTATAAAATAATAAACTTTTCAATTGAAGTTTTGTTTTTTTACCATAAACTTTTATAAGCTGATGGATCTCCAGCATAGAAAAAATTCGCGGCATAACTTGCATAATCATTGCCCCCCTGGTTCCTTAACTATAATTAAGGTATCTTTTATAAATTCAGACAACTCACTTAAAATAATTACAAGTGACTCATTAAGATTTAATGGACATGATCTTTTAGAAAATCAAATCCGCTTTTTCAAATAATATACAAAAATTTTTTGTCATGGTGTCCTTGCCTTTGTACATAAATCCAAAAAATACATCCCGGATTGAAAAATCGATCTGAAAAAAAAATGTACTCCAATTTTGAAAATGGATCTGACTCGTATTTTATAAAGGATTTAATTTTTTAAAATTTCTCGTATTTTTTATATTTTTATGTTTGAATAACGTGCTAAACTTTAAATAAGGAATTCAATCAATGTTGAACTGTAGTTTTCTTCATATTCCATCGATAGGACAAAAAACGGAAAGAAAGATCTGGGAAAATGAAATTAGAACCAATGAAGAATTTATAAAATCGCCGACTAATTCTATACCACCAAGAACCAGGGAAAAAATAATAAATCATATCAATACATCCAGATCTAACATGGAAGATCCTCATCAATATTATGACAATTTGCCATCGAGTGAACAATGGAGAATCTTCAAAAGGTTTCAGAAAAATACAGCTTATATTGATATAGAAACAACTGGTCTCGATACATATCGGGATAAAATCACAACCATTGCTTTGTATGATGGTGAAAATATTAAGCACTATGTGAATGGGATCAATTTGGATGAATTCAAAAAAGACATTTGTGATTATAATGTCATAGTAACCTACAACGGTAAAACCTTTGACGTCCCATTTATTGAAAGTTTTTTTAATATCGAGATATCTCATTGTCACTTGGATTTAAGATATATTTTGAAAAGTTTGGGTTATTCTGGCGGTTTAAAATCCTGTGAAAAACAATTGGGTATCGGTAGAGGCGATGACCTGGATGGTGTTGATGGTTTTATGGCGGTTCTAATATGGAATCATTATCGGCGCCGGAAAGATAAAAAAGCTTTGGAAACGCTGCTTGCCTATAACATAGAGGATGTTTTAAATCTTGAATATCTGATGATCACAGCATATAACAAAAAAATTCAGGGTCTTCCTCTTGAATTGGGTGGGTTGGAGATACCGCCCAAAAAGGACAATCCATTTGAAGTTGATGAGTCAATTGTTAATATGTACCTACCATTTTCATATTAAGAATGAACGGCTTTAAAATAAAGGTGAAGTGTTACTCTGGTTACAGAGGAGAAGAAACACCCCAATCCATTTTTCTGGATGACAAAGAAATAAAGGTGAAGAAGGTTTTAGAAATGTGGTTGGCACCCACCCATCGGTACTTCAAAATTTTGGGGTCTGATGAAGAAATTTATATTATTAGATATGATGAAGAAAAAAGTATATGGGAATTAACTTTTTATAAAAAAAATGATTAATTTTATTGTCTCGGATATTTTTGGAAAAACTCCTGCATTAGATAAATTATGCCGTTCTTTATTGACTGGCACAAGGATAATTGATCCATATTATGGTAAATTTATGGATTTCCAAAATGAACAGGAAGCGTATAATTATTTTATGAAGCAAGTTGGAGTAAATGAATATTGTCAGGTAGTGAAATCTATTTTGAACAAAGAAATTTCTTCTTTAAATTTAATCGGTTTTAGTGTTGGGGGGACTGCCCTATGGAAAATTTCTGAATCTGTTAACACCAAACAAATAAATCATATATTTTGCGTCTATAGTTCTCAAATAAGGCACTTCACGACTATCAATCCGAGTGTCAAAGTTGATTTCATACTGCCAGCTTATGAACCAGAATTTTCCATTGAGGAACTATCTGAGAAATTGACAACAAAAAAGAATGTAACACTCCATAACACTTCATATTTACATGGGTTTATGAATAAATATTCAAAAAATTTTAACTACAACGGCTACAATAAATATGTTGATTGGCTTCGAAAAAGAATTAGCTAAGGTAGATAGATCTATGTACTCAGAAAAAAGGGCAATCCATGGCACTAAGTGAATTTGAAATAAAAAGAATCGAAAAACTGGTTGGTAAATATATTGAGCAAAGAAGACCCAAACTCAGTTTAAGAGATGACTTTGATATTTCTTTCAGAATTTCAGGTCAAAGTTTTGAAATTTTTGAAATTCGTTCAAGATGGGATGATCCAAGCAAAAAAATTGAGGGTTCTGTCGCTAAAGCAACTTATATTAAAAAATCAAAAAATTGGAAACTCTATTGGAAAAGAGCTGATATGAAATGGCACTGGTATGAACCTTTTGGGGAATCTGAATCTTTAGAAGAAGTTTTAGAAGCTATTGACCAGGATCAATACGGTTGCTTTTGGGGTTAGAATGTATGGAATAAGCAATATATATTATAAAGAACATTCTGAAAAAATGTGGGTGATTAAAATTGGCAGGAAATATAGTTGAATTTTAATATGGAAATAACCGGTCTTTCCAATGCATCGTTTTGTTAGAAATAAATATGGTATTCACGGAATTGTTTATATTGAAGTGAAATAAAAGTATTGTTCAGTATTTCGAATTTTGTCCTGTATTGCGAGTGGTATGGTTTTGTTGTGTTTCCCAAAAGATGATAAAATTGATTGTCTTAAATTCTCACCCTCTAATAAGGGGGGAGCATAGGCTATTGTTTGATATTGTTCTTCTTTGTCTTTTAGTGGAACAAGATAGCTATATAAATAATCCCGCTTGGGTGATGAATAGTGCTTAAAAAATTTCAAGAAATCATTTTTATTTAACTTCTCCTCTAATTCTTTTGACACGACACATGCAGACAGTTCCAACATATTGGACAATTTATATGTATCTACTATTGGGAAACCCGCAAAACAATTTTTATTGATATAATAATCTCCAAAATCGACAGCCCCTCTTAAGGGCAATCCATGCATAAACATAGTTACCATTAGTATTTTACATGCCATAAAAAAAATGGCGATTTGATTTCTGGCCTTTCCAATTTCTTCGATTGGCATATTTAATAAAATTGTATCAGAAAAAACTAACCAATCTATTTCTTTGATTTTTTTATCAAAATTAAATTTTAATGAGCCATCTTTTTTTTTATTAAATATTTCTTCAATGATTTTTTGTTTTGTTGATTCATCTATTTTAATTTTATGTTTTTTGTGGAAAACCTCTTCTACGAGAGTTTCAGGGTTGATTTCTGGCATTACCTTATCTAAACATGTCATGAAAAATTTTATAATGGAATTGTCTAAACCTTGCATAATCGGTATTACTGTTTCCGCCACAATTTCTGGTTTATTATTCTCAAGTAAATTTTGATATCCTAGCACGTCAAAAAAACCAATTAATCCTTTTTGTGAAGACATTTTAAGATCCCGTCAATTTTTTATTGTTTTAATAATCTATTTTTTAGTATCTCAGCATTTAGATGGTTTAAGGGCCATATACATCGTTCTGCCTCAGTATTTCTGTCAATTACATTTCCATGAAATATTGTATGTCGGACTATTGCGATTGCTGACACGCCATTTTCAATTATTTCGTTGATATTATTGTTTACTAAAGAATCTTTTAGTTTTGTAGACCAGTTTGTAAGGTTACGTTTATCTACCAAATCTAAAGATGCAAGAAATTCAAAAATAGTTCTATGTTTTCTTACAATATCCTCCTTAACCGGCATTGTTGGGATATTGTTATATATTAGACTACGAATACCATTATGATGTCCTTTAGTATTTGATAAATAACCGTACAAACAGTTTAACGTGATCCAGGCATAGATAAATTTATCGATTGAGTCATTGGATTTGAGTGAACGCATAAACCAATTTATTGCATGATGGAACTCATGATTTTTTTGTAATATTAGAGGTAAATACTTCTCCCAAATCAGTCGTACTTCGTTTGGATTTGTTAAAAGATATGTGCAATGTCCAGTTGCATTTAAATTAATTGAAAGTGAAATGGGGTAAAATTTTTTTAATTCTACTGGGCAATATATTTGACTTGACAGAGAAAATGATGCTTCCAGGCATATTTTTACCTTCTCTTCTGGAATGGCCTGGCAATCAGGATTTTTTATTACAAGCTCTCCCTCAATAAAATCTTCATCTTTTTTTGTTGATGGGAAGTGTGGTGATGAAAAGCATATTTCCTCAGAATCAATCGAGTTTGAGGAATTCAAATGATGGATTACAAATCTATATCGTGTGTGCTCTATATCCATTTAAAATATAACCAGCTATCGTGCAGATCTGGATATTATGTGATTTGAAATGTTATCTGACCTGCAATGATAAAAAAATGATCTGTAAATCAGTACCAGTGTTTCAAATTTATGTAAAGAAATATTCAATTATATAGAAAAAAGCAAAAACGAATAAATCCATTCCCCGTTAAATTTTATTGGAGACTTGACGTAACATATCTTGATATTTCTTGTTAAATCAATCACTTGTGTATCATTGAGCAAACAAGATATTTTGATATTATTTACCACATTTCATAATTGTTTGAAACAACATTATTGTATTCTTTCACCATTTTGCTATTGTGTTTTTACCAGCTCGGAGGACAGGGCTCTGCTGGGAAGCAACCCGAGCACCGAAGCTGGTGACGAAGACATGGGGCAGTACTTCTTGTACTGCCCTTGCTTCATCATGTTTTTGTCGGTAAAGCGTTAAATCCCGGGGTTTGGGGCAGAGCCCCATTATAATCGGGTTAAATTCCTTTTATCTTTGCAGCACACAATCCATTGCCTTGTAATAATCCCTTTGAACCCTTAAATTCGACACCTTGCAATATCTTTGAGTAGTGGTAATTTTGCTATGTCCCAGCAGGTCCTGTATTGTTACAAGATCTGCGCCTGCATTTAACAATTGCGTTGCCATCGTATGCCGTAAATGGTGGCAGGATACTTTTATCCCGCTTTTTTTGGAGTAGTACTCAATACGCTTTTGAATGCCCCGGACTGAAATCGCTTTTCCTTTGTAAGTTCCTTTTTCAACAAGGAAAAGATTTTGAGTCTTTGAAGATTTTCTTTTTTTCATATAGGCCACAAGTGCATCATACGTGTCCTGGCTGAAATAAACGATACGTCCTTTTGCTCCTTTCCCTTTGAATATTAGGATTTGACCTCTTTTCAAATCAATCGCATTCAAAGTAAGATTAACAACTTCTTCCACTCTTAATCCACAGCGCAGCATCAACATAAAAATCGCCCGATCACGAATAGATTTAATGAATTTGAAGATTTCTTGTGCCTGCTCATCTCTCAGGTGCTTTGGTAAGGGTCTGCCTAAACGCAGGCAATAACCTTTTTTTACAGGATTGCTATTAACAGCTTTTTCTTCATTTTGAAGATAATTATAAAAACCGCGTATGCCATCCAAATTATTATTGATTGTCTTTGCACGAAGTCTTTTATCTAAAAGGCAATCGATATACGCCAATATATGCTGATTGGTCACATCTTCAATAGGAAGATCAAGCCAAATGACAAAGTTTTTCAGAGAGTTCATGTAGTTTTTAACTGTTCCTTTGGCACAGTTTCTTCTCTTTAAAAAACGACGAAAATTAATTAAGGAATCTATAATGTCCATCAATTTCTCCCTTTTCAATTATTTCCATTGCTTTAAAATATTCATGTTTCCTGGTGATATCTGTCAACCTGGCATAACGCCTTGTCATTTCAATATCCTTGTGTCCTAAGAGAACTTGCAGACATTCGAGCCGCATTCCAGCATTTAGCAATTCACTGGCAAATGTGTGCCTCAGACAATGCAACGTATACCCTTTGTGAGACAATCCTGCTTTTTGCATATGTTTAACAAACAGAACCCTGGCCATGGGATACGATAGCTTTTCACGGTTTCCACTGCCATAAAAGATGTATTCCTTACCAGGCAACCTTTCTTTTAACCAGTTCTTTAAAGCAGAACAAGCATCATCACCCATGTATACTATCCGACCCTCATAAGTTTTTTGAGCCTGGGGAATCTCAATTTTTTTTTCTGAAAAATCAATATCTATAATTTTTGTTCCCAGTAGCTCTCCTATCCTCATACCCGTTCTTAAAAGGACCAGGATTAATGCTCGTTCCCGGGCAGTATTTATAACAGATAGAAAAAGCTTGAGATCATCCGGATCAATTGCTTTGGGGAGTATATCCGGCATTTTCAATCTGAATTTATTTTTCATGATATCGGAGCTGATCACATTTCTTTCTGCCAAAAATCCAAAAATCGCATATAAGCTTCTTAAGTAACTATTAATGGAAGATGACATCAAATTATCATCTTGCAAATATTCGATGAATGCACCTAAATGTTCTCTATCAACAAATTCAAGCCTGCTCATACCCAATGATTTAAAAAACAAAAAGAATCTCTTCAAAGCATGAAAATATTGCACCAAAGAGCCCATACTCAGATTACGTCTAACTAAAGACTGAAAAAATTTTGATATATATTCAAGCATCGACGACGGCATGCCTGTGGTATCAAATACTTTTAGATAATGTTCAACTGGAAACGGGGATTTAATTCCCTGCCATCCTGAGGGATTTTTTCCCAGCCAATTTCAGGATAAATAACCCGCCATCAATCTAATTCCCTCCATTTCATTCCCTTAAATATCTTTTTTAATTCTATAATTCCCTCTATTTAATTCACCTCGTATTGATATTTGCCTTCAGGAGGGAGTATGGAATCTGTTCCCTGTCCAGCTTGCAGCACTTTTTTCGTTCCAAGAAATAAATCCCAAGGTTTTTGTTCAAAACCGGCTTGCCAGCGGATTCGAAAAGCCCTGTGGCAAAAACAAAAGCTTGCATCTGATCCGGATTACAAGGAAGGCCAACGTCTATCACAAAAAAAATGGCTTCAAAACAACCCTGATTACTGGGAAAAATATCGCCGCAGGAACCCGAAAAAAGCTAACAGAAATCGTGTTCTCCAGAAAATCAGAAACATGAAACAACAGCATCCGCCCAAACCATCAAAAACCTTTGGTATTGCAAAGATGGACTCGAGAAAATCCAGTCTACAAAGCCTTTCCGGGCAATATTGGCTTATACCAACCGTTGCAAAGATGGACGCGGTAAAAATTTTTATCGCTACAGTACCAATCAATCCCTCATAATTGCAAAGATGGACTCGGGGACAAAGGAAGAATGTTTGTGTTACACAGGTCAAAATCCAAATAAATAAGGAGGGCAACATGATAAGAAAAAAAGTGCTTGCTCATGACCGGATTCGCACTACAGGCAAAGGCTTTAGCTTCATCCCCCATCGTTTCTTGACTGATGGTTTTTTACAATCCTTGAGCTGGCAGGAACTTGCTCTTTATCTGTTTTTGGTATTGGCTTCGGACCAAAATGGGCTTTCCTTTTACGGTGACAGAACCATTTGCGCCACCCTGGGACTCAAGGAAGGCGATTATATTTTTGCCCGGAGCAGTCTGATCCATAAAGATCTTATCATGTATGACGGCACCTTGTTCCAGGTCCTTTCATTGCCAAAAAGCACTCATACAGCGTAGGGAGGAAATCCGATGATAGACAGACGAACTGTTTTTGAAATACACCGGCTAAAAGAGATGCTGTTTTCCAAACGACAGATTGCCCAGACTTTAAATCTGGACAGGGGCACGGTTAGCAAATATCTCAAGCATCCGGATACAACTTATAAACCAAGGCAAGGAAGATCTTCAAAACTTGACCCATACCGGGAACTTATCAAAGAGATGATGACGCAATATCCAAAGGTCAAGGCTCCCGTTGTATTGCGGCGGATACACGATAAAGGGTTTGATGGAGAAATAACCATTGTCCGGGATTATCTCAAGCACCTTAGACATAATGTTTATAAAGAAGCCTTTATCCGTTTTGAGTCCGGGCCAGGCCAACAGATACAAATTGACTGGGGCCATTTTGGCAGCCTTGCATATGGGAATAGCTCAAGGAAGCTATATGCCCTGGCCGTAATTGAATCCCACAGCAGAATGCTTTATGTGGTTTTTACCCACAGTCAAAAACAGGAGGCACTCCATCAATCCCTTGTTGAAGCCTTCAATTATTTTGGAGGCACACCCAAAGAAATTGTCGTGGACAATATGCTGACAGCAGTGACTGAACGTGTGGGGTCCATGGTCCGTTTTAACGAATCCTTTTTAAATTTTTTACGACAGTTTAGCATTACCCCTGTGGCTTGCAATATCAGGGCCCCCCATGAAAAAGGAAAGGTCGAAAGCAGTATTAAATATCTACGATACAATTTTTGGCCCCTCAGGACGTTTATAGATTTGGATGATGTCAACCATCAGGTCCTGGCATGGCTTGATACCTCGGCCAATCAAAGGCAGCACCAGACCACTGGAGAGAGGCCCGCCCATCGATTTGTAAAGGATGCCCTAAGGCCGTTGATAGATCCACTGCCTGACTTCCGGGAGACTGAGACACTGAAGGTATACAAAGATTTTGGCATCCGTTTTGACACAAATGTATATACGGTGCCGCCAAGACTGGTTGGCAAATCAATAACCCTTAAAGCGGATGCCAGGACCCTATCTGTCTATTACAAAGAAAAGCTGGTGGCAAGCCATTTGAGAAACTGGGAAAAACGAAAACGCATTGATCTACCGTCCCACAGTGAACAGGTTCGCAAGCTCAGAAAAAAAGTGTTCATGGGTAAACAGATGATGGTGTTCATGTCATTGGGCCAGGAAGCCGTGGATTACCTTGAGAAGCTTGCATATGCATCACAGCCATTAAAAAAGACAGTGGACCGTCTGTTAATCTTAAATGATGACTATGGCACGTCATCGCTGATATATGCCCTGAAAAAGGCTCTAACACATAAACTCTATGGATTTGCTTATATCCAAAATATCCTCTATCAGGAAAGAACTCCGACAATCCGCCACCAGCCAGTGGCCTTAAAAGACGAAAATCTCAACAAAATCCGTCTACTAAAGCCCAATCTTGCTGACTATGATGCCATTGCACTGCAAAGGAGGAAAAAATAATGGAAGCCGTAATTGATAAATTCAAATCACTTCGCCTGAAAAACTGTGCGCTGAATCTGGCCGATATTTTAGATCAAAGTGTCAGGAATAATCTATCGGTCCTTCAGACCATTGATCGACTGCTTGAAATCGAGATTGCCTGTAGGAAACAAGCCAGGATCATTTTAAGGTTCAAACAGTCAAAGCTGGGAGAAAAAACAACCATAGACCAATTTGACTTCACCCACCATGAATCCCGGCAAAAACAAAAAAACCTGATTTTGAACCTGATGGATCTTGGGTTTATCCAGAATAAAAAAGATATTATCCTGATCGGCAATCCAGGCACAGGTAAAACTTTTATAGCCAGATGCATTGCCTATGCCGCCACCCAGGCAGGGATTAAAACCCTTTTTACAACAGCTATGGATATGATCAATCAGCTTGTTGTCGCAAAAACAGACCACACTTTGTTGAAAAAGCTGCAATACTATCAATCACAGGACATTCTTGTATGTGACGAGATCGGTTACCTTCCGTTGGGCAGGCAGGGATCAAACCTGTTTTTCCAAGTCATCAGCGCCCGGCATGAAAAAAAGTCCACTATCATAACGACAAATCTACCGTTTGCCAAATGGGGAGACATCTTTGACGGAACCACTGTTGCCACAGCGATTGCCGACCGCCTCGTTTACAACTCTGATATCCTTATTATGGAAGGAGATAGCTATCGAAAAAAATTATAAAAAAATAACTGAAAACAGATAAGGGCCATCTATCCGGGCCTAAATAGGGACTTTTAACTTTGGTTTATTGCCAGTGCCGCACAGGTACGTTCATGAACTTGGGTGGTTGGTTTTTAAACGGTGATTTTGGCTGGATTTTAAACCGCTGTTTCCAGTTCAACTTTACGTTTTTTAAAAGCTGTCTGATCTTGATAGTGAGTATTTTCTCGAAAAGGAACAAATTTATACTCTGTTTGGTGTAACATTAAGTCAGGGTTCATATCGACCTCCATTTCTATTTTTTGTAGAAATATCAAGCAGATAATCACCCTTTGCCGATCAAAGGTCAATTATGATTTTGTTACGTCAAGTTGGAGACTAACCTGATTTTGTGTCAAACTTGAAAATATTATCCCAAAATAAATTTACTATATAGAGTTTGTTTTGAAAAATGATTTGAAATAATTTTGTCAGAAAATATAGTTGAACGTCCCGCGTCCGAGTTCATTCGGTTGGTAGATACTTTTTTAAAATAAATCGATCATTGTTTCAAATATCTATCAAACCATTCGAAAATTCTTCTGTTTCTTTCAGAGCGATGTGTATTCAACCCATGATCACCTTTTGGAAATACAATTACAGGTGGCTTTGCAGGCTCAGTTTAGGTATCCACCAGGAAATCGCAGCCCACCGCGCTGATCCAGATAGCACCGGGTTTCGACCAACTTTGTGTCAGTCCAATATCCAGGGAGATGCCCACACCAAAATGAACGAGCTTTTTGCCCCATTTTTTCGAATTCCTACCGATATCCGGCCAGGTGACTGTGGTCCAGTCTGTTACAGCATAACCTATCATAGAATTATTTTTATAGGGGTATTGTTTCCCGGTGGGAGTTTGCTGTTTGACACTCCAATCAAATTGTTCGTCCCATATCATGGTCTCGGCGTCCCACACCTTAATACCATAGATCTCTCCCATGGCCCAATCCGCGTCCACTGCATCTTTGGCCCAGGGATTAACGAACCTAACATGGACCTTTACCAGTTCGATGGATAATGGTTGCAAATTCCCGTAAGTGGTTTTGCGCTTATCCTCCTCCTCTTTCACCTGCTTGCACAAAGAGGCGGTGGGTACCTCGAAATGCACCCAATTACGAACAGTCTGCCATTGATAGAATTCGGCATAGTAGGCGGTTTGAAAGGGCGCAGGGGATTGAATAAGTGCGCAACCCGCTTTTCGTTCCAGTGAAAATTCGTGAGGCCTGTCCAGTTTTGCATTGTGTCCGTGTACCCACACCCGGTAGAATTCTTTACCCATAAGTAAATCTCCTTTTTAAAAAAAATTGACTCGCCATTGATTATAGGTTCCTATTAATAGGAACCTGTTTAATGCAGTGCTAACTTCGTTCAGACGCTGAGAAAAATAATTATATGGTTCTGTGTATCTTGTAAATTTGAATGGTATCCGACCAGATAAATAAAAAAATCTGATTCGAGAATTCTATAACAATATTTCAGAAATCAGTAAAGATATTTAAAAAATAAGTTTTAGTAAAAATATAATTGATTCAGAAAGAATCTGCCAGAATAATCTTTATTGGAGACCAAGTTGATTACAGCCTTGGCCAACAAATAAAGCCTTTTTAGTGTTAACTGGCGGGTGGTTATTGTCCCCTGCAAAACAATTCTATCCAATCTCAGGAGCAAAAAAACCCCCAGAGGTGAATGGCCCCCAGGGGTAAAGGGGAACAAAATGAAAGAATCAAAAAAGATTCTTCATTTCATTCAACCGCATCATAGAAATAATAATTTTTATTGTAAAGAAAAAACCTGGTCATGTTTTGGCTGGGTTTTTAAATATTATGGATACATAGAAAGTGAAAACCACATTAAAAACAACATTAAAATAGCCGTATAAAGCAAAAAGGCTTTCAACATAAAAGCCAAAAACCCTTGCTATTAAATGGCTGGGTGATAAGGATTCGAACCTTAATTGACGGAGTCAGAGTCCGTAGTCCTGCCGTTGGACGATCACCCAGCAAAATAATGATGGATTTATATATAGCAAGCCTGTTGTTTAGTCAAGAATTATCTTGGATGCCGGGTTTGTTAAAGGCAGGTGGATTGTGGTATATAGGACATTCGGTGTTCCGTATTTTTTCATAAAAACTATGATATATGGGAGGGGAAAATGACGGTTACAGTATTGATTAAAAGAAAGTTTATGCCTGGAAACGAAAGCTTGCTGGAAGAGCTGTACCGGGAGATGAGAGGGGCAGCTTTGCATCAGAAAGGCTATATCGGGGCTGAAACCTTAAAACGGGTAGATATAAAAGGCGAACTTCTTGTCATCAGTAAATGGCAGCATATTGATGACTGGTCAAAATGGCTTGTCAGTAAAGAAAGAAGAGTATACCAGGAACAGATTGATACCCTTACCAGTGCTGAAACCAAATTTGAGGTTTATATCCATCAATAAGGATGAAATGAATTACAATAAAAAACTTAAGGATTTTGAAAAAAAATTAACAAAATTGTCCGCAGTTGCAGTGGCTTTTTCTGGCGGTGTTGACAGTACCTTTCTTCTGGCAGCGGCAAAAAAAATAAATCCGAAAAAGTTACTTGCCATTACTGTTTCTTCACAGTTTGTGCCGGAAAGGGAAATTGAGTTTGCAAAGAGAATCGCCCGTTCAATTGGGGTTCAACATATCTGTCTTGATGTGGATATCCTTGAAAATGAAGAGGTGGTTCGCAATACTTTGGAGCGGTGTTATTATTGTAAAAAACAAATGTTTTCACTGATAAAAGAGACGGCTGAAAATCTGGGTGTTAAATCTTTGGTTCATGCTGTTAACCTGGATGATTTAAAAGACTTTCGGCCGGGATTAAAGGCGGCTAAAGAGCTTGGCTTTTATTCTCCTCTGGTAGATGCAAAGTATACAAAAGCTGATATCAGGAAGCTTTCAAGGAAATTAGGGCTCGAAACATGGGATAAGCCTTCCCAATCCTGTCTGGCGACAAGGATTCCATATCATGAAAAGATAACGGCTAAAAATATTATTATGGTTGATAAAGCAGAATTTTTTCTACAGGAGTTGGGATTTGCCCAGGTGCGGGTGAGATGCCATGGGAAAATAGCGAGGGTTGAAGTTGAACCTGGGCTGGTAGACAGGATATTGAATAGTGATATCAGACAAAAGATATCAAAGGAATTTCGAAAAATAGGATTTGAGCATACCAGTATTGATATTGATGGTTATAAAACAGGGAAGATGAATTATGAAATTTCAGACAATAAAAATCCGCAGCCATAAAATTTAATTACAGACTGCGGATTTTGGTTTATTAATGGTGTGGATTATTTTTTCTGGATTTCAAGATCATTGAAAAAATATCCAATTTCAAAAGCGGCTGTTTCAGGCGCATCAGAACCATGAACAACATTTTTTTCTATATTTGTTGCATACTCTTTTCTGATAGTGCCTTCTTCAGCCTCTTCAAAATTGGTAGCCCCCATGAGCTCCCTGTTTTTTGCAATTACATTTTCGCCTTCAAGAACCATGACAACAATAGGGCCGGAAGTCATAAAATCTGTCAGGCTGTTAAAAAACGGACGTTCTTTATGAACGGCATAAAATCCTTGCGCCTGTGTTTTTGTAAGCCGGATCATTTTTATAGCGGCAATTTGAATACCATTGGTTTCAAATCGTTTGATCACTTCACCGATCAGGTTTTTTGCAACCCCATCGGGTTTGATTATTGATAAAGTTCTTTCCACAATCTTTAGTCCTTTCAATTATTATTAAAAACGGGCTTGAAAATTATCATAAAACCGTATTATAAGTCAATATCTATGCAGCCGGGTTAAAACAATACACAGAACATCAAAGTTTTAAATGATATGAAAATTTTAAGGATTGCAGTCACAGGATCGGCAGGCTCAGGAAAGAGTCTTGTATGTCAGAGATTTAGAGAGATAGGCTGGGTCACTTTGGATTGTGATATAATTGCAAGACAGGTTGTGGAGCCCGGAGAGGAGGCCTTTAAAAAAATAGTTGAATCGTTTGGCCAAAAGGTGGTCCGAAAAGAGGGAACTCTGGACAGAGAAAGGCTGCGAAATATCATTGTGAATGATTCATTACTTCGACAAAAAATGGAGAATATTTTACATCCTCAAATTCTCAAAGAAATGGTTTTTCAGATAGAAAAGGCAGAAGGTAAGGGCAAAAAAGCGGTGGTCGTTGAGGTGCCCTTATTGTTTGAATTGGGTATGGAGAAACAATTTGATGTCACGATTGCCGTCATGGCAAAGGATATGGATCTTGTCAAAAGGATTTCTGATCGGGACAATGTTACAAAGAAAGATGCCCAAAAGATACTGGATCTTCAAATGTCCCAGGAAAATAAAATGACAAGAGCGGACCATGTTATCCTCAACAAGGGGAAAAGGTCTGAACTCTTTGAATCTGTTGACAATCTCTTTAATAAAATCCAAAAAGAATTCTTGACAATGTGATATTTTTGCCTTATTAATCAAACGTTAAATAAGGAATTTCAGAATACCTGACAATTTTTCCATGTCATTTTTGGTTTTCAGACTTCAAAAAGGTGTATTTCAATAACAAACTTTAGCCTGTAAAAAATAATAAACAAATTTGGGAGAATGAATGAACCTTGTCGATTTAAATAAGATGAAGATTAGTGAGTTGACCAAGCTTGCTAAGGAATACAAAATTAAAGGAATCAGTGGCCTTAAAAAGCAGGAGTTAATTTTTGCCTTGCTCCAGGCAAACATTGAAGAGAGCGGCCAGGTTTATGGTGAAGGTACGCTTGAAATCCTTCCTGATGGTTTTGGATTTTTAAGAGCGCCTGGATATAATTATCTTCCCGGCCCTGATGATATCTATGTATCCCCTTCACAGATCAGAAGGTTTAATTTGAGAACCGGTGATACAATTTCCGGTCAGGTTCGGCAACCCAAAGATTCTGAAAGATATTTTGCATTGCTTAAGGTTGAGGCTGTTAATTTTCGAAATCCTGAACTTGCTGCTGAAACTATTTTTTTTGATAATTTATTACCTCTCTATCCTGAGCAGAAAATGAATCTTGAGGCTGAATCAGATAATTATTCCATGCGGGTGATAGATTTGATGTCACCCATAGGTTTTGGCCAGCGCGGGTTGATTGTGTCTCCGCCAAAAGCCGGTAAAACCATGTTGCTTCAGAATATTGCCAATAGCATGGTTAAAGCCCATCCAGACATTGTTACAATGATTGTTCTGATTGATGAGCGCCCCGAAGAAGTGACCGATATGGCACGAAATGTTGATGCCGAAGTGGTAAGCTCAACCTTTGATGAACCGTCGGAACGCCATGTTCAGGTGGCTGAGATGGTCATTGAAAAGGCTAAAAGAATTGTTGAGCAGGGCCAGGATGTCGTGATTTTGCTTGACAGTATTACAAGGCTTGCAAGGGCATATAATTCTGTAATGCCGCCATCCGGCAAAATTCTGTCTGGCGGTGTGGATTCAAACGCCCTTGACAGGCCCAAAAGATTTTTCGGTGCGGCAAGAAATATCGAAGATGGCGGCAGTCTGACCATTATCGCAACCGCTTTGGTTGATACGGGCAGCCGTATGGATGAAGTTATATTTGAAGAGTTTAAGGGTACGGGAAACATGGAGCTTGTCCTGGATAGAAAGCTTTCTGACAAAAGGGTTTTCCCTGCCATTGATATGAATAAATCAGGTACGAGAAAAGAAGAATTGCTGCTTGATCCAACGGTTTTGAACCGTGTGTGGATCTTAAGAAAATTGCTGTCAAGTTTAAATTCTGTGGACAGCATGCAATTTTTACTTGAAAAAATGCAAGGAACAAAGGATAATAAAGAGTTTCTTGATTTGATGAATTCATAAAGGTAAGAATTAAATAATTGCCAGGGATATGGCATGGTAAGGAGTTTTAAGGAAAATGAAAAAAAAGATACATCCAAAATACACAAGATCTACGGCTTCTTGTGCTTGCGGCGCAACGTTTGAAGTTGGCTCAACAAAAGAGAATATCAAAGTGGAAATCTGTTCCCAGTGTCACCCTTTCTTCACTGGAAAACAAAAGCTGGTTGATACTGCCGGAAGAATCGATCGTTTCAAGAAGAAATATGCAGGGTTTGACGCGACAAAACTTATTTAACACTTTTTAGTAAGTTGTAATCAAAAAGGGGTCTTAACAAAAGAACCCCTTTTGAGTTTCTGAATTATGATAGAAAAATTAAAAGGCATTGAAGAAAGATTTATTAAGCTTGAGCAGCTTTTGAGTGATCCGGTCGTCATCAGCGATCAAAAAAAGTATCAGAGCTATCTGATAGAACATGGGGAGCTCAATAAAATTGTTCCAATGTTCAGGAAATATGAAGAACTTTTGGAGGAGCACAAAGAGGCAAAGGAACTTTTAAAGGACATTGACCTCGAAATACGGGCCATGGCCAAAGAAGAGATTCCGGGTCTTGACTCAAAAATTGAAGCAGTAAAATCACAACTCAATATCCTTTTGATGCCAAAAGATCCCAGAGATGATAAAAATGTTCTCCTTGAGATCCGGGCTGGAACCGGTGGAGAAGAGGCAGGTATTTTTACCGGCGACTTGTTTAGAATGTATTCAAGGTATACTGAATCCAAAAACTGGACCCTGGAGATTGTTGAGAAGAATGATTCCAGCTCGGGCGGGTTTAAGGAGATTGTATTCCTGGTGAGAGGGAAGGGTGCATTCAGCAGTTTTAAATATGAAAGCGGCACGCATCGTGTCCAGCGAGTCCCAGAAACGGAGACCCAGGGAAGGGTTCACACATCTGCTGTTACCGTAGCTGTTCTTCCCGAGGCTGAAGATATTGATATTGATATTAATCCTGCAGATCTTAAAATTGATGTGTTCAGATCTTCGGGGCCTGGGGGCCAGTCGGTAAACACAACAGATTCTGCGGTCAGGATTACCCATGTCCCAACCGGTGTTACGGCCACATGTCAGGATGAGAAATCCCAGCATAAAAACAAAGCCAAAGCCATGAATGTTCTTAAGTCCCGTATCCTTGACGCCAAAGTCAGGGAAGAGGAAGGGAAAAGAGCAGCTGAGAGAAAAGGGCAGGTGGGAACAGGTGACCGAAGCGGCAGGATCAGGACGTACAATTTTCCGCAAGGGCGGATGACAGATCACCGAATCGGTCTTACACTTTACAAACTGGACAGTATTATGGAAGGTAATATCCAGGAAATCATTGATGAGCTTAAAACATATAACCAGGCCCAGGCATTAAAGGAAATTGCCTAAAAAAATTGAATGATTGGACAATCATTAAGATTCTTGCCTGGACTGAATCCTATTTTAAAGACCATTCCATTGACAGTCCCAGGTTGACTGCCCAAATGCTGCTTGCCCATAGCCTTGGCATAAAGCGGCTTGATCTTTATCTTCAGCATGACCGTCCCCTTCAAAAAAATGAGCTGTCCGATTTTAAAGCTTTAATCAGAAGAAGAATTCAAAACGAGCCCGCAGCATATATCATCGGGGAAAAAGGGTTCTTTGAATCTGATTTTAAGGTGGCAAGCGAGGTTTTGATTCCCCGGCCCGATACGGAAACCATTGTTGAAGAAGCATTAAACGTATTAAATGCCTGTCAAGGCAACTTAAAACCCAAAACCGTTCTTGAGCTGGGGACAGGTTCCGGGGCGATTATTGTTTCTTTGGCAAAAGCGGCTCCGGATCATCTCTATTTTGCCAGCGATATTTCTGTAATGGCACTTTCGATTGCAAAAAAAAATGCGGAAAAGATAGCCCCAAAAATAATTAATGAAAAGATTCATTTTTTTGCCGGTGACTGGTTTTCATCATTAAAAGAAATTCCACAATTTGATCTGATTGTTTCAAACCCACCTTATATTCCGACCAGGGATATTCAAAATCTGCAGCCTGAAATAAGGCAGTTTGAACCCAGTATTGCTCTTGATGGCGGCAGGGACGGGCTTGCCTGTTTGAGATCCATTTTAGATGGCGCTCATCGCTATCTTGTCCCGGGTGGAATAATTTTGCTTGAAATGGGCTTTGATCAGAAAGAGAGTGTTCAAAATATTTCAAAACAATATCTTCAGTATCAATCCATTGAATTCATAAGGGATTTGGCCAGGCATATCAGGGTGGTTTTAATTAAAAAATCAATTGATTAACTTTTTTTTTTTTGATATATAAATTAGGATTTTTGTTGGATAGTAAAAAACTCACATTCAGGGACTTGAAAATCAGGTGCTTTGGGAAAAGTCGAATTTCAGGAATGATCTGAATGGTGGATAAAACCATTAATTAATTTGGAGAACAAATGGCTTACATTACAATTAGAGAACTTTTGGAAGCTGGTGTGCATTTCGGGCATCAGACCAAACGCTGGAACCCAAAGATGAAAAAGTATATCTTTGGAGCGAGAAACGGAATTTACATCATTGATCTGCAGCAGACCGTAAAACTATTCAAAGAGGCCCATGATTTTATTAAAAGTGTGGCTGCCAAAGGTCAGGATGTCCTTTTTGTCGGTACAAAAAAACAGGCATCCGAGGCGATCTATGAAGAAGCAAACCGTGCTGAAGGATTTTATGTTCAAAATCGATGGCTTGGCGGCATGCTGACCAACTTTCAGACTATTAAGAATAATATCACCCGGTTTCATTTTTTAAATTCAATTGAAAATGATGGAACCCTTGAAAATTATCCGAAAAAAGAGCAGGCAAAAATGCTCAAAGAAAAAACCAAGCTGGAGTTTGCCATTGGCGGTATCAGCCATATGAAAAGATTACCAGGGGCAATTTTTGTTATTGATCCTAAGAATGAAACCATTGCAGTGAAAGAGGGTAAAAGGCTTGGGATTCCAATTATTGCTGTTGTTGATACAAACTGTGATCCTGATGATATTGATTACGTGATTCCTGGAAATGATGATGCCATCAGAGCTATCCGCCTTTTTGCTTCCCGTATTGCCGATGCCTGCATCGAGGGAAGGGCATCTTATGATGAAAAACAAAAGGCTGAATCCGATAAAAAAGGCGCAGGAGAAAGCAAAGATTCTTCCGATGAAAAAGTGTTGATTGAGGTTGTTTCCGATGGTACTGATGGCCCTGTCGTTGAAAAGATTAAAAGAAGAACAACACCCGTTGAAGAGACAAAAGAGAGCGGCAAAGTCAAAGATGAAGGAGTAGAATAAAATGGTGCAAATTTCCGCAGCAATGGTAAAAGAGCTTCGTGAGGCAACAGGCTCAGGTATAATGGATTGTAAAAGAGTCCTTGCCGAAGCAGAAGGTGATATGGAAAAAGCAATAGTGCTTTTGAGAAAAAAAGGGCTTGCAAAGGCTGCTAAAAGAGCCGGACGTTCAACCACTGAGGGTATTATTTATTCTTATATTCATACGGGTGCCAAACTGGGTGTTCTTCTTGAGGTGGACTGTGAGTCTGATTTTGTTGCCAAGACAGAAAATTTCAAAGCCTTTGTAAAAAATATTGCCATGCATATTGCAGCAACAAATCCTGCTGGCCTGAATCCTGAGGATGTTGATCCGGCAGTGGTTGAAAAGGAAAAAGAGATTTTTCGGGCACAAATGCTTGAACAAGGCAAACCCGAAAACATTATTGATAAAATTGTCGAGGGTAAAGTGGAAAAATTTTACAAAGATATCTGCCTGATGAGTCAGCAGTATGTAAAAGATCCTCAGAAAACCATTACGGATTTATTAAAAGAGACCATTGGTAAAATTGGTGAAAATATTCAGATAAAAAGATTTGTACGTTTCCAGATAGGAGAATAGAATCTTGAACAAAGAGCCGGAGTTTGAACGGGTTTTAATTAAGCTGAGCGGAGAAGCCCTGATGGGAAATCAGGGCTTTGGTATTACCCCTGAAATGATTCATTATGTTGCAGAGGAAATTGCAAAAGTTTACCGTCTTAACGTGCAAATTTGTGTTGTTGTAGGCGGTGGAAATATATTCAGAGGTGTTGCAGGAAGTTCTGCCGGTATGGACAGAACCTCTGCAGATAATATGGGAATGCTGGCCACGGTTATAAACAGTCTGGCTCTTTGTGATGCCCTTGAAAAGTGTGATGTTCCAACAAGGGTTCAGTCTGCCATTCAAATGGACAGGATTGCAGAGCCGTTTATCCGCAGAAAAGCTATTCGACATCTTGAAAAGGATCGGGTGGTTATTTTTGCAGCAGGTACGGGGAATCCGTATTTTACAACGGATACGGCAGCTGTGTTACGGGCCCATGAAACCCGTTCCCAGATTCTTTTTAAAGCCACCCAGGTTGATGGTGTCTATGATAAAGACCCGGTGGTTCATGATGATGCTGTCATGTTTGATGAATTGTCTTATATGAGGGTCATTGAAAAACAACTTCACGTAATGGACATGACCGCAATTTCCCTTGCAATGGAACATGATTTGCCAGTGCAGGTGTTTGATCTTCATAAGGAAGATAATATTTCTAAGGCTGTAAGGGGCCAGGCTATTGGTACTCGGATTTATAACAAATAAGTAACCATTAACTGAGGATGGATTGTTATGATAAATGAAGTGCTTCAAGAAACCAAAGAAAGAATGGGTAAATCTGAAAATGCTTTTGAAAAGGAATTATCAAAAGTTCGTACCGGCAGGGCATCCCAGGCAATACTTGATGGTATTAAAGTTGATTACTACGGGACTCAGACACCTTTGCCGCAAATGGCAACCGTATCCATCCCTGAAAGTAGACTTATTGCTGTAAAACCATGGGATGTCAGTGTGATAAATGAAGTCGAAAAGGCGATCTTGAAAGCCAACCTTGGCCTGACACCTTCTAACGATGGTAAATTAATCAGAATTTCAATACCGCCTTTGACAGAAGAGAGACGAAAAGAGATTGTAAAAAGTGCGGCCAAGGTCTGCGAAGATTATAAAGTGGCTATTCGAAATATCCGGAGAGATTCCAACGAAATGTTAAAAGAACTTCAAAAGGAGGGGGATATTTCAGAGGATGACAGTTTTAAGGCTCAAAAGCAGGTCCAGGAAGCCACTGATGAATATATTAAGCGATTAGACGAAATCTTTTCAAAAAAAGAAAAGGAAATTCTTGAAGTCTAACTCAACACAAAATGTGATCCTTAATCCTGAAACACTTCCACCCCATGTGGCCATTATCATGGATGGCAACGGCAGATGGGCTAAAAAAAAAATGATGAACCGTATCAAAGGGCATAAACAGGGTTCACAAATCGTTCGCTCCATCGTGACCGCCTGTAGGGAACTGGGGATTGATACGCTTACATTATACGCATTCTCCACGGAAAATTGGGCAAGACCGGAACTCGAAGTAAAAGCTTTAATGATGCTTTTAAAAAAGTTCATTGTGTCGGAAAGAGAAGAACTTTCAAAGCACAATATTCGTCTCAATATCATCGGCCAGAAATACAAGCTTCCTCTGGATGTTCAAAAAGAAGTGGAGGCCACAATGGAGTTGACAAAAGACAACAACAAAATGCTGTTGAATCTCGCATTGAGTTATGGTTCACGAGAAGAGATCACAACTGCTGTTAAACAGATTGCTGAAAAGATAGAATCAAAAGACTTGGATTCCAATGATGTTACCCAGGATCTTATTTCAGACCATCTTTATACAAAAGCAATGCCTGATCCCGACTTGATTATCCGCACAGGCGGGGAGTATAGATTGAGTAATTTTTTGTTGTGGCAGGCCGCATATTCTGAAATTTATATTTGTGATACCTTGTGGCCGGATTTTACCAAAAATGAATTTATTAAAATTTTAAAAAATTATCAGGAAAGGGACCGACGTTTCGGTAAGGTGGCATGCAGCACATCAAACGATGGATAACCGCACTTATACTCGTCCCCATACTTTTATGGATTCTCATCAAGGGCAGTACATTATTGTTTGCTGTACTGGTTTCGGTTGTTGCCATATTTGCCATTCGGGAATATTTGAGAATCATTTTCCGGAATGATGAAGGATCTATCTCCAATACCCTTAATATCATCTCCTATACCGTTTCAATGACATTGATTATCAGTGCCTGCCTGGGATCCTGGGAGGTTTTATTTTTAATTCTTGCCATGAACCTTTTGGCTTTATCCATTTTTGTATTGTCACGGTTTGCCGATAATCATGCCATATTCGACATTGCCGCAAAGCAAGTCCTGGGGATTGTTTATATCCCGGTCTCCTTATCCCTGCTGGTTTTTATTAAGGAATTTAATGGTGGCACATTTTGGATTATCTGGCTGTTGTTTGTTGTTTTCGCGAATGATACCGGTGCATTTTATACGGGTACATTCTTTGGGAAAAGGGCGCTTTCTCCTAACATCAGTCCCAATAAAACTATTGAAGGATCGTTGGGCGGCATGGCCGCTGCCATGGTGATAGGATTCATTTTTTGTCAGATTTTTTTTGATGATCTGTCATTGGCATTTCTTACCGTACCGGCGTCTTTCCTGATTGCCATTTCCGGGCAGATAGGGGATTTGTTTGAGTCTGCCATGAAACGGGCATCAAACATTAAAGATTCAGGCCGGATTCTTCCGGGACACGGTGGGATGCTCGATCGAATAGACGGGTTGCTTTTAGCCATTCCTGTTTTGTATGTCTATCTGGTGTTTATTTTATGAAACGCTTGTCAATTTTAGGGTCAACAGGCTCCATCGGCACCAGTGCTTTGAATATTGTCAGGATGCATCCTGACCGGTTCCAGGTAAAGGCATTGACAGCCGCCAATAATATAGATTTTTTTTCTAAACAGATTGATGAATTTAAGCCTGAACTGGTCGCGGTGTTTGATGAAAAAAAAGCCCTGGAACTTTCCAGAGCCTTAAAGGGAAGTAACAGGCCTGAAATTCTGTTTGGCGAGACAGGTTTTAACGAAGCAGCCTCTTATGGGGATTGTGATATGGTTCTTTTGGCCATGGTAGGCGCGGCAGGCCTAAAACCGGCCCTTTGCGCCATTGAGGCAAAAAAACAGATCGCCCTTGCCAATAAGGAGACCCTGGTCATGGCCGGTGAAATAATAATGGCCAAAGCATTGGAAAATAATGTTTCGATCCTGCCTGTGGACAGCGAGCACAGTGCCATTTTTCAATGCCTTAAAGGAAACCGGAAGAAAGATTTGAAAACAATATTTTTGACTGCCTCAGGCGGGCCTTTTAGAGAAAGGCCATTTGATGAATTTAAAAATATTACCCTGAAAGATGCACTTCATCATCCCACCTGGAATATGGGACATAAAATCACTATAGATTCAGCCACTTTGATGAACAAAGGCCTTGAGATCATTGAAGCTGTCCATTTGTTTGATGTCACCCATGAAGAAATTAAGGTGCTTGTTCATCCCCAGAGTATTGTCCATTCCATGGTAGGATATAAAGACGGCAGTATCATGGCACAAATGGGACAGCCTGATATGAAAGGGGCTATTTCCTATGCCCTATCAGAGCCTGATCGGATTGATCTGCAGATGGATTTTCCTGATTTTACAAGCCTTCATTCTCTGACATTTGAAAATCCGGATACCCAAAAGTTTCCTTCCCTCTTATTTGCAGTTGAGGCCTGTAAGCAAAAAGGGACACTTCCGGCGGTCATGAATGCCGCCAATGAGGTGGCAGTTAAGGCATTCCTTGAAAAGCGCATCAATTTTTTAAATATTTTTAATCTTATTTCCAGAACAATGGAACTTCATACACGGATTGACAATCCCGATCTTTCAGGTATTATTGAAGCGGATTGTTGGGCACGTGACAAAGCGCAATCTCTGATATAAAAGTGAGGTTTTATGGGGCATTCTGCTATTGCATTCATAATTGTTATTGGTGTTCTTGTTTTTATTCATGAATTTGGACACTTTATTGCGGCAAGATTATGTGGGGTGGGAGTTGACGTATTCTCCCTCGGGTTTGGGCCGAAAATTTTTAAAAAAAAATATGGTCGTACCCAGTATTGTCTGTCCGCCATACCCCTTGGCGGGTATGTTAAAATGGTGGGAGAAGAACCGGGAACTGCCATCGACCCTGAAGATATTAAGTTATCTTTTACTCATAAATCATTGTTGCAAAGAAGCATCATCGTTGCTGCAGGACCTTTGTTTAATTTTTTTCTTACTATTTTTATTTTTTATGTCCTTTACCAGTTTTCAGGAATTTATCTGGCTAAACCGGTTGTGGGTAAAGTCATGGAAGATACCCCAGCCTTAACAGCAGGAATAAAACCGGGAGATGTGATCAAAGAGATCAACCAAAACAAGATCGAATCATTTGAAGATATTGCCCGGATTATTGGTGAGGGTAATGGCGAACAATTAGATATTATTGTAGAGCGTGACACAGGACTCAAAGGGATTGTTCTTTCTCCAGCTCTAAGACCCGGCAAAAATCTGTTTGGCGAAGAAATTGAAAAATATGTCATTGGTATCGTTGGTACCGGAGAGTCTTTTAACAAAACTCTTAACCCTTTTCAGGCTATGTGGCGTTCTGTTAAGGATACTTACGGACTTGTAAAGTTAACCGTACTCTCTGTTGGGAAAATGCTCAGTGGGAGTATCTCGGCAAACAATCTGGGCGGTCCTTTGATGATTGCCCAAATAGCGGGCGAACAGGCAAAAGAAGGAATTATGAATTTTGTCTGGTTTATTGCACTGCTTTCCGTAAATCTTGGTATCATCAATCTTTTTCCGATTCCGGTATTAGATGGTGGTCATCTGTTATTTTTCGGTATTGAAGCAGTTACAGGCAAAGCTGTCAGTGATAAATTACGCGAAAAATTGATTCAATTCGGCGCAGCAGTGCTTGTAGCACTCATGGTTTTTGTTTTTTATAATGACATTCTTAGAATGTTCAATGGTGGGTAATATGATTTATTGTATTGAAATTGCTCTTAGAAAAGAGCTGAGGGATGCCGAAGGCACTTCTCTGATAAAAAAGGCGGATTCTTATTTTGGAATTAACATTCAAGAGGCGCGATGCATCAATATCGTGACCATTGAGTCAGGTCTTGATCATTCGCAGCTTCAAGTGGTAAAAGACGAAATTCTCACCAATCCTGTGACCCAGGTTTCAAGCTTAAAACCCCTGAGTATCGGCTTTCACTGGTGTATCTGGATTGGATTCAGACCGGGGGTAAAAGATAACCCCGGTGCAACGGCAATGGAAGCCGTTGCAGACCATTTGGGGAAAAGCTTTGGACCTGATGAGGGCATATATACGTCAAAACGATATTGTCTGAAAGGGGATACGCTTGTCCGTAAAGATGTAGAAAAACTGGCTTCCGAACTTTTATCAAACACTATTATTCAACAGTTCAAAGTTTTTTCCATTGATGAATGGAATAAGGATATCGGGGCTGATGTTAAACCTGCCAAGGTTATCCTTGATCATACTCCCTGTTTTGAAGTTATCAATATTGAGTC
The DNA here is from genome assembly GCF_014237455.1 of Desulfobacula sp. GTDB lineage: Bacteria > Desulfobacterota > Desulfobacteria > Desulfobacterales > Desulfobacteraceae > Desulfobacula. The sequence continues at coordinate 13,866 of NZ_JABZFL010000016.1, read as the reverse complement.
GGATGAACAGCTTGCAAAAATTTCAGATGAAAGAAACCTGGCATTGAATCCAAGGGATATTCCTGTGATTCGAGAGTATTTTCTGGATTCGAAAGTAATGGATTCCAGAAAAAAAGTGGGCCTTTGTGAACCGACTGATTTGGAACTGGAATACATTTCCCAGGCCAGAAGCGATCACTGCAATCATAATACCTTCCAGGGAATCTTCAGGTACAAGGATGCCTCGAACAATGAAGAAGTGATCGAAAACAGCCTGTTTAAAACCTATATTCAGGACCCAACGTTAAAGCTTAAAGATAAAAAAGAGTGGGTGGTCTCTGTATTGTGGGACAATGCAGGAGTTGGCAGGTTTGATGGTGAAAATAATTATGTGGTCACCGGAGAAACCCATAATTCACCCTCCAATATGGAAGCCTATGGCGGTGCGATAACAGGTATTGTAGGTGTTTACCGTGATCCCATGGGAACGGGACTTGGGTCCAAATTGTTCATGGGCAGTTTTGGGTATTGTGTGGGAGACATAAATTATAATGGCCCGTTAAAACCCCCGCTTCACCCCAGACGGCTTCTTGACGGCGTAATAGAAGGTGTAAAGGACGGGGGGAATAAAAGCGGTGTTCCCACTACCCTTGGCCAGACATTGTTCAATCCCGGATACATGGGCAAGAGCCTTGTATTTGTTACAGCTCTGGGAATAATGCCCAACCAGGTCAAGGGAAAGCCCAGCCATGAAAAGAAAACATCCCCCGGAGAACTGATTATCATGAGCGGCGGACGAGTTGGAAAAGACGGTATCCATGGGGTTACCGCCTCTTCGGAAAGTTATTCGGAGAATACACCCGCAGGGCATGTCCAGATTGGTGATCCCTATACCCAGAAAAAAATGCATGATTTTCTCTTAATCTGCCGTGATGAAGGGTTGATTCCGTTTATCACTGATAACGGCGGAGGCGGTCTGTCTTCATCCATTGGTGAATCCGCCATGATCTCCAACGGGTGTGTGGTCTGGCTGGATAAAGTGCCCTTGAAATATGAAGGGCTTGATATGTGGGAGATCTGGATTTCAGAGTCCCAGGAACGCATGACCATTGCCGTTAAACCTGAAAATCTGGGCCGGTTTATGGAACTTTCAGCAGAACATGCAGTTGAAAGTACCGTGATCGGAGAATATACGGATACAGGCAAGCTGCATATCAAATATAAGGATGAAACTTGTGCCTATGTGGATATGGATCTTCTGGATAAGGGATTTCCCTCCTGGGAATTTGATGCAACCTGGCTTTCTCCTGAAATCAGGGGTTTGACAGAACCGGTTATCAGTTCGCCATCTGATTTTAATAAATTGTTGCTTAAGCTGCTTGAGCGACCTAATCTATCTTCCAAAGAATGGATCCTCAGGCAGTATGATCACGAAGTTCAGGGCGGTTCCGTGATAAAACCCCTGGTGGGTGTTAAGCATAATATCCCGTCTGATGCCTCTGTGACGCGGCCGGTCCTTACATCCCAAAAGGGACTTGCTTTTTCACAAAGCCTTTTGCCCTGGTACTCAAAGATAGATGCTTATCATATGATGGCCTGCACCATTGACGAAGCTGTGAGAAGGGTGATGGCTGTGGGTGGTAATTTTGATCACATCGGCGGGTTAGATAATTTTTGCTGGCCAAACATACAATTTGATCCCAGGAAAAATCCGGATGGAACATTTAAGGCAGCCCAGCTTGTTCGCGCATGCCGGGCGTTGAAGGAGACGTGTGAAAAATACGAAATCCCTCTGTTATCCGGCAAAGACAGCATGTATGTGGACGGCCATCTTGTGGGTGAGTTTGGTGAAAGAGTTAAAGTCTCTGCGCTTGAAACCGTTCAGTTTTCAGCAACCTCTGTTATTGATGATATTTCAAAATGTGTGACCATGGACCCGAAGGTTTCGGGGGACCTTGTTTATGTATTGGGTGTTACCACCAATGAACTGGGAGCATCAGAATATTATGAGGCGTTTGATAAGACGGGCTTAAATGTTCCTCATGTTGATTTTGATAAATTTAAAGTGGTGTATAAGGCAGTTCAGACCGCCATTGAAAATGAACTTGTGGCATCCTGTCATGCGGTTGCAAGAGGCGGCCTTGGTGCTCATTTGTCTTACATAACAATGGCAGGGGGGCTTGGCCTTGAAGTTAATTTATCAGACCTTCCAATGGATGCGAGCCGTGGCGAGCTTTCTAACGAAACCGTATTGTTTTCAGAATCCGCCGGCAGGTTTATTGTTACGGTTTCTCCGGAAAACAAAAACTTTTTTGAAAAATTGTTCAAAGGGATGGCGGCAAGTTGCATAGGTTTCGTAACAGATCTGCATGATCGTTTGAAAATTTCAGCCTTGAACAAGGAAACACTGATAGACCTTTCAATGGAAGAACTTGAGAAAGCATTCAACAAAACCTTTGGAGACATGATATGAAAAAGGTTAACGCACTGATATTAACAGGGTTTGGATTAAATTGTGATAATGAAACAGCCCATGTGTTTGAGCTTGCCGGCGCTAATGCCCAAAAAATACATATAAATGCATTGGTGTCCGGGAAAATCAAACTGGAAGATTTCCATATCCTTGCCTTTGGCGGGGGGTTTTCATGGGGGGATGATCATGGTGCCGGCGTGATTCAGGCATTAAAGCTTAAAGATCATATTGGCAGCGATCTCTTGTCCTTTGTGGCTCAGGGGAAGCTTATCATCGGTATCTGTAACGGATTCCAGGCCCTGGTTAATTTAGGGTTGTTACCTGGGCTGGATAATGACTATACAAAGAGAACGGTTTGTCTTACATTTAATGACTGCGGGAACTTCAGGGATCAATGGGTCCATCTGGCTGCAAATCTTCAAAGCCCCTGTGTGTTTACAAAGGATATTCAAACGGCTGATTATCCGGTTCGTCATGGAGAGGGGAAATTTATTGCAGACCAGGAAGTGATTGATACCCTTTTGGCCAACAACCAGGTGGTGTTCAAGTATGCCGACATCCAGGGGGTACCGGCAAAGGGGGCCTTCCCATTAAATCCAAACGGTTCCATGGAGGATATCGCAGGTATCTGTGACCCTACAGGAAGAATTTTCGGTTTGATGCCACATCCCGAGGCCTATAATCATTTTACAAATCATCCGGATTGGACACGTAAGACTCAATTTCTTAAGAGAGAGGGCAAAACCCTTGATCAGGAGATGACCATAGGTGTCAACCTGTTTAAAAACGGGGTTGATTATATTAAAGAATATTTCTTTTAGAACCGGAGACGTGGGGAAAACTTGTGCTGGGAACAATTGTAAATTGCCTGACAATTATTGCAGGCAGCCTTGTCGGAATCCTGTTTAGAAATGGAATCCCGGAAAAATATAACCAGACGATAATGCAGGCCATCGGTCTTGCTGTTATTTTGGTTGGCATGAAAAGTGCTCTTGGGTGTAATGATCTTTTGATTATTATTATCAGTCTTGCCACAGGGTCTCTGATTGGAGAATGGATTGGCATTGAAAATTACCTTGAAGGGCTGGGAAAGTATCTTGAAACCAAATTTTCAAAAACATCCTCCAGTTTTTCAGCAGGATTTGTCACTGCCTCATTAATGTATTGTGTGGGTTCCATGGCTATTGTGGGATCACTTGAAAGTGGTCTTACCGGAAACCATGCCACCTTGTTTGCCAAAGCAACCCTTGATGGTATTGTCAGCATTATTTTAAGTTCATCCTTAGGCATCGGTGTGCTTTTTTCTGTAGTTCCGGTGCTGTTGTATCAAGGCTCCATTACCTTGATGGCAGGACTTATCAAACCATTGCTGATCCCGGCCGTTATCAGCCAGATGTCTGCAATCGGAGGCCTTTTAATCGTGGCGATTGGATTAAATATGATAAGGGAAAAGAAACTTAGAGTGGGGAATATGCTCCCGGCTATTTTTATTCCTTTAATCTATTTTCTTATTAAATCAGGATTAACGACGGGTATATAAGGCGACGAGAAGAACGAATAGAAAGCAAGAGTAAAATGAGAAATATTACACTCTATATTATTACTGTTCTAGTATGGGGTTCAACCTGGCTTGCCATTAAATATCAACTGGGTTCTGTGGATCCCATGGTATCTGTTATTTACAGGTTCGGGCTTGCAACAGCGCTGTTGATGATTTTTTGTTATGTGAAAGGGTTAAATCTTAAATTTTCCTTGAAAGAACATTTGTTTATGGCTCTTTTAGGCGTTTTGCTGTTCTCTGTTAACTACTGGCTTGTCTATGTAGCGGAGTTATATCTGACAAGCGGCCTTGTGGCTGTTCTGTTTTCCTCAATTGTATTTATGAATATTGCCAACGGATCTATCTTTCTTGGCACGGCAGTTGAAAGGAAAATGATTGCCGGGGCAGTCCTGGGGATTATCGGGATTATTATGATTTTTATGCCTGAAATAGAGGCTTTTGATTTATCCGATAAAGGGGTTTTTGGACTTTCTATTGGATTTATAAGTGTTCTTCTTGCCTCATTCGGTAATATTACATCAGCCAGGAATACCAAAAATAATATCCCGGTAATCCAGGCAAATGCATTTGGAATGGGATATGGGACCATCCTGCTGGCGTTGATTGCCTTAATTTTAGGCAAAGAGTTTTCCTTTACGGTCTCTATTCCTTATATCAGTTCGCTGTTCTATTTGTCCGTCTTCGGATCAATCATTGCATTTGGAAGTTATCTGACCCTTATCGGTTCCATAGGGGCTGACAAGGCATCTTATACTATTATGCTGGTTCCGTTGGTGGCATTGATCCTTTCAACGTTTTTTGAAGGGTATTCCTGGAATTTCTCATCAATTCTGGGCTTGTTACTCGTTGTTGGCGGCAATTTTCTGGCCTTGAGCAAACCACGGCTTTCTTCTGCCTGAGCCTTTAATTTATGATCAACACCCTTGCATATCGCAATGGATGTGTGTTAATTAGATTCGTTATGAAGCAGTATTTAATAGATGGGTTGGGGCTTGAAGATTACCGTAAATTAAAGACTTATCTGGATAAATATCTGGAATCCTCGCCCCTTGGTGGAATTTACTGGCTTGAACTGGACAAAGAATTATTAACACCCATTCAAAAAAATCATGAAGAGTGTTATCCCCATGTTTTTGCCTTGATGCTGGAAGAAACGTATCTATCTTGTGAATTTCTTGTAAGAATTAAAAAAAATATAAAATGCGATTGCATGGATTATGCAACAAGGGAGCAGCGTGACTGGCTCATCGACCAGGCGGATGCAATTCTTGAAAAACTTGATATTCGCATTTAATCATATTCCGGGGTACTCAAATGCTTAAAATTATTCCTCTCGGCGGGCTTGGCGAAATCGGTCTTAACATGATGGTGGTTGAATACGATGATGTCATATTCATCATTGATGCGGGACTTATGTTTCCTGAAGAATATATGCTGGGTGTGGATATTGTGATCCCGGCAATGGATTATATCAGGGAAAACCGTGATAAGATTCAGGCCATCATCCTCACCCATGCCCATGAAGATCATATCGGGGCTTTGCCTTACCTGTTAAAAGAAATCAGACTTCCTGTATATGGCACGGCTTTTACCTTGAGGATTATCAGAAATAAACTTGTTGAGTTTGATCTCAATAAATATATTGATTTAAACCTGGTCAATCCAGGGGAAACCCTTTCAATAGATCCCTTTGAAATAGAATTTATCCGTGTCAGTCACAGTACGGTTGATGGTGTCGGGCTTGCCATAAAAACCCCTGAAGGTGTGATTATTCATACCGGTGATTTTAGAATCAGCCATAATGCAGATAAGATGAAGAATACGGATATATCAAGGTTTGCAAGATTTGGTGAAGAAGGTGTTCTGGCATTGTTGTCGGATTCCACCAATGTAGAAGTCAAAGGGTATACAATGTCTGAGCAGGAGGTGTCAAAAAATCTTGAGAAACAGATTGCTGCTGCCGATGGCAGGGTGATTGTTGCCCTGTTTGCATCAAATGTATTCAGAATACAAGAGGTGATTGATATAGCCGTCCGTAATCATCGTAAGGTCATTTTCAATGGTCGGAGTATGGAGCAAATTGTTGCTGTGGCCACCGAACTTGGGCACATCCGGTGTCCTCCCAATACCACCCTGGATATAAAACAAATGGGTAAATACGGGGAAGATGGACTTATTATTATCACCACCGGCAGCCAGGGGGAGCCTATGTCGGCTCTGGTAAGGATGGCCTCGGGCATACACAAGCACGTTAAGGTTAAAAAGGGTGACACTGTGATTCTGTCATCCAAAGATATTCCGGGAAATGAAAAAGCCATTGCTAATATGATCAACAAGCTGTACCGCAGGGGTGCGGATGTGGTGTATTCAAAAATCGCACAGATCCATACATCCGGTCATGCCCATCAGGAAGAGCTTAAATTGATGCTGAATTTAACCAAACCCGAATATTTTATTCCTATTCACGGGGAATACCGCCATTTGGTAGTTCATGCCAGGCTGGCCGAAAAAATGGGTATGCCCCGGGAAAAGGTCATTGTGGCCGAGGATGGCAAGATCATTGCCTTTGATAAGAATGGCGGCGGGATAGAGGGCCGTGTCCGTACCGGCAGAGTCCTTGTTGACGGTAAAGGGATCGGTGATGTGGGAAGAAGTGTTTTAAAGGAGAGAAGAGAACTTTCAGAAGGCGGGCTTGTTGTGGTCACCATGGTTATTGATGAGGAGACCGGCGTTGTCCTTTACGGGCCGGAATTAATTTCAAAAGGGTTTGTCTTTGATTCTGCCACCGGATACCTGGTTGATGATGCCCAGTGTGTTATTCTTGAAATTGTAGAAGAGATAGAGGCAGGCCTTGAATCCCGAGTTGACCTGATCAGAAAAAAACTGCGAAAAGCCCTGAAACAATATTTTGCATTTACCATAAACCGCAGACCCTTAATTGTACCGGTAATTATTGAAGTATGAAAAAAGAACTCTACGGTATACTCCTTTTTTTCCTTATTGTCTTAACTGCGGTCAGCCTTTTTTCCTATCATATTTCAGATCCCTGTGTGGGGAATAATTTTTTCACCATTCCTGATCATATTCACAACGCTTTCGGACTTTTAGGCGCCCATCTTGCCGGTTCTTTTATCTTCGGGTTCGGGTTGGGTGCGTTTTGGATTCCGGTTATCCTGGGCTTTATCAGTGTCTGGTTATTAAAGGGAAGGTCGTTAAAAATAATCTGGCTGACACTGCTGGGCGGTCTTTTTTTAATGATTTGCACCGGCGGTATGTTTTTCCTTTTTAAAGACGACTATTCGGTTTTGAGTACAATTATCTCATCCGGTGGTGTCGTTGGAATCGCCTTTACTTCATTTTTGTTAAAATATACCAATATCACCGGCTGTATTATTATCCTGACGTTTTTCCTGATCATCGGCCTTATCCTTGCCACAGGGATATCCGTCATCTCTCTGGGACTGTTTTTAAGGCAGAAAACCATTGAACTTTTAAAAAGTATGAGAGAGAATTTTCAGGACGTTATTAATTTTTTCAAGGAAAAGTATAAGAAATGGCAGGAAAAAAGAGAGCAGGCCCAAAAAGAAATTGATATCACCCCTGTTTCCTTTAAGGGAGAGACCCTTATTAAAATTCCTGAAAATATTCCTGAAAGAGAAGCATTATCAGACCCTGAAGATATTTTTGACCCGGTCATAGTGGAACTGGAAGAAGACGATTCAGACTTTAAACCGGATGTGGGATTCGTTGATATCCGGGAAAAAGTTGAATTTAACCTGCCATTGATTTCATTTTTGAATGAGCAAAAAAAGGTTGAAAAAAACATTGATATAGACCTGTTGAAAGGGAAAGCCAAAATTCTGGAAAGCAAGCTTAATGATTTCAACGTATTTGGAGAGGTGGTTGAAATTCTGCCGGGTCCTGTGATTACAACCTTTGAGTATAAGCCGGCATCCGGAATCAAGATCAGTAAGATTGCCGGTTTGTCCGATGACCTGGCTCTGGCCTTGAGTGCCATAAGCATTCGAATCGTCGCACCTATCCCGGGCCGGGATGTTGTAGGGATTGAGATCCCCAATAAAGAAAGGGAAGTCGTTAATTTAAGGGAATTGATTGTTTCAAAAGAGTTTGTTCAGTCTTCATCCCTGCTGACCCTGGGGCTGGGAAAAGACCTTCTGGGCAGACCCCTGGTGACAAAAATGGATTCCATGCCCCATCTGTTGATCGCCGGCGCCACGGGAACAGGTAAGAGCGTGGGGCTAAACTCAATGATTATCAGCCTGCTGTACAAAGGCACACCCGATGATGTTAAAATGATCATGATCGATCCCAAAAGGATTGAGCTTTCCGTGTATAATGATATTCCTCATTTGATTTCCCCTGTGGTAACAGATATGAAAAAGGCAACCAATGCCCTTTTCTGGGCGGTCAGGGAGATGGAACGGCGGTATGAACTGCTGGAACAGGTAGGATTGAGAAATATTGTTCAGTATAACAATATGGTGATATCGAAAGATAACGCAAAGGGTGAAGACCCGGATGAAACCAATGAAGACCAGCTTAAAAAACTCCCCTATATCGTCGTGATCGTGGATGAGCTGGCAGATCTCATGATGGTGGCATCAAAAGACGTTGAGTTTGCATTGACCCGGCTTGCCCAGATGGCGAGGGCGGCAGGAATACATCTGATCGTAGCCACCCAGAGACCTTCTGTTGACGTGCTTACAGGAAGTATTAAAGCCAATTTTCCCACCCGGATTTCATTTCAGGTATCTTCCAAGGTTGATGCCAGAACTATCTTTGACGGCGGGGGACCTGAGAGCCTCTTAGGAAACGGGGATATGTTGTTCTGCCCGCCTGGGACAGGAAAGCTTGTCAGGATTCAGGGTGCCTATATTTCTGAAAAAGAGATCGCCAGGATTACAAAGTTTTTAAGAGCCCAGAAAGAGCCGGATTATATTGAAGAGATTACCATCGGTAACAGTGATGATGATGCCAAAAACTTTGATGCGTCTGACTATGATGAAAAATATGATGAAGCTGTTTCCCTGATCACCAAGACCCGTCAGGCATCCATCTCTTTTGTACAGCGTCGTCTTCGTATTGGTTATAACCGGGCGGCACGGCTGGTTGAAATGATGGAGTACGAAGGGATAGTAGGCCCTCAGATCGGTTCCAAACCCAGAGAAATACTTGTCAGAAGTTATGATGAAGATTGATTTTGATGTATGGGACAGTATTAAGGGCTTTATGGATGACGATGAAGCCAAAAGGCTTTACAGCATTGCTCTTAAAGCGGCAGTTAACGGCCCTGTCCTTGAAATAGGGAGTTATTGCGGCAAATCCGCCTATATTATTGGAGCCGCATGTAAAGAAAAAGACTCCATCCTCTTCTCCATTGACCATCATAAGGGATCCGAAGAGCAGCAGCCCGGAGAAGAATATTTTGACCCGGATCTGTTTGACCCGAAACTGTCAAGAGTGAATACATTCCCTTTTTTCCGGGAAACAATCACCCAGACATTCCTTGAAAATACAGTGGTGCCCATTGTTGCCACTTCACGTACAGCCGGGAAAATGTGGCAGACACCTGTTTCAATGCTGTTTATAGATGGGGGGCATTCCTTTGAGGCAGTCCACAATGATTATTTGACCTGGGCCTGCCATATTAAATCTAATGGGTTTCTGGTGATTCATGATATTTTCAAGAACCCGGAAAAAGGGGGACAGGCCCCATGGCAGGTCTATAAAATTGCTCTTGAATCAGGGCGGTATGAAGCGCTAGAAATGACAAAAACCTTAGGCGTTTTGAAAAAAAAATAAGGAATACTTCATTATGATCGAATCTGTTCTTGAAAAAATTAAAACATATTATCTTGAGATGCTCCCGTTTAACAAAGTTCTGGGCATAGACATTGATTTTCTTGATTATGAAACCGGCGAAGCCGTCACAAGTTTTAATATGACAAAAGATCTCATCGGAAATCCAACCGCTGGTATCCTGCACGGTGGGGTGACAGCATCTGTCATTGATTTAACCGGGGGACTCTCCGCATTCATCTCCTGTGCAAAATTTCATGAAGGCGAATCTCTTGATATCGTTGGGAAAAAACTGACATCCTCAGCTACCATAGATATGCGCGTGGATTATTTAAGGCCTGGCAAAGGAAAATCATTTCAATGCAAAAGCCGGATTATCAGAGCGGGTTCCAGAATTGTTGTTGCCAAAATAGACCTGTATAATGAGAAAGAAACCCGGATAGCCACCGGCACCGCAACCTATCTCATTGGTTGAAGCTTTTCTCAAATTCTAAGGAAACACCCTATGGAAAACAAACCAGTACGCTATGAAAAAAATAATAAAATCGGTCAGATTTCGTTCAATCGCCCTGATAACCTGAACAGCATGAATCAAGAAACGGTTTCGGCTTTCCAGAAAGTAATAGATCACATCAAGAATGACAGGGAATTGCGCTGTCTGATTATTACAGGGAGCGGTACAACATTTTGCGGTGGTGCTGATTTCAGGAGCGGGTTTGAAAAAAATGGCGGCCCCCGTTTAAATGAAGTTCTCATGGATTTCTACAGACCCTTTCTTGATATCGGAAATCTTAAAGTACCGGTTATTGCGGCAATCAACGGGCATGCAATTGGCGGAGGACTTGGAATTGCACTCATGTGTGATATCCGGGTCGCAAACAGAAAGGCAAAACTGGGTGCTACGTTTGCCCGCCTTGGGTTACATTCAGGCATGGCAGTATCTTATATTTTACCACGGCTGGTGGGCCTGGCAAAAGCCAACGAACTGCTGTTTACCGGCAAACTGATAACCGGTGAAGAGGCAGCTTTAACAGGTCTTGTAAATTATGCTGTCGACAAAGATAAGGTAATGGAAAAAGCAATGGCGCTTGCAGATGAAATTGCAAAGAGTGCCCCTGCCGCAGTTCAGATGATGAAACACTCCATATACAGAGGGCTTGACTGGGATCCTGTAAAAGCGGCTGAGATGGAAGCCCTTTATCAGGCCCGGACATTTGAAATGGAAGATGCAAAAGAAGGGATAAACGCGCTGTTTGAAAAACGAAACCCGAATTTTCAAGGCAAGTAGCTGACAGACTGAATAAAGATCTGCTGTCCGTGGAAATAAATCTTTTAATCCTAAAGTTCACAACTGTATCATGAATAAAATTTGTATTGTTGATAATTGGAGAGCTAAAGAAAAGTTACGTACAGGGATAATTATACTTGAGTTTGAGCTTGTTCAGATAGATCAAAATTTTATTTTAATAAAAACCATAATTTATTGATGACTTTAAAGTGAAAAAAAGATTTATTTTGATGATAAGTTTTCCTTAAAAGAAATGACATGATTTTTGACGCCAAATGAAATTATCTAAATGGGTAAGCAGCACTGAATAGATTGATGCAATATTTCTTTTAATTCATCGTTTCTAAATAGTCTTGGAATTAGTTGAGCCTTTAGCGAATTCTTACTTGTTACTGGACTATAAGCTTTCTTTTTTTGTTCATTACATAAATTTTTTAAATATCGATGAAATGATTCAAATAGAATTTTTCCAGGGAAATTGATACTTGCTTCCCATTGAGAGCACCATGAATTTTCGAACACCTCTTTACAAGTTTGAAAATCGACTCCCATTTCGGTTAATAATTGAGTTTGAAAAGCTTCTATTTTACTCTTAGATAATTGCCAATATCCATGATTTTGATTGATAAAAACTGAAGACCACTTATTCCTATTCCCGGCATATATTTTTTGGTAATAATATAATACAGGCATTAATTCCGTAAGGTTTTCAAGCCAATGTGTTTTTAATTCATCTAAAGAAAAAAGAGCTTCAATATCATTAATATTTAATTTTAACAAATTCGCTAAAAGTGGTATTACAACAGACTCGTTAAAAAAATAATTTTCAATAGAATATCGTTTTAATGGAAAAATGATAGGGTTATTTAAATCGTTGTTAAAATCGTCAAAATCCATGTCGAGAATAACTGATACATTTGTCGGACTCTCTGTTTCAATCCAATCTAAAATTTTGGGTTTTCCACCACCAAATACAGTAATAACCTTTTTATCAAATTCTATATTGTAGAATATTAAATCCATCAATTCAGAAAAAATTGACATGTCTGAGGCACCTTCTACAACCAAATATTGGTTGTTTTTATCCATCAAAACGCTAATCAAGTTTTCTTCAGGTGTTAATTGTGGGAATCTATGCATTTGTATAACACTTTTCAATATCAATTTTATTTGATTTCATCGCTATAATAGCAGGTGCATGAGTTGCAACTATTACTTGTGTGTTAGGTGACAAACGCCTAATTGATGACAGGATTTCTCTTTGCCATTCTAAATGCAAGGATAATTCTGGTTCATCGGCAATAAACGTTGAAATATCGCTTGGTGAAAAGCAAACCTTTCCTAAAATAGCGAATAAATGTTTTTCTCCTGATGATAATTTAGATATACCGATTTTACGTCTGTTATGGTAGAATTCGAACTCTCCTGAATCGTTGAAAGTAAATGTTTTGTTGTTAGCTAGAAAATTATTAATTTCATACTTAAATTTATCAAATGGATTCATTATACGCTGCTTTTGCGTATGAACATTTTGAATTTCTCTGATGGCTTCTTGAAATCTCATATTTATTCTTGCCGATGCTAATAAGTTAAAATATGCGGATGTATATTCGGCATTTGCATCGTCATATTTTTTTGCATCAGAATCCTTGTTCAATCCGCCAAGGTTCGCTTTTGATTCTATTAATCTCAATTTAAGATCTGTCCATGCTTTCTGACTTTCTCTTATTTTCCACTCAGGGATATTAAGATTCAAATCAGTAATTTGTGCTATCACAGAATCAACCTTTAAATCTTTCTCTTCAATGCCCCTTTCATTAAGAACCTTGTATACTATTGAAGTGGCAGCAGAGGTAGAACGACCTACTATCGTTTTGTCCAATAATAGCTTTTCGAAAATTACTGAACTTAACGATTCAAGCTGTCTAGCAATCTCTGATTGGGCAGATGCATATTGTCTAGAAAAATCTAATTGTAGTATTTCTAAAACTTTTATTGTTGGATCTGGAAAACTATCGTCTTTTTTATCAGAAGATTGCCATTGAGTATCCAATACATCACCCAGCAAGCCACTCGATGTAGAATGTCTCCATAATGGCACGTAAGTTAAGGAAACATGTTGATCTATAAAGTATTGCAATATCCATTTCGGTAGCATTTCTTTCTCAGGCCCATAAAGTGCCTGGGGACTTTCATTAGTGATAGAGTAGTTTTTATTTGCTTCCACTACATAGTGAATTTTGGGTGTATCGAGCTTAATTTCAAAGCGTTTGAAAAACAAATAATTAATTTTATGACCATCAAAAGAAACATTTAGGAATTTTTCAGGCTGTTTTTTACCATCGGGTGCAGTCAAAATAGATATAGAGGAAAAAGGTGTTTTGAATAGATCCTGAGAATTAATGAAGAGTGCATTAACAATTAGGTTAATCAACACCGTTTTCCCAGTGCCATTAACACCGAAGATACAATTGATAGATTGATCAAAGTCTATAACCAAGTCATTCTGTTGATCAAATAAATCTGTGACCCTTACTCGCCGGATATAATTTTTCAATTTTAATCCCCCAGTGAATGATGGATAATAGAAAATAAATATATAAATTCATGAATACTCTAATAATTAATAGTTAACAACCACCCCTAAAAAGGGTGGCATAATGGAGACCCTAAAAGGGTCAAGTTATTATTTCCAGAGACTCATTTGAGTCATCCTTTTTTCTTTATGATTTTGAAGCCTAACAT
>NZ_JABZFL010000109.1 GCF_014237455.1 Desulfobacula sp. | reverse complement strand
GCGGTGCTGACCGGCGCCGTGCGCCGATCAAGCAAACGTAGTTTGATTGATCGGTGTGCGGTGACCGGTCCAGTTCCTTGTTCTGGCGCCAGAGGCGACGGAACAAGGGGCTGGACGTAGTCAGCACCGCATTCTCGGCGGCGGAGCCGCCGAGAACAAGTTGTTAACCGGTTGTCTGCATATCTTTCAACAAATTGATATTTTATTGAAAGTAATTTATTTTTTAACCGCATATCATTCAATTAGTAATTTTTCGACTGCAACCCAGATGAGAACTGATTACTGTTTAAAAATTTTTTGAAATTTATCTTGTCTTGAGAGAAAAAGGCTCCCCAATCCTTGCAAATGATATCTAGATTGCTGCTGTGGCAATGCAGAACGGGCTGGCTGTTTTCACAAAAGACAATCACTTTTCCAATATTGACGGGTTAATTGTGAAAAATTCTTAGCGAATGGGCGGTATTGATCCGGGCCTCAAGCCATAGATTCGGCAATGAGTTTTACATAATTTATAACGGCCATACAATGTTGACCGGTCTTTTTTGGGCCATGAGCCAGATTCCGTATCCCTTTGAAACGATCTCTTTTTTTGATGGATTGACCATCACCTTTTTGTCAGTGGTTTGTATGGCAAAGGTCAGGTAATTATATTTTTCTTTGAAATAATCATGCAGAGACCACCAGGTGAAATCCTGGACAGCTTCAGGCACAACCACGTAATATATTTCTTCATTGGCATCGTTTCTCAACAGGATCTGTAACGGAATATGAACTTTGTCCTGCATGGCCTGTACCATCATTTCAGCCGTCATCTGCATGATGATTTGAAAATCGCCTTGAATACTTGAAAATGTATCGAGAGACTGAGTTGATATGCAGCGGACCGTAATTTCGCAGGCCGTGCTTTTCAGCTTCAGAGCATTGATCAGGGCAAACAGGCTTTTCTCATCCTTTCCCGTGTGGATAACGATCTGTGCAGCTTCATTTATATTGGCTTTGTTCAGGGTGTGAAGGGTATCGGGTCTGCCTTTGACAAAAAAAACATCATCTATATCAGGTAAGGGGTGTCTTGATATGTCAGCCACAATGACAACATCCCGACTGGTATATGCCTCATCTTTTTGAATCTGCTCAATCAGCTGTTCTGTTTCATCGGTTGACCCCACGAGAAGGATATGATCCCTTCCTTTATATTCTTTTTCTCCGTGCATTTTTTTATCTCTCCTTTCAATCAACGATGAAGCAATATGGGTAATGAATGCAGCACCCAGGCCGATGCCCATGAATATGGGCAAAAGAACCGCCACAATTTTCCCAGAGTTGGAGACAGGGAACAGGTCTCCATAGCCAACAGTTGTGCTGGTCACAATACTCCACCAGAGCGCCTGGTCAAAATGGGTTAAGGCGGAATCAGGCGGTTCGACAAGTTTAATCAGTAAGCTTGATATCATTAAAAGAGCCAGGTAGGCAAAAACAAGGGAGACCCCTTTGCGCCTTAACCCCATCCGTATTAAATCTTTTAAAAAATAAAGCAAAATAGATATTCCAATTTATGCAAAAGTGTTTTCCATAGTTTGCTGTGCCGTGTTTTTAGTAAATTATATTATTTAATATTTATTTGCAATATCCAGTGGTCACTCAAGCAGCCAGGATTCGTGGTTGTAAATAGATAACAGGACCGGGTGGAGAATGGTGTTAATCTGGCGGTTCTTAGTTGTCAGATCATCTTTGCCAAAGACAAGTTCGCTTTTAAACACCTCGGGTGTGATAAATCTTGTCGGCACGTCAATGTTGAGATGCTTGATTTTCTCCATGATTTTTTTCTTTTGTATGTTGGGGTGCCAGGCCAGGTACCATCCCCAGTCTCCGAAACTGGGCACATTCTCATGAAAGGCAAGGATGGAAAGTTTTGCACTTTCTA
>NZ_JABZFL010000028.1 GCF_014237455.1 Desulfobacula sp. | reverse complement strand
GCGACCATTAACGTGGAGCTGATTAACCCCATCGCAATGGAAAAAGAGCTCAGGTTTGCCATCAGAGAAGGTGGCCGTACTGTTGGTGCCGGTGTTATCGGTGAAATTGTAGAGTAAGTCCAAAGGAGTTTTATAGTGGACAGAGTAAACATTGCTCTTGCCTGTACAGAGTGCAAGAGAAGAAATTATACAACGACTAAGAATAAGCGGAAAACTCCAGATAAAATAGAGTTTAAGAAATATTGCAAATTTTGCAATAAGCATGTAGTGCATAAAGAAACAAAGATTAAATAGTGAAAGTTATTGCAGGTCAGTAGCTCCAATTGGCAGAGCTCCGGACTCCAAATCCGGCAGTTGTGGGTTCGACTCCCTCCTGACCTGCCACATTTTTAGTCTTGCAACCCAAATATAAAAAAATGATTCGGGTTGCTAAGATAAACCTAGGAGTTGTATGTCACGATTACAGAAAAAAAAGCCTGTAAGTGAAAAGAAAAAGCAAGGGGCTGTAGCGGAAGATAAGACAGATTCGTCTGCTGGCTCTTCAGGTTTTTCAAGTTCAAAATCGGCAATAGTAGCAAGTTCTTTAAAAGCAAAGTCAGAAAAAAGTTTGACTGATACAAAAGCTGGCGAGCCAAATTTTTTTAAAAAAGCAATGGATTTTTTCAGAGAGGTCAAGATGGAGTTAAAAAAGGTGACTTGGCCGACTCGTAAACAGACCACAGGGACAACCATTGTTGTGATAATTTTTGTTTTTGTTGTTGCGGTTTTTTTAGGGCTATTTGATTTGGGTCTTTCAAAGCTTGTTCAGGTTGTCCTGACATAAAACAAGGGAAGTAACATGTCTCTAAAATGGTATGTCGTACATGTGTATTCAGGTCATGAGCAAAAAGTAAAAGTTGCTCTGGAAGAAAAAATAGAAGCTTCCAAGCATCCTGAAAAATTTGGTGAGATTCTTATTCCGACTGAAAACATTGTTGAACTTGTTAATGGAAAGAAAAGGGAATCTTCAAGAAAGTTTTACCCCGGGTATATTCTCGTTAGAATTCATCTGGATAATGAGACATGGCATATTGTAAATTCCACTGCAAAGGTTACCGGTTTTTTGGGTGGGAAAAATAAACCGGCACCGATAAGTGACAAAGAGGCTCAGAGTATTGTTGATAAAATGAAACAGGGCGAGAATAAGCCTCAACCAAAATACTTTTTTGAGATAGGCGATGAAGTCAGAGTTATTGATGGACCGTTTTCAAGTTTTAATGGCACGGTGGAAGATGTGTCACCTGACAAGGAAAAGATTAAGGTCCTGGTAAGTATCTTTGGACGGCCAACCCCTGTGGAATTGAATTTTATACAGGTTTCTAAAATATAGTATGGTTAAATAGTTAAGTTTCAGGAGTTAAAAAAAATGGCAAAAAAAGTAATGACACAAATAAAGCTTCAGGTTGAAGCAGGAAAAGCAAATCCATCTCCGCCCATCGGGCCGGCCTTAGGTCAGCATGGTGTTAACATTATGGATTTTTGTAAAGCTTTTAATGCAAAGACTGCCAATGACGCAGGGTCTATCATTCCAGTCGTTATAACCGTATACCAGGATAGATCATTTAGCTTTATTACAAAAACGCCACCGGCATCAAGGTTGCTGCTATCTGCAGCAAAGATTGCAAAAGGGTCTGGCGAGCCTAATCGGGATAAGGTTGGAAAAGTTACCAGGGATCAGCTTGTTGCAATTGCCGAAACCAAAAAAGAAGATTTAAACGCCTCAGATATTGATGCTGCTGTAAAGATTATTGCAGGTACAGCCAGAAGCATGGGGATAGAAGTAGTTTAACTTTCAAGTAAAAGAGTGATGAAAAATGGCAAAGCGGAGTAAAAAACATACAGAAGCACTTAAAAAGGTCGATAGAACGGTTCAGTACGAGCCACTGAATGCCTTGGAACTAACAGTCTCTTCAAGCTATGTAAAATTTGATGAAACTGTTGATGTTGCCGTAAATTTAAACGTTGATCCGCGGCATGCAGATCAAATGGTTCGGGGAACGGTTGTCTTGCCCAACGGACTTGGTAAAGAAGTAAAGGTATTGGTTTTTGCAAAAGGTGAGAAAGAAAAAGAAGCACTGGATGCAGGCGCAGACTTTATTGCCGATGATGAGACCATTAAAAAAATCCAGGATGGATGGTTTGGTTTTGATAAAGCCATTGCAACTCCGGATATGATGGGTACGGTTGGAAAGCTGGGCAGAGTACTTGGACCTCGGGGTCTGATGCCAAATGCTAAAACCGGAACCGTTACTTTTGAACTTGAAAAAGCAATCAATGAAGTAAAAGCGGGGAAAATTGATTTTCGGGTTGAAAAGGCAGGAATTGTTCATGTGCCTGTTGGGAAAATATCTTTTGGCGCTGAAAAATTAACTGAAAACGTCAAAGCTTTTCTGGATAAATTGGTAGCCCTGAAACCAGCTTCCAGTAAAGGAACTTACTTAAAAACAATTACGGTATCTTCAACAATGGGTCCGGGTATAAAATTGGATCCTCTGTTGATAAAATAGATAGACAAGATAGATTTTTAAACCTGTCATAGACAGTAGGTGTACTTTTTTTAAAAGTGCATAATCGGGTTTGCCGGCCTGCCGAGATGGAAAATAATATGATTTTATTTTGGTTTAGTTGGCACCTTCGAAAAAATATAATGAATGGAAGGAGGTGTAAGAAAATTGCTGAATATTTCCCAAAAAAAAGAACTGGTTGAAAGGCTCGCCAAAGAAGTTTCAGAATCTGAGATCTCAATACTGATTGACTATAAAGGTCTAGATGTATTAAAAATGACGGATCTTCGTTCGCAGCTGAAAAATGAAGGCGTTCGGATAGAAGTTGTTAAAAACTCACTGCTGAAAAGAGCATCGGAAGACACAGATGCAGCCTTGATGAAAGATTTTTACAAAGGGCCCAATGCCATTGTTTTATCAAAGGACGACCCTGTCGCTCCGGCAAGAATTTTGGTTGGTTTTGCTAAAGACAACGAGAAACTCGAAATTAAAGCTGGGGCCTTCTCAGGAAAGCTGCTCAGTCCTGAAGAGATAAAACAACTGGCAAAAATGCCGTCCGAACAAGAGCTTCTTGGCAAACTGGTTTACACACTTAATGCGGTTCCAACCTCATTGGTTAATGTTCTTTCTGGCGTTCCTCGATCTTTTGTTAATGTTCTTAATGCAATTAAAGATCAAAAAGAAGCGGCGTAAACATTTTTATTTATAATTTAAAAAATATATATTTTATCGTTTTATTTAGGAGAAAATAATGGCTGATATCACAAAAGATGATGTTATTGATTTTATATCAAACATGAGTGTTCTTGATCTTTCCGAATTTGTGAAAGAACTTGAAGATAAATTTGGTGTAACTGCTGCAGCACCTATGGCCTTTGCAGCCGGCGCAATGCCTGCTGGCGGTGCTGCTGTTGAAGAAGAAGAACAGACTGAATTTGATGTTATCCTTGAAACATTTGGTGACAAGAAAATCAATGTTATCAAAGAAGTAAGGGCAATTACAGGCCTTGGGCTTAAAGAAGCAAAAGCGCTTGTTGAAGAAGCACCAAAGGCGGTTAAAGAGGCAATTCCAAAAGAAGAAGCCGAGAAAATTAAAGAAAAATTAGAAGGAGCCGGTGCACAGGTTTCTTTAAAATAATTTAGTTTACAAAGTTTTAGAGTGCATAAAATTTATGCGGGGACAAGGCAATAGCGCCATGTCTCCGCTTTTACGGTTGGAAAAACTCACACTGGGAGATATCATGACCGGAAGTTTTTTGACAAATAAGCGTATTAGAAAAGAGTTTGGCAGTAGAAGAAAAATCATTGATATTCCTGATTTAATAGGAATGCAAAGAGATTCTTATGAGAGTTTCCTTCAAAAAGGCGTCTTGCCTGAAGAAAGGGAAGAAAAAGGACTCCATGCTGTTTTTAAATCTGTTTTTCCCATTAAGGATTTTACAGATACATCATCGTTGGAATATGTGTCGTATTCTTTTAGTGAATCAAAACATTCCATGAAAGAATGCACTTCAAGAGGAATGACCTATGACATTCCGGTAAACATCAAAGTTCGACTCGTTGTTTACGATCACGATAAGGAAACAGACCTTTCAACGATTCGTGATATTAAGGAACAAGAAGTTTATTTTGGCACCATACCATTGATGACTCCACAGGGTACCTTTATTATTAATGGTACTGAAAGAGCAGTTGTAAGCCAGTTGCACAGATCCTCAGGGGTATTTTTTGATCATGATAAAGGGAAAAAATATTCTACAGGCAAAATTATATACAATGCCAGAATAATTCCTGTCAGGGGTTCCTGGATTGATATGGAAATTGATATCAAGGACATTGTTTATATAAGAATAGACAGGCGGCGTAAATTTCCTATATCTATCCTTTTTAAGTCCTTTGGTTATACCAGTGAAGATATTTTGGATTTCTTCTATAATAAAGAACATATTATTAAAAAAGATGGATCGTTTTTTAAAGGGTTTTCCCCGGAAAATCTGCAACGCCAGCGAGCCAGTTTTGATATTAAATCTCCTAAAACCAGTGAGATTGTCATCAAAAAGGGAAGAATTTTTACAAAACGAGCGTTAAAGCAGCTAGAAGAAGACGGTCTTGAATATATTCCCATTTTAAATAGTGAATTGATTGATAAAGCCTTTGCCCAGGATATTATTGATGAAGAGACAGGGGAAATTCTGTTTAAACCCGGAGATCTGATCACTGAAGAGAATTTTGAACTTATTGAGGAAAAAGATCTCAATGACTTTGATATTCTTTATGTTGATCCGGCAAGTTCAGATTCCATGAGGAAAACACTGGTTTCTGATAAAACCCTGAATAAAGAAGAAGCCTTAATGGATATTTACAGGCGGCTTAGACCTGGAAATCCCGCAACTATTGAAGTTGCCCAGGATTTCGTTGACCACCTTTTTTTCAGACAAGCATATTATGATTTATCTAAAGTGGGACGGCTGAAAATGAACCATCGTTTGGGTGTCAATACTAAGCTCGATGTAAAGACTTTGCGAAAAGAAGATGTTTTGTTAACGGCTGCAACATTGATTGAATTAAAAGATACTCAGGGCCAGGTCGATGATATTGACCATCTCGGGAATCGTCGTGTCAGAGCTGTAGGCGAGCTGCTTCAGAATCATTATAGAATCGGGCTTGTCAGGATGGAGAGGGCTATAAAGGAAAAAATGAGCATGCAGGAAGTGGATGCCATGATGCCCCACGATCTAATTAATCCTAAACCTGTTTCAGCGGTGGTCAGGGAATTTTTTGGTACCTCCCAGTTATCTCAATTCATGGATCAGACCAATCCGTTGTCTGAAACCACCCATAAAAGAAGATTGTCTGCACTTGGCCCCGGTGGTTTGACAAGAGAAAGAGCCGGGTTCGAAGTCAGAGACGTTCATCCATCTCATTATGGAAGAATTTGTCCCATTGAAACGCCTGAAGGTCCAAATATCGGTTTGATTGTTTCTCTGTGTACCTATGCAAGGGTGAATGATTTTGGTTTCATTGAAACACCATACAGGATTGCCAGCAAAGGAAATGCATCCAAGGAAATTGAGCATTTGACAGCCTTTGAAGAACAGGAACATCCTATTGCCCAGGCAAATGCACCTCTCGACGTTGATAATAACTTTATCAATCCTTTGGTTTCTTCACGGGTTGGTGGTGAATTTGAAATGATTGAAAACCAGGATGTAGAATTCATGGATGTTTCGCCAAACCAATTGGTATCCGTGTCCGCATCCTTAATCCCGTTCCTTGAAAATGATGATGCCAACAGGGCGTTGATGGGATCCAACATGCAACGCCAGGCAGTTCCTTTGATCAGGAGTGAAGCACCTCTTGTCGGTACCGGGATGGAAAGTGTCGTTGCACGGGATTCCGGTGTTACTATTGTAGCCGATTACGATGGTGTTATTGTTGATGTGGATTCCAAACGGATTGTTGTCCGGAATAATGATACCCAAAGAGGCAATTTTGAAAAAGCGGTATCCATATATGATTGTTCAAAATTTGTCCGTTCCAATCAGAACACCTGTTTTAATCACCGTCCCATCGTTGTAAAAGGGGAAGAGATAAAAAAGGGTCAGGTTATTGCAGACGGTCCCTCCACCGAGATGGGCGAGTTAGCCCTTGGTAAAAACGTGACGGTTGCGTTCATGCCCTGGGATGGATACAATTATGAGGACTCCATACTGGTGAGTGAGCGGCTGGTAAAAGATGGTGTTTATACGTCTGTTCATATTGAAGAATATGAAGTTCTTGCACGAGATACAAAATTGGGAAAAGAGGAAATCACCCGTGATATTCCCAATGTTGGAGAAGAGGCCTTAAAGAATCTTGACGAAAGCGGTATTATCCGTCTGGGTGCCGAAGTTATATCCGGGGATATCCTTGTGGGTAAAATTACACCAAAAGGAGAGACACAGCTTTCCCCTGAAGAAAAATTACTTCGTGCTATTTTCGGTGAAAAAGCAGGAGACGTAAAAGATACGTCTCTTTGCGTGCCACCGGGTGTAAAAGGTAAGGTTATTGATGCCAAGGTTTTTTCAAGAAGAGGCCTTACAAAAGACGATCGCACCAGGCTTATTGAAGATGATGAGATAGAAAGACTTGAAAAAGACAGGGATGATGAAATTAAAATTATCTCTGCTGTAGCGCGGGAAAAAGTTGAGTCCATCCTTACCGGCAAGAAGATCATCACAGATCTTGAAAAAACAGGAAAGGTCCTGGTCAAATCAGGTACCAAGGTAAAGCCCGGCCTTTTTGCAAATATTTCGGTTGCAGTGCTTGTCAATGTTGCCATAAAAAATGCTGTGATCACTGAAAAGGCGCAGGTCATACTTGAGAGTGCACAGGATCAAATCAAGAAAGCCAGAGAGCATTTTAACAGACAGGTATCCCGGTTTGAAAAAGGGGACGACCTTCCACCGGGTGTTTTGAAAATGATCAAAATCAGCGTTGCCATGGAAAGAGTTCTTTCCGTCGGTGATAAGATGGCAGGTCGCCATGGGAACAAAGGTGTTGTCTCAAGAATTTTAAGGGTGGAAGATTTGCCATACTTTGAAGATGGCAGATCCGTGGATATGGTACTCAACCCCTTGGGTGTTCCCTCCCGTATGAATGTCGGCCAGATATTGGAGATACATCTGGGACATGCCGCCTATGGTCTGGGGCAGCGGATTGATGAACTGCTTAACCAGATGAAATTGGACAAATTAAGGGAAAAGGTAATGGAGATTTTTTCCATAACTGAAGTCCAGAAGGCGAACAAGAGAAAAAATGTTCTCGTAAAAGAGATCAAAAAGATGTCTGACAAGGAGCTTATTGAATTTTCTTCATTTTACAGAAACGGGGTGCATATGGCGACTCCGGTTTTTGATGGTGCAAGTGAAAAAGAGATCAAAAAGCTGATTAATATGGCTGGATTTGAACCATCCGGTCAAGCCGTACTTTACGACGGCAGGACCGGTGAACCTTTCGATAAGGCGGTAACGGTTGGAACCATGTATATGCTCAAACTTCACCATCTGGTCGATGATAAACTTCATGCGCGTTCCATTGGTCCATATTCCCTGGTTACGCAGCAGCCATTGGGCGGTAAAGCCCAGTTTGGCGGCCAGAGACTGGGAGAGATGGAGGTCTGGGCAATGGAAGCATATGGTGCCGCCCATGCCTTGCAGGAATTTTTGACTGTCAAATCCGATGATATGACAGGAAGAACTCGGATGTATGAAAAAATAGTAAAAGGCCAGAATGTTCTTGAACCTGGAATGCCTGAATCTTTCAGGGTCCTTACCAAAGAACTGAATAGCCTGGGGTTGGATATGAATCTTATAGAAGGCAGCAAATAAGGAGAAGACATTGGACAATATATATGATTTCTTCGCGAAACCAAAAGATCCTAAAATTTATCAAGGTGTTCAGATAAGCCTTGCATCTTCAGACCAGATTAGAGAGTGGTCTCATGGTGAAATCAAGAAACCGGAAACAATAAATTACAGGACATTCAAGCCTGAAAGAGACGGACTTTTCTGTGCAAAAGTATTTGGTCCTACTAAGGATTATGAATGTAATTGCGGCAAATACAAACGCATGAAACATCGCGGGGTTGTCTGTGAAAAATGCGGTGTTGAAGTGATTCAATCAAAAGTGCGACGGGAGAGAATGGCTCATATTGAATTGGCTTCTCCGGTGTCTCACATCTGGTTTTTGAAAAGTCTTCCCAGTAAGATCGGCAATGTTCTTGATTTGACACTAAAGAATCTTGAAAAAGTTCTCTATTTTGATTCTTATCTTGTCATTGATCCAAAAGAGACCGGTCTTAAAAAGCTTCAGCTTTTGTCTGATGACCAGTATTATGAAGCACTTGAAGTTTTTGGTGATGAGTTTGAAGCAGGTATCGGTGCTGAAGCTGTTTTGAAGCTGTTGGAAGAGATTGATCTTCAACAGGTCCATGATGAGTTAAGAGAAGAGATTCGTCTGACCAAATCCGTAGCCAAGAAACAGAAGATGTCCAAACGGCTTAAAGTAATTGATGCATTTTTAAATTCAGGTATTGAGCCCACACGAATGATCTTGACAGCGTGCCCGATTCTTCCTCCTGATTTAAGACCGCTTGTGCCTCTTGAAGGTGGGCGGTTTGCCACATCTGATTTGAATGATTTGTATCGAAGGGTAATAAACAGAAACAACCGTTTGAAAAGGCTGGTTGATCTGAATGCACCTGATATTATTGTCAGAAATGAGAAAAGAATGCTTCAGGAAGCGGTTGATGTTCTGTTTGATAACGGCCGTCACGGCAGGGTGGTTACAGGTACCAATAAAAGACCATTGAAGTCATTGAGTGATACCCTAAAAGGAAAACAGGGGCGTTTCAGACAGAACCTTTTAGGTAAACGTGTGGATTACTCCGGTCGTACGGTTATTACCGTTGGCTCTGGGCTGCGGCTCCATCAATGTGGTATTCCCAAAAAGATGGCCTTGGAGCTGTTTAAACCCTTTATTTATAGTTATCTTGAACAAAAAGGCCTTGTTTCAACGGTTAAGAGTGCCAAGAAAATGGTTGAGCGTGAGGAAACCGAGGTCTGGGACGCACTTGAATCGGTAGTAAAAGAGTATCCGGTGATGCTCAACAGGGCACCAACCCTTCATCGTCTTGGGTTTCAGGCATTTGAACCAGTTTTGATTGAAGGCAAAGCAATCCAGCTTCATCCGTTGGTTTGTCCGGCATTTAATGCTGATTTTGATGGTGACCAGATGGCGGTTCACGTCCCGCTGTCACTTGAGTCCCAGCTTGAGGCAAGGATAATGATGCTGTCTACCAATAACATCCTGTCTCCGGCAAATGGTCAGCCGATTATTGTACCGACCCAGGATATTGTTCTGGGTATTTATTACATGACCCGGGCAGTGCGTAATCAAAAGGGTGAGGGGATCAGATTTTCAAGTATTGAAGAGGCCAGATATGCATTTGATGCCGGTGCGTTGGAACTTCATGCCAAGATCAAAGTCAGAATTGATGGTGAAATGTACGATACCACCACAGGAAGGATTCTTCTCTGGGAAACGATTCCCGGTGATACACTCCTGGCATTAAGCAGAATCAGGACCGAAACCCTGGAAGATTGCGAAGCCGCAATGGAAGAGTTAAAAGCCGGAAAGGTATTTAATAGGGTTTTAAAAAAATATTCTGATGATGAAGTTAAAAAGACCAAAGGGAAAACCGGTATTCTAACCAGAAAGGAATTTAAAAACACATTCCAGGTGTCTGAGATTGTTGTTGAACAGCTATATGGGTTGAAACAGGATCAGTTTACAGGCATCAGAAAAGTGGGCGACTATTATACCATATTCAAAGTGGATGAACGCAGAACCACGTTGCCGTTCAAACTTGTGAACAAGCTCATGAATAAGTCATCCATTGCAAAACTCATTGATTATGCATACCGTAACATTGGTTTAAAGGAGACCGTTATTCTTTCTGACAGGCTTAAAGATATCGGGTATAAATATTCTACTTTAGGCGGTCTTTCCATTTGCGTGGATGATATGATTATCCCAGAAGAAAAATGGGAGATGATTGGCAAGGCTGAAAAACAGATAGAAGATATTAAAGATCAGTACTCAGAAGGTCTGATTACACAAGGGGAAAAATATAACAAGGTGGTTGATATCTGGGCACAAAGCACGGATGATATTGCTAATGCCATGATGGAAGTCATGAAAAATCCAACAGGCGCCAAGGATGATGATAGTTCGGAAGAATTGAATGCTGTTTATGTCATGGCAGACTCGGGAGCTCGTGGAAGTAAAGATCAGATGCGTCAGCTGGCTGGAATGCGTGGGTTGATGGCTAAACCTTCCGGCGAGATCATTGAAAATCCGATTACAGCCAACTTCCGTGAAGGCCTGTCAGTCCTTCAGTATTTTATCTCAACTCATGGTGCGCGTAAAGGTTTGGCTGATACGGCTTTGAAAACGGCTAACTCTGGATATCTCACAAGACGTCTGGCCGATGTCGGCCAGGATTGTACTATTAATGAAATCGATTGTGGTACCATTAACGGTATTGAGGTGGAAGCACTATACGAGGGGGGTGAAGTTATTCAGACCCTTGGGGAAAGAATCCTTGGAAGGGTTACCCAGGAGGACATATGTGATCCCTACTCAGATGATTTTATTGTCGGGATGGATACCGAACTTTCCGAACATCATGTTGAAAAAATAGAACAAGCCGGTGTTCAAAAGATTAAAATCCGTTCTGTTCTTACTTGTAACACAAAACATGGGGTTTGTTCCAGATGTTACGGGCGGGATCTTGCTCATGGTGTAACCGTTGAAATCGGCCAGGCCATTGGTATTGTTGCAGCGCAGTCCATTGGTGAACCCGGAACTCAGTTGACTATGAGAACTTTTCATATTGGTGGTACTGCTTCAAGAAAGGTTGAAGCCGCAGAAATCAAGGCAAGGGTCGGTGGCGTATTAAAGTACAATGAAGATATTCAGACCGTAATTTCTGCCGAAAATGAGGTCATTTTAATGAATCGAAAGGGCGGTGGGATTACTATTGTAGGAGAAGAAGGACGTGAGAGAGCAAAGGAGACGGTGATTTATGGCGCTACTCTCCATATTAAGGATGGGCGGAAAATAGAACCGGGTGATGTGATTGCCACCTGGGATCCGTTTACAACACCGATTATCACAGAAGTTTCCGGTAGGGCACGTTTTGCTGACATAGAAGTGGGATCCACTGTTCAGGAACAGATTGACCCTGTAACTGGAAAAGTTTCCCGTACCATAATTGAGGGAAAAGAGGCTGAGATCAGGCCGAGAATTACGATAAAAGATAAAGACGGCAAAGGGATTAAACTCCCCAATTCAAAAATGGCTGCGAGATACTATCTGCCTGTGAATGCAATCATGACTGTTGAAGAAGACGATCAGGTCATGGCGGGTGATGTTATTGCCAAGCTGCCAAGGGCAACCACTAAAACAAAGGATATTACAGGTGGTCTCCCAAGGGTTGCAGAGCTTTTTGAAGTTAGAAAGCCCAAAGATCCCGGTGTGCTGACCGCAATTGATGGGTATATTACAGTTTTAAAAGGGACCAAAGGAAGGCAAAAAGTCACCGTTATGCCCTCAGATGTTGGTGAAAAGAAAGAATATTCCATTCCCAAGGGACTCCATGTCACAGTCTATGACGGTGATTATGTTAAAGCGGGTGATCCTCTGGTTGCAGGGAGTGCCAATCCTCAGGATATCATGAACATCAAAGGGGAAGTGGCATTGGCCAAATACCTGGTAGATGAAGTACAGGAAGTTTACAGGCTTCAGGGTGTAAGAATTAATGATAAGCACATTGAAGTGGTTATCCGTCAAATGATGAGACGGGTAAAAGTCATTAGTACGGGTGATACCAACTTCATTCCCGATGAACAGGTCGATAGAGTCCGTTTTGAAGAGATAAACCGGGAAGTGGCCGTGGCGGGTGGAGAGCCTGCAAAAGGAGAGCCCTTAATTCTTGGTATTACAAAAGCATCATTGTCTACGGATAGTTTCCTTTCTGCTGCATCATTCCAGGAAACAACAAAAGTGCTGACGCTTGCTGCCATTGAAGGTAAGTACGACAGTCTTAGAGGATTGAAAGAGAATGTTGTAATGGGCCGTGTTATCCCTGCTGGAACGGGTTTCCCTGGATATAGTGATGTTGAAGTCGGGTTTGGAGAGGTTGCACAAGTTTAATTTAAAAATAAAAAAACTTGACATTTTTAGTAAGCGAAAGTAGAATTAAATATTTTGTCGTGTATGACAATGGTTTAAATTTGATAAGGAGCGTAAAGGAAAGTTATGCCGACCATTAATCAGTTGGTTAGAAAAGGTAGAAAAAAAGCAGAAAAAAAGGTGAGCACACCTGCTTTGAAAGGCGGACCTCAGAAACGTGGTGTTTGCACCAGAGTGTACACGTCAACCCCAAAGAAACCTAACTCTGCTTTAAGAAAAGTGGCCAGGGTTCGTTTGACTACCGGAATGGAAATTGCTGCATATATACCCGGTATGGGCCATAACCTTCAGGAGCACTCTGTTGTTCTGGTTAGGGGCGGTAGAGTAAAAGACCTTCCGGGCGTTCGTTATCATATCATCAGGGGCGCTCTTGATACCTTAGGTGTTGATGACAGAAGACAGGGTCGATCAAAATATGGGGCAAAAAGGCCTAAATAAATGTTAACAGATTTTAATTTAAGTTATGGTGGATATGAATAATGGCAGTAAAAGAGTTTAATCTTGATAATGGAACAAAAGATGCCACGCCGGAAGAAAAGATTGCCGCAAAATTTGTTAACTGCGTCATGAAACAAGGGAAAAAGAACGCAGCTCGCAAAGCGGTGACAAGTGCTTTGTTGATTGCACAAGAAAAAATTAATGAGCCCGGCCTGGATGTACTTAAAAAAGCAATTGATAATATCAGGCCCGCGGTTGAGGTTAAATCCAGAAGAATCGGTGGCTCGACATATCAGGTGCCGACTGATATCAAACCCAGCAGACAGACAGCTCTGGCTTTTCGCTGGTTGATTAACTTCAGTCGTAATCGTTCTGAAAAGGGATTTGCAAATAAACTTGCTGCAGAACTGCTTGATGCTTGCAACGGACGTGGCGGAGCAATGAAGAAAAAGGAAGATACACACAAAATGGCAGAGGCTAACAAGGCATTTGCACATTTCAGGTGGTAATTAATATTTTGAATATCCTGATAACCTTCCACAGGAAGGAATAAACCAAGAGGAGTAAAGAGGATGGCCAAGGAGAAATTTGAGCGGACAAAGCCGCATGTGAACATAGGAACAATCGGTCATATTGACCATGGTAAGACTACGCTTACAGCAGCAATCACCAAGCATGCCGGGATGAAGG
>NZ_JABZFL010000044.1 GCF_014237455.1 Desulfobacula sp. | reverse complement strand
AGACAAGAAGCTTGGGAAACATTGACAAGATCTTTGATAGAAAATGGATGGATCATTAGTGCTGCATTCCCTGTTGAGTCTGAATTTTCAAAATCACAGAATATTATGGATAATGCTTCAGCCGTCAGCTCAATATTCATATCCTGCCGAAAACGCTTAACAAAATCCTCAGAACCCGCAACATGGAGCGGTTTTGGCGGAACCGGCGTTCAGCAGAAAATCCGCCAGGCTGTAAAACAGGGTCTTGAAGAATTCAAGGTATTAAAACTCAACCCTGTGGATGAAATGGTTGCAAGTTATGGCAGGGCTTTAAGGGTGCTTTCTGAACAATGGCCTGTTTTAGATGGTGATGAACCGGTTGGGCCTGTCCGTGCAATGAATGAAGCCAGCCGGGTGGTTGCTGAAAACCAGATTTACAGGATCACTGACGGTCAATTGAATGTTGAGGATCTGTCACCTGAAGCATCCATGGCGCTTACCTTATATGGAATTTATGGCTTAAAGGAATTTCGTTATGATGAAGCATTGAACTTGTCCCGTTCCCTGAATATCAGGCTGGAAACAAAGACAGGCGGATATACATCTGATGGACTTTTTATTGGTATTAATACCCAGTCAAGCGCTGGCAAACGAGCCCGGCGGGCCAAAGCAGAAGATGCCGGATTTCACGCGCCCCTTATCAAAAAAGGATCAAAGCTCAGATTGGCAAGACCTGATGAACGTAATCAAAAACGGATTGAGAATCCCCAAACCGAATGGGACATTCTTCATGGGCTGATCATGAATTTTCGCAAAGGTGATGTTCCTGTAGCTCGCGCTTATCTGTCCAGACATGCTGAAGGCAAAGAAAACCTGATAAAAAATCTGATTAACGTATGGGCATCCGAAATGACGGACGAAGACCTCAGAAAAGAAGGGAATGCAATTGTTTTTGGAATATAGGGAACGTCCATCCTAAAACTACCAAGGGGAAGTTAGGAACGGGGACGAAAGAACTTCCCCAACTATGCATCACAGCTTCAGGCCACCTTTGCCCGATCTTAAATCACAAAAATATCAAAATAGCCCGCTATTCCATCAACTTTTGTGATTTGAGATCGAACAAATTTGACCCAAATCTATGCGCCTACTTGGGGAAGTTATTTTGTCCCCGTTCCTTAGGGCAGATATCTTATATTATGTTATGGAAATCCGTTTTAGATCAAAAAACATGGCGCGAGTTTTTTTGTTTTTATCTTTTTCGGAAAAGTGTTGAAATCCGTTTTTTTGGTAAAACTTAATAGCCTTTTGGTCGTCATTGTTGTATGCGTCTACAGTAAGAAAACGGCAACCTGTCCGGTTTCGTGTAATAAAAAGACGCTTAACCATGTTAATAAGATGCGAGCCAACTCCGAGGCTCTGGAACGGAAGGGAAACTCCGAGTCGAGTAATTTTGACGGATGGAAGGAATGGATATCTTTTATTTTCAGGGAGGTCAGGGATTTGACTAAATTTTTTCAGACGAATCGAATCATTGCATAAATCAATTAAGGCCACAGGCAAATCAAGCTCCTCTGTGGCCTTAAGATAGTAAGTTTGAGTAATCAGTGCTTCCTTATGAAGCAGGGCGTCTATTTGAAAATATTCGTTTAAATCTTGGTTTCCACAATCAAAAGTAAAAAGAATGTCATTATCGGTGACTTTTTGTAGTTTCCAGCCACTGTCGGCAATCTCATTTCTTTCCTTTTGCGACATATTTTTTAACTAATTCCTTGGCTTGTCCCAATTTTGGAGTTGGGGTGTATTTTAATGGTTTTTTCAAATCACTTTCAATTTTGTGCAAAAAATCAGATGCATCTCTCCCTTTTAGAATGGGGGTCGCTGCAATGGGTAATGCCATGGCTCACCTCCTTTAATCTTTTTAATTGCTTCTTTATGAAGTCTAATTCGTTTAAAAAAATGGGTAAAAGTTTAATTTTGAATTTCAATGAATTATGTGATATTTCAGGCTATTAAAAAATATTGTCTCATTATTGTAAAAATTTAATTATCATGAA
>NZ_JABZFL010000024.1 GCF_014237455.1 Desulfobacula sp. | reverse complement strand
ATAACCTGTCAAATCATGTGAAATCCAGGACAGCTTTATACCATTGGTATAATGCTGATCAGTATCAGCAACAAGATCGTTTTCAAAATAAAAGCTGAATGTCCGGAAATTTTCTGCTGCTTCACATGAATCAGGCCTTAAGACAAATGCAATACTAATTAACAACAGCAGTAATACCGAATACTTAAATACAGTTTGTTTCATCCACATGTCATTGATAGCTATTATTTTCAATATACGATATACAGGGACAGATTTGAGATTCGCCCCCATTCCTATCTTCCTGATTTCGAGCATTTACCGATCCTTTTTTTCTTTCTTTAAAGCATCTTTTGCTCCTTTCCACATTCCGGAAACCGCCCCCTTTGCGATATCCACAGATCTTTTTCCAAGTTCTCTGGCTTCATCAGCCACGGCATGTGCCGCTTTTGCGGTTGCTCTAGCCGCATCTTTACCAGCCTCTTTCATTTTGCCGGCGGTTTTTTCAGCATCATTGTGAGCTTTTTGTTTTAGGGCAGAAGTTGTTTTCCGGGCCTGACCGGTAAGATCGGTTAATATATCCTTTGTCACCTCTCCGGAACGTATTGCAATTTTTCGGGTTGTTTCCAGAAAAAGCTCTTCAATCACTTCAAGGTCTTCCCTTGTCCGGGCAAGATCCTTACGGTTAAATTCCTTTGTCTTGTCTTCAACAGATTCCATTGCAGAAATAATTCCCTTTTGAGTTCCCTCAAAAGCGCCATGAGCAACTTTTTTAGTCTCTTTACCAACCTCCTCGGCAGCCTCCACAGCCCCGGACAATACTTTCTCGACAATTATCTTCACCCTGTCTGCTGTGAACCGGCCTTCCTCCAAGGCTTTTTTGGTGGCATCACTGGCAATCCGGCTCACGGTTTCTTTCACATCCTGTCCAGATTCAATTGTCTCTTTAACCGCTTCTTTAACCGTCTGCCTTGTTAATCCCAAAAGCTGAGTGCTTTTTAGTTTTACATCGACTACAGCAGACTCTACCCATTTTTTAACATCTCCAGATAAGATCTCACCGGCATCTTTGGCGCCTCCCAGGCTTTCTGATAGATCTTTAGCCAGCCGAGCCCTCTCTTCTGTAAGTCGTGTTTCCAGCTGCCAGACTTCCTTCCAAGTGGCCTCAACTGTCTGATCTCCATGACTTCGTGCGCCGGCAATCGCTCCTTCTACCGCCGCTTCCACAGTCTCTTTTGTATTTTCTCCAATTTTTTTTAGGCCTATCAGGGCAGCACCCACAGCATCTTTAACGGCAGAGCGAAGCTGCACAACACCTTCTTTGCTTTCACTCACAACATCGGACACTGCCTCCTCTATAATTTCACGCACCCTTTTGGTGGTAATTTGACCTGCTTCCTTAGCCTTCCTTAATTCCTCTACAATACGATCTTTCATTTGATTTTCTGACATGGTTTGTCTCTCCTACAACTAAAAATTAATATTGTTATTACCTGCGAATAAAACTGCCTGCTTTTTTTCGCAGGTCCAATCCAGATACCCAGGATTTCCATTTTTCAACTTCCAGCGGCATATAATTTCCCAGAATATTAAAATCATGAGGCCGAACATGCGGAACTGCGAACTGTTTAATCGGTTCCGACTGAGGTATCATCCCTGTTCCATGAGCTATCTCTTCTCTGGCACCATCAATCATGAAATATAATCTGTTTAAGATATTAACTTCACTGACCCCGGCATCCATATCAAGGGACAGTAAATGTAAATAAGGAAATATCTCCTTTAATTTTTTTTCAATCCCTCTGCCTGTGATATGGTTGGCAATACAGCCAAAGGGTTGAAGACAGACGATGTTGCCGATCCCTTCATTCAGCATGGCTATCATTTCGGCTGTTAACAGCCATCCTTCACCAAACTGGTTAGCCAGACTGACCACTTTACTTGTATTTTCAGCCAGATCTTTTAAACTATTATGCTTTCGGTAAAACCGAAATTCCTGCATGACCCGGTCAATACGAAACAAATGATAGTTTGCATAAATTTCCAGCAGCCTGGTTTTGATATTGTCTACAGGAGAAAATTTAAAAAATGCTTTCTGGTTGAATGATTCATTAATAAACCTCTGGGCAAAAAAACTTTGCAAAGACGGGAGAACCACTTCTATTCCCTGA
This sequence comes from Desulfobacula sp., assembly GCF_014237455.1. Lineage (GTDB taxonomy): Bacteria > Desulfobacterota > Desulfobacteria > Desulfobacterales > Desulfobacteraceae > Desulfobacula. The sequence goes on along the minus strand of NZ_JABZFL010000024.1, from coordinate 11,588 downwards.
TTTGAAAGCCACTCGGCGATATTTCCATTTGAAAAAAAATTATATTTAACAAATATTTCTCCTACGATTCCAATTCTGGGAACAGGTTTGTCTTTAATCCTGACTCTGTTGAAATCGTTCACGGCCTCTTTAAGAAGATTCAATAGATAATGATAATCGGCTTTTTCAATACCTGTTTCCATCTTTAATAAATATTTGGCATGCAATGCGGCTGATGTCCCCGGGATCTCTTCCCGGACAATAGTGGAAAGATACATCCGGGCCAGGGGATCGGCAAAAATAACGCCAAGCCCCAGTCTTTTTACAAGCTCTTTTCCATTGATGGCAAATCCGGGCTGGTGATTTATCTCTTCGGCAGATATGCTGATCACCGGAACATCAGCCAGGTCTGCATCGGCCAGCCCCTTTTTGATCAGGGAAACATAAGAGGATGCCCGGCACTGGCCGCCTGTCTGGGTCAGGATTACCGCTGTTTTGTCAGGATCATATCTTTTGGATTTAAAGGCTTTAATGATGTCGCCTGCAACAAGTATGGTCGGATAGCACATATCGTTGTTTACAGCCTTAAGACCTAATTCCACAGAAGCTCTGTCCTGGGGTGGGAGCACATCGACCCGGTAGCCCAAAGACCTGAACGCAGCCGGGATCAGTGAAGAATAAAAAGGAGAAAAATATGGCGCAATAAGGGTTCTTTCCCTGTCTTTTTGCATAAAAATCCTGTTTGCTTTTTTACCATTTCCTTGATCCTTGTGTGGCTTGGCTGTATTCTCTTTAACCGCTTCCAGCATCGAACGCAGCCTTATCTTAACCGCACTCAGATTAGCAATTTCATCCATTTTTATTAAAGTGTAAATTTTTCCGCTGTTATGAATAATTTCCTTGATTTCATCTGCTGATACAGCATCCGGCCCACAACCAAAAGAAGTCAATTGAACAAGCTGGATATTCTGTGTACTAGCAACCCACTTAGCCGCTCCATACAGTCTATTAACATAGCTCCATTGAGTCAGTACGTTGACACCACTAAGTGTCTGATCTGTAGAAGAAGGAATTGCGTTCTCGCTGATAACATCAACGCCAAGTTCTGTGAGAAAGTCTCCAATGCCGTGGTTGATCAAGGGATCTATATGATAAGGTCGACCGGCCAGGACAATCACCATCCGCCCTTCACTTTTTGCCTTGTTTATCAAGACGTTTGCCCTGGATTTAAGTTCTTTTTTCACTCCTTTTTGTTTTGTAAGTCCTTGTTCCACTCCTTTTGACACGGTCTTAAAATCTACGCCAAATTGTTTAAAAAAAAGATGAAGCTGTTTTTTAAGGAGCGGGGTATCTTTAAAGCTGATGGGCGGATTATCAAGGGGGATATGATGTTTTTTGGCCGGATTAACCGCACTCTTTAAAAGATCCGGATACCCGGTAACAACTGGACAATTAAAGCTGTTTAAAGCGTCAGAGAATTCTTGCTGCTCATATACAACTGTGGGATAAAAGATCCGGTCCACTTTTTTCTCTATGAGATCAACAATATGTCCGTGGGCAAGTTTTGCCGGAAAGCAGATATTTTCCGACATAACGCTTGATGCCCCTTTTTCATATAATTTAAAATTAGAAGGTGAAGAAAGAACAACTTTGAATCCACAGGTTGTTAGAAATGTATTCCAGAATGGAAAGTTCTCATACATATTCAGACAGCGGGGGATGCCATATGTAAGGATTGGATCACCTTCAGGTTTTATATCGTGATTAAAAATAAGTTCTATCTGATCTGCTATCAGATTTTTACTCTTGTGTTTTATTTCGGGGTTATTACTAAAATATTTTTCACATCGATTCCCGGTAAAAAAATATTTTCCATTGGCAAAGGTGAGCTTTGATATTGCACACTGATTCTCACATCCTTTACAGAGAATTTCTTTTTTTGAAAATTGGGTTCCGGTATCTGGATTCTCAAAACCATTAAACACTATTAATTCATCCGGTTCGAGGCGATGATTATTAATGGCAGTCAATGCCGCACCATATGCTCCCATCAATTCAGGGATATCAGACCGAACAACTTCCTTGTCAAGCAGGAGCTCTAATGCCCGCAGTACAGCCTGATTGCGAAATGTTCCACCCTGAACAACGATCTTATCCCCCAATTCAGCAGTATCTTTCAATTTGAGAACTTTATAAAGCGTATTTTTGATTACCGAATAAGCAAGACCTGCTGAAATATCCGAAACACTTGCATTTTCTCGAAAAGCCTGCTTGACCCTGGAATTCATAAAAACAGTGCAACGGGTTCCAAGATCAAATGGTGCATTTTTTTCGCATGCGATTGCGGCAAAATCAGAGATCTCATATCCAAGTGAATGAGCGAAGGTTTCTATAAAAGAACCACATCCTGATGAGCACGCTTCATTCACCTGAATATCGGAAATTACATGGTCATTGATAAAGATCGCTTTCATATCCTGCCCGCCGATATCCAGGATAAATGACACATCACTGTCAAAACGCCTGGCTGCCTTGTAATGTGCCATCGTTTCAACGATACCATCATTCAGTCCAAAAGCTGACTTGATAAGACTTTCTCCATATCCTGTCGCTGCAGTTCGAACGATATGAGGTAAAAATCCAGCCTTTAAAAATTTTTCTTTAAGATAAGACAGCCCTTCTTTGACGGCCTGTATGGGATTGCCATTGTTGGCCCCGTAATGGCCAAGCACAAATTGTCCCTGTTCATCAACCAGAACGAGCTTGGTGGTTGTAGAACCAGAGTCAATGCCTAAAAAAAGTTCCCTGTCCTTTACCTCTTTTACATTTATCCGGGAAATTCGGGTTTTGTTGTGTCTTTTTTGCCATAACTCAACCTCCACTCTATTTTTAAACAAGGGAGGAAGCCTTTTTACATCTGAACTCGGCTTTTGAATACAACTAACAGAACTGTTCATCTCCCGGTTTTGTCCATTTTCAGGGACCAACAAAAATTCACTGATTCTGACCTGGTAAGGAGTGTTATCCCTATTTATGGCGGCTCCCATGGCAGGAATAAGTTCCGGACGGTCAGGAATAATCAAATCATCCGGATTATCTATTTTAAGAACGTTTTTAAAAGCCTTACGCAATTCAGGATAAAAAGTAAGCGGCCCCCCACCAATAAGTATTTTCGACTCTATGTCACGGCCATGGGACAAAGCAGTAATCACCTGCAAGGCAACTGAATGAAATACGGAAGCGGCAATATCTTCTTTAGAGACATGGCGGCTGAGTAAAGCCTGGATATCGGTCTTGGCAAAAACCCCGCACCGTGATGCAATGGGATAAATATTTACAGCTTTTTCCGCCAGGGCATTCAGATCCAGGACATTTACATTCAAAAGGACTGCCATCTGGTCAATAAATGCCCCTGTACCTCCGGCACAACTCCCATTCATTCTGATATCCGGCCGAAATTGAGTATCAAAGAATATTATCTTGGAATCCTCGCCGCCTATCTCAGCAAATGTCCTGATTTTTGGATAATTTTTTTTTATAAAGCAGGCAGAAGCCACTACCTCCTGAACAAAGGGCAGTCCAAAAGTCTCAGCAGCACCCATCCCTGCTGATCCGGTGACTGCCAGGTCAAGCTTGATATCACCTAATGTTTGATAAGCTTCTTTAAATATCTGACGCACTGTTTCTACTGCCCTGGCATTATGGCGGCGGTAATAGGAAAAAATCATGCTGCCGTCCCCATCGTATATAACAACCTTTGCTGTTGTAGAGCCTATATCAATTCCGGTTAAACAGGAATTTTCCATATTTTTTCTCATACCCGTTCTTCTCTCAATCCAGAGTTGTCCACAACTGCAATTGGCTTTCTTGTTCCTTTGTGCCCTTTAAAATCGATATAATCTCTTGCAGAACAAAACGTATCTATTACTGAAACAATAAGAGATTCCATGTAAAACGGAGGAACAACCGTAAGAGGCCACATGTGCTTTTTTATAATATCCTCTTCTTTTTTAGAAAGGCATGTCACTTTATGTGCATTTTTTAAAGCAATGTTATGGTGCCTGAAACCATGAAACCTTGGTCCTTCATGCAGCCAGTCATAATAAAAAAGATCGTGAAGCAAAGCCCCTCGTACAATTGCATTGCCGTCCAGAGACAATCGTCTGCCCCACTGAAAACTTAGATATGCCACTTCCCTTACATGTTCCAACCTTGTCTTGCCACGATGATGGTCAAATTGAGAAAGGGCTCTTAATGCCGAATTTTCAAGCAACGATCCTGCCATATTAATAAATTCAAATTCAATTATTTCTTTTTCTTCCAATGATTTGGGGGATACAATATTTTTAAGAACTGCTCCGATAAAATCAATGGCGATGATTGAACTTAACATCGCAGTAGACAATATTTTGAACCCATCTGGAATAGAAGTGAAAAAGTTTTGATAGGGTAATAACATGAAATATTCAAAGCCGAATGCCAGTAAAACCCAGTAAACGGAAAATTTCAGGCAGACATGCCCTTTGTAGTGGAGAAATTGATCCGAATAGTCCCACAGTCGGATGTTAAACAAACCAGTGCCTATTAATCCGGAAATCAGCTCCAGACCTGTTATAGCAATAAAATAGGTGAAAATTTTAACAACAAAATTGACATCGTAAAAATTAAAAAGAAGGATGCAACCCATCAGCATCAGTGAACCCGTTCCATACAAAATAAGGTACGGCCCCTTCAAAAAACCGGGATTGACAAACCGTCTTGCACACAAAGACCTATAAGAAACCTCCAGAATCCACCCCATAATTGAAAAGAGACAAAAAGAAAAGAATATATACAAAATACTTATTTCCATTTTACAAACCTGTATTGATAGTTAAAAAATTCACAAAAACAAACCCGCTTGTTGCTGTTTTAATACTCTTCTTTGCAAACCATGCCGAAAAAAATAATATTCATTAATTCATCCAGATAATGCTCGATCTGTTCCTGGCTTTCCTGAACCAGCCAGTTAAGCTCGAATCCCCTCAAGGAATAAGCAATACCCCTTGCTGCTAAGAAGGTATCATTAATACGAAATATGCCCTTTTCTACACCTTCCTTTAAAATAGAATGGATTAAATTTACTTCACGCTCAATAAAATCACTACGGATGCTTTCAGCACTGGGTAAGAGCTTCTCTATCCCTTCCCGGTCAAGATTAAGAATATTTATTGCCTGTCGCATATATTTAAATTTTGCACGTGCAAATGTGGAAAGCTTATCTGTTGGTGAAACTTCTTGGGCCACCGACGATGCAACCTTATCCATAATCTCATTGGTTTCCCGGCGGAGGACTTCAAGATAAACCTGGTCTTTGCTGCCAAAGTAGTTATATATGGTACCCTTGGCTACACGCGCCATCCGAGCAATTTCATCGATACTTGTCTTTCTGAGACCATAACGCCCAAACATTTTTTTTGCTGTATCCAGAATAGATATGACTTTTTCTGGTTTCATAATCCTACCTCCAATTAAATTTTTGAACTAAAATCGTTTTATAGTTCAAAATATAATTACCTGAAAGTTCCTGTCAAGAAAATAATTGAAAAAATAGAATTTTACTGAAAATGATAGATAGAACATAATGGTTTTTTCCCACTATACCCGCATCAGTTCGAAACCTTTGCACGAATCATCTATTCTTCCTCATATTCCCAATCCGGGTATTGTTCTGGATTCTTACCTTTTGCCTCAATAACACGGGGATAAACAATACCAGGTTTAGCAACTTTATCTTTATGCCGGGTTTTATTTATCTGAAATATCCATTGATCACCAAAATCAAACAAATAATATAGGGTGTATCCAGTTGGAAGCGGCCAGGTACCTGATATGCTGATTTTACGGTATCTGGTAACTGGATTATAACCATTCCAGCTGGGTTCTCCACCAATGGTGTGGGCATGTTGGTCCGGGTGCCGACCCAAATAAAATTGAAACAAGTGATCATTATCAAAATCCACAGCATCCTGTATGGCTTCGTGCAGTTGTAAAAAAGATGCGCTTGATTCGATTTCGATCACACGAATACACTCTGAGATCGTCTGGGGTAATTTGATCCGCAGGGTCCAAATATCCGATGTTTTTTTTATGATATTTTTGTTCATATCTTATTGAAATAATTTACTATTTACGTGTGACCTTCAGATTATGCTATTATATCTCTATAAATTCAAACCTTTGGGAGGCATCATGGCTTACAAAAAAATTGACCGGTATTTTTCCTTTGCTGACATTGCTATTCAAAATAATGCGGATAAAAATCGCTCCTTAATTTTCCTGAACAAGGTGGATCAAACCATTGACTGGAAACCGGTTGAGACCCTTCTTACCCAATATTATCAACCCGGTAAGGCCAATAAGGGAGAAAGAGCCTATTCTCCTTTGCTTTTGTTCAAATGCATGCTTTTGCAAAAATGGTTTCAAATCAAATCCGATCCTGAACTTGAAAGCCAGATCAATGACCGGATTTCCTTTAAATCCTTCCTGAATTGACTATTTGCTATGCTACTTAACAGGTGTGTCGCGTTTTATTGGTATTCTTGAAGTTGTTGGAAAACCTTTTCAAGATAATTCTCCCATTTGGAAAGATGAAGACTTCCCCTCAAGACTCAAAGTTAAACCCATCATCGAATTGACACCAGAAACTGCAACACCTGTTTTAGAATTAAAAGACCGTTTAAGCTTTTTTGAAAACCTCACAAGTCCACATGCATGGACTGGACAATTTAGAGGCTCCCCAACAAAATGGAAGAAATCTGATGGTGAGGCTGTAACAGAAGCGCTCCATGAAGCAAAAGCAAACCCCACTGTTCGTCCTGTCGACAAAAGGAAATTGAAATATAGACCCAAACCAATCAAAGCAAAAATCGGTTCCGTCACCATCCCAGATACCCAAACTGATACTGAAATGATATCAAAATCTGTTATCAAAGAACCAACAGATCATGTCGAAATTCAATATCTTTTGCTGAAACTTGGTAGTGATATGGGTTTTGATGTTTGGGTTGCAAGAAACGATAAGGGAAAAAAATATAACGGGAAAAAGTTCTCGGAGCTAAAACGATTGAAGCAAGAGTTGCCACTTCAATTTGATGATGCAACAAATAAAACTATTGAGCTAATTGATGTGTTATGGCTCCAAGGAAATGCAATTGTTTCAGCTTTTGAAATAGAGAGTACCACTTCTATATACTCAGGCCTTCTACGTATGGGGGATCTTATTGCAATGCAACCGAATTTAAATATACCACTATATTTAGTGGCTCCTGATGCAAGGAGAGAAAAAGTAATGACAGAGGTGAATCGTCCAACTTTTTCAAGGCTTTCACCACCTTTGGCTGAGGTTTGTAGCTATATTTCCTTTTCAGAATTGAGAGAGAATATAGAAAAAGTTGCATCCATTATCCGCTATATAAAACCAGAATTCCTGGAAGAATTTTCAGAGACTTGTGTTTTAGAAGATGCGTAATATGCTAAAAAAAAATTATAATAAATCGCTGAAACGGACTGCTGTGAGCGGCTTTCAGCCTTTCCCATCCCCCTCCCTGCGGTCGGCAGCCCCTGAGCTCAACCGAACCCCGCGGTCAGAACAAAAGTTATGTGCAATTGGAAGGTGTCTGAAGTAAAAAGACAAGAAAAACTCCGTTCAGTAACGAACAGTGGCATAAATTTATTTCTATGGCAACCCCTAAAATCTTAAAAAAAAGGCTTTTAAGCGCACCAATCCATAAAAACAGATATTTATAAAAAAATAAGTAATATCAGGCTCGTATTCTGGCTATGTGCGTAGCTCTTGAAAGCTAAAAATGACACCTCCTTTTTTTATAAGCTCATTCATAAAAATGACACCGGGTAATTTCTCCATTGCCTGCCTTACTTTTTGCATGGAAGGATGAATGTAGATTTCTGTACTCCTTGTTGTTGAATGCCCCATCAAACTTTTAATGACAAGCATATCCACTTCTTTATCATTGAGGTGGGAAGCAAACGAATGTCGCAAGGTGTGGCAGGATACATTGAACCGGTTTTGCAGGCCGGATTTCAATACGATTTTTTTGAAGTTGTCCTCCATGGTTCGAATGGCCAGGCGGTTTCCTTTTTTTGAGATAAACAAGGCATTTCGATGCTCATTTTTATAGAAGAATGTTCGCACGGCAAGATACTCAGACAGTATCTGGAACAATTCATCGCTCAAGTGAAGCGTACGGATTCTTTTGCCTTTTCCAGTCACAGTGATTTCTTTGGTCTTTAAATCGATACCGGTGAGGTCCAGGCCGAAGACTTCTCCGATCCTGAGGCCGCATAAATACATCAGGGTATATATGGCATAATCCCGAACTCCAAGGCATGTGCTCCGGTCAATGGTATCTAAAAGGTGCTTGATCTTTTTGGCGGTCAAAGCATCCGGCCGGTTCCGGTATCCCTGCCGGACTTTTAAAATATTATGAAAGGGCAGTTTTTCAGCATCATCAACCTCCTGTAATCTCAGATAATTAGAATAGCTTCGCAGGGTAAACAGCTTTCGATTGAGTGACCCTCCGCAGTTTTTACGCTGGGTTTTTAAATAATACTGAAAGTCCATCACCGCTGGGCCGGTAATTTTTTCATGCTGGTTTTCATCCATGAAATTTTCAAACAGCTTAAGATCGCAGCGATTACTTTTAATAGTCTGGTCACTGATTTCATACACGGTGGATCGATAATCCATAAAGGGTTCAACATGGTTAAAAAAGTCTGTAATATTCACCCCCATGACGGCCTCCCATTAATGACCAGTTGGTTTAATGCTTCCTGTTTAAAACTGTTATCCACCTTGATGTAAATTGCGGTTTCAGCCGTATTGGAATGTCCCATCATCGCCTGGATGGCATAAAGCGGTACCCTGGCGTGATACATTTCAGTAGCAAAGGAGTGCCTGAGCACATGAGGCGTGAGCCTTTCGGTGATACCGGCTTTTCTGCAATACTGTCGCAGTTTTCTTTGAACCCGGTCGGTTGAGATGGCCTTGCCGCTTTTAACCGGGAACATGGGATCTTTTTTAAATTTCAGCGTCTTGGGATGGGCCAAATAGGCCATGAGATTATCGTACAATTTATTCACCACAAATAAGGCCCGTTGCTTCTTGTTTTTCCCTTTCACCCGTAAAAGCCCGATTTTTGGACCATGCCCGGGTTCAAAAGATCCAATGACAAGGCGGGTAAGTTCACTGACCCTTAAGCCAAGCGCCCACAAAAGAGACAGGATAAGGTAGTTTCTATTTTCCATCCAGGTGGCCCGGTCTACACTGTTTAACAATTTAAAAACAATGGCTTTTGACACCGGCATCACTGTGCTGGGTCCGTTTTTCTTTAACATGGGCAATGCTGCTGCCGGGCTTTTTGTCACGATATCCAATTTAACCAGCATGGCATAAAAGATTTTTAAAGCAGAGCGATGATGTTCCAGACGACTGTAACTAAACCCTTTTTGCCTCAATTGAGCTATCCATAAACAAATGTGTGGTCCCTGGGCCTGAACAATAGAGATGCCCTGTTCCTTTAAATACCGGGCAAACATACCCATGCAGGAAGCATAATTTTCAACCGTTTGATCTGTGTATCCACAGACATCAGACAACTGTGTTTTATATTCATCCAACAGAGCAATCATGGGGTCACCTCCATATAGGGATGGACCTGCATGTAAGCCGCATATTGATCCGGATTCAGGTGGGTATATTTTCGGGTGCTGCTGCTTCTTACATGCCCCAGGACATGTCTGGTTATTTCAGGATCAGACACCTTGTTCAAATGGGTCCCAGCCGTATGCCGGAATAGATGGGCATGAAGATGTTTATCAATATCAAGGTAGCCTGCCGCCTTTTGGAAGACATCCTGTAACGTTCGTGGAGAAAGTCGTTTGTTTCTTTTGGATAAAAATAAGGGCCCTTGTCTTTTGTTGAGAAAGCCAAAATACTTGTCCAGAAGAACACACAAAATTTGGGGCATGATCAAAGGTCTTTGCTTGCCTCCTTTCTCAGTGATCTGCAAAAGGCCGGTTTCAATGTCCACATCTTCAATGTTCAGGGAAATCACAGAAGATAACCGCAGGCCAAGGAGCCCCAGCATCATAACCATGACAAGATTTCTAAATCCGGAAGCATCGGATGCCCTGCGATAAAAAAAGTTTAAAAGACGGTTATACTCTTCAATGGTCAAAAAATGGGGGATTGTCTTTTCAATCTTGGGATAGGGAAAGTCCGAGGCGATATTTATTTTTATCCAACCGTTCAGTTTTAAAAAATGAAAGAATTGTCTCAAGCTCCAGATACGGGCTTTTTTGATATGGATGGAAGGACCATTATACCGGGTAATGAATTCTTTTAAATCCCTGTAGGAGATGGCCTGAATCGACTCAACAGACCCTTCGTTAATGAACCTGTTAAATTCATAGAGCCTTACTCTTAAGGATTGAATGGATCTGGTTGCAAAATTTGATACTTTACAATAATCGAGAAAAAGTTCTATCTTGAATTCCAGCATAGAGGATCTCCTTTCTTTTTGGGAGAAAAGTTAAAAATTTCTGTTTGGGAGGTTCTCTATGCTTCTACTACAATTTTAACACCTTACAAATCCTAATTTTTTGCTAACCGCGGGGTTTGGGGGTTATGCCTCAGTGAAGAATTCGATTGACATATTTGATATTGTACTATATATTGTACATGTACAATAAAAAATAGGAGAAATTTAATGAGAGCAATAACATATACAAGTGCCAGGAATAATCTTGCAAGCACCATGAAAAAAGTCTGTGACGATCATGACCCAATTATCGTTACTCGTAAAAATAATGAGGCTGTAATACTTATGTCTCTTGAGGATTATGAAGCTCTTAATGAGACGGCCTATCTTTTACAAAGCCCTAAAAATGCAAAAAGACTTATTGATTCTATTAAAGAATTAAATGCTGGGAAAGGCCAAAAAAGAGAGATCCTTGAATGAAACTTTTGTTTTCAGAAAATGCCTGGAGCGATTACTTATTTTGGCAAAAAACAGATAAAAAAATACTAAAACGAATCAACAAGCTTATTAAAGATATTCAACGCAATAAATATGAAGGGCTTGGCAAACCAGAAGCCCTTAAACACAATCTTTCTGGATATTGGTCCAGAAGAATAACCAATGAGCATCGAATAGTTTACAAAATTGAAAATGATTCTATTCTAATTGCTCAACTCAGATACCACTATTAATCCTGCAACCCATCAGTTCAGTGGATAGCCGGGGGCTGAGCCGCTTTGAAAGATTGTTGGTGAATTGAACTTTTATAATTCTAATAAAGTTTGTGGAAGACCGGCTACCACTGACTTCAAACGTTCGCTGTAAAACGATCATCACATAAACTTAAAATTAAAAAAGTATTGTTAAATCAAATTTGGAGGGTATGTTCAATATTTTGTGTCATAGTTTTTGGTTCCAATTTTACCACTGCATCCAGCGGAAATCCAGCGGAAGTAAAAGTCAGTTCCGAGAATGGGCCTCCAAATAGCCACGTCGGAGGAATTGACTTTTTGCTGGAGCGGGTTTTTG
>NZ_JABZFL010000090.1 GCF_014237455.1 Desulfobacula sp. | reverse complement strand
TTCTATTTTAATCAGATCATCAAGATTCTCATGTTCAGTTAAATCACAATTATTAATAAAAATAATATTATCCAGCAGGCCTAAATTTTTAATCTGTTTTAAAAATACAATATCTGACTGCCTTAACCCGGTTCGAGAGCTGATGCAATAGACGATCAGGTTTGACGATTCAAGATAGGTTAAAACTTGAGCCAGCGAAGCAGGATCGGTTGAATCCGCTCCCTGGCAATCGGCAATTTCAATATTGGGATCAATTGTCTTCCCGAAGACATTAAGGCAGATATCCCTGATATAAAAAGCAATATTCGGATCAGACGTATAGGCCTTGTGCCGATCAAACTCTTTTGATTCAAAACAAATCCGGGTTTCATCGGCCTGAACCAGGTCCTTACAGGTATCAAATCCTTGAAGTGCATGCCTTATCAAAAGAGTTTCAGGTCTGATACCGTCTTTTGTGACGGGAAAATCACAGGTCAGCGTCCGGTATGCTTTTTTTAAATATTCCCTGTCTTTTTTACGCCGGATATCAATATCACCGGGGCTGTAACCGGGATCGTCATCAGGAAACAACAACAGGGCTTTTTGTAATTGAGCATTAATGTCCCCCCATGATTTAAAATAAAGATCGGCCTGATTTTTTTTCCCTTTTCGAATTCTTGTGGTAATCGAAGTGATAACCCCTGCCCCTCTCTTCACCAGTTCCTTTCCGACCAGAGAGTTGACAAACGTACTTTTGCCCGACTTTATGACCCCGACAACCGCTATTTTCAGGCGCCCGGAACGGATATGGTGCGGCATCCTGCGGCAGATTGTCTGATACTCATTAAATGCGCTGTCATTCATTTGCGGGACTTCTTCAAATCGTTGAAGAAGCGTTAAGGTATCATCAATTATTTTTTCAATGGAATTTATTGGAGAAACCACTATATCGTCATCATCGCTTTTTCATATTTCAATTCAGTATCGGTCAAGAAAAGAATTTCTTCAGAGATGGGACAGGTCAGCCAGGCTGAATCACTCAATTCATTATCCAGCTGAAACGATCCCCATCCCGCACATCCAAGAACGACCATAAAGGATTGAGGACCTTTTTGAAGCGCAATCGCCTCGAGAATATCTCTTGAATTACTCAAGGCCAGCCAGTCTGCAACCTTCAGGCTGTCTTTCCAGACAAAGGGCGGGCCGTGAAGGACAAACACCCCGCTGGGCTGGACCGGACCGCCAAGGTAAATCTCAAGCGCATCAACACTCTTGTCACATTTGATACTCAAATCATCAAACAATTCTCTTCCGGTTAACAGCGGGTGCACTTTATTCACAATAAAGCCAAGAGCGCCTGATTCATTGTGTTCGCACATACAGGTCACGGTCTGGGCAAAATTGGGATCGGGAAGTCCGGGTATGGCCAGCAGGAATTGTCCTTTCATGTTTTGAGAGATGTCATCTGTCATAAACCCGCTCCGTAATTCTTATTTATCGAAAGAATAGTTTTAAATATTTTTGTCTAATTTGCAATACTTTTTGTCATTTTTTTCTCCCGTAAACGTCATCAAACCTGACAATATCATCCTCGCCCAGGTATGAACCGGACTGGACTTCTATCAGCTCCAGAGGAATCTGGCCGGGATTTTCCAGCCTGTGCATCATTCCCAGCGGGATATAGGTAGATTCATCTTCTTTGAGCAGCATCTCTTTGTCTCCCCTGGTAATGACGGCTGAACCTGAAACCACTGTCCAGTGTTCTGCGCGGTGGAAATGCTTTTGCAGCGAAAGCTTTGCCCCGGGTTTTACGGTTATTCTTTTCACCTGGAACCGGGGTTCAGCATCTATGGTTTCATAACTGCCCCAGGGCCTGTAAACCTTGCGATGGGTAACGGATTCATCCCTGTTTTGATCCCTTAACTGTTTGACAATTTTTTTAACATCCTGAACCCGGTCTCTTGGAGACACCAGAACCGCATCCTTTGTTTCCACGATAACAAATTTCTCAACGCCCACAGCAGCAACCAGTCTGCTGTCAGAATGAAGATAGGAGTCTTTAACATCATGGATCAGAACATCTCCCTTTATGACATTCAGGTTTTCATCCTTTTGACCCGTCTGCCACAGGGCATCAAATGATCCCAGGTCATTCCACCCGGCATCAAAGGGAATCATGATGCCGTTTGATGTTTTTTCCATTACTGCATAATCAATGGAGTCAGAAGGAATATTTTCAAACCCTTCAAGACTCAGCCTGAAAAAATCAAGATCTTGTTTTCCTGCGGCGATCACTTCTTTACACGGTGCCGCAATCTCCGGTGCATGGGTCTCAAGCTCCTTTATAATCGCAGACGCTCTGAACATGAAGATACCTGAATTCCAGCAATAGGACCCGGATTCAAATAATTTTTGGGCCGCAGGAAAATCTGGTTTTTCAACAAAGCTCTCTATTTTAGAAGCACCTGTATCTTTTTCCAGCAATTCACCCTTTTTGATATACCCATATCCGGTTTCAGGAGACCTTGGAATAATCCCGAAGGTTACCAGCCTGTCTTTTCGGGCATATTCAAGACCCGCCTGTATAGCGGCATGAAAATCAATAATCTTTTCAATCACATGATCCGCCGGCAGCACCAGAAGTATGGGGTCTTTTTTGTTTTCCATTGCCTTTAATGTGGCAAGGGCAATGGCAGGTGCTGTATTTCTCCCCACAGGTTCCAGAATAATCGCATGGGGGTCAACCTTAATCTTTCTTAATTGTTCAGCCGTCATAAACCTATGTTCTTCGTTGCAGACAACAATGGGTGGCCCCATTTCAATCCCTTCCAGTCTTAATATTGTATTTTGCAGCAGGGTATGTTCATTATAAATATCAATCAGCTGTTTGGGATAAAGCTGTCTTGATAGCGGCCAGAGTCTTGTGCCTGACCCGCCTGCAAGAATTACCGGAACCATCATAATTTCTCCTGTATTAAGGGCTTTTGGGCCGTGAATACATTAATGATTAAGTCGTGATTGACAGGATAAGAATCAACCAACGTAAGATGAAACCCGGCCTCTATCAGCCAGGTCTTTATTTTTTCTTTTTCAAATCCAAGCCAAGATCCGCCAATAATCTCTTTTATTTCTTCTTTGTCATGTTTTTCAAAATCAGACAGGATAAACAGACCTTCCGGCTTGAGCACCCTGTAAACTTCAGCAATCGGCAGTTCAGGCTGTGAAATATGATGTAACACCATATTCATTATGGCTGTATCAATCTCCTGATTTTTCATGGGAAGATGTTCAAGCTCACCCAGCCTTAACTCTGCGTTGCCGGTTCCAGACAGTCTTAACCTTGCCTGCTCCAGCATCTCAGGCGAATAGTCAATGCCGATAAGCTTATGGGATGTTTCTTCGGATAATACGTCAATCAATTCTCCTGTGCCGCAGCCCAGATCTGAAATATTTCCATAAAAAGATATTTTTTCTTTCATCATGGAATTCAGATCAAAATCACCTAATACTTCTTTTTTTAATCGATCCCACTGGGGGGCAACGGTTTTAAAAAATCGTTTTGTTCTGTTTTGGCGGATTTTGATCATTTCCCGGGAGGTTGCAAGATCCTTCCCGGCAATCTCTTCTTTTTCAAGACTTTGATCAACCAGAGAAAGAACTGTCTTTACGGCATCATTTTTAACGGCAGAATAGTAGATAAAGCTTCCGTCTCTTCGGGAGGTTAAGAGTCCGGATTCCATAAGAATTTTTAAATGCCTTGAAACACCCGACTGTATCATGTCCACAACCAGGACAATTTCATTGACATTCAGCTCATAGTGCTGCAATACATATAATAGCCGAAGACGGGTCTTATCAGAAAGCGCTTTGAAACATTTAATCAGTTCCATCTCACAGTTTATTTTACTGTCAGAACAGGACAGTGGGCATCAAGGATAACAATTTGTGCCGTGGATCCGAAAATCAGCTTTCCCACTTTTGAACGGCTTCGAACCCCTATAATAATTTCGTCAACCTTCTTTTCTTTAGCAAACTTTACAATATCTTCCCCTGCTTCAAAACCGCGAACCAGCAAATGGGTTTGACTTTTAATGCCGGAATCATCAAAATATGCCTTTGCCTGTTCAAGATTCTTTTCAGCATCAGCAACTTCCTGTGCTTCTGAGTTCTCACCACCGACCAGAGACGTTACAATCAGAATTTCAGCTTTAAACGCTTTAGCCTGTTTAACTGCAACATCCATCAACTCCTTACCCACATCAGTTCCTTTATATCCTACCAGAATTTTCACTGCTGACACCTCGTTCAAATTTTCTTTAATTCAAATTTTCCTTAATTCTTTATCAAAGGGAACAATATCTTTACCAATCAATACACGGATATTTGTTTTCAACTTTTTTGATTCAATAAATTTTCCTGCAATTTCAAACCCGGGAATCTTCCGGCTCAATTCCAGTGCATCTTCATAATATCCCGGGGCATAATAAATTCTTGTGGCCTGATAATTAAAATGCCTGGCATTTGAAGGGGTAACAACACGAAGTCCTTTTTGCTTAAAATAATTACCAACCCTTCTGGCCATCCGGTAAATGCCATTACCATTCAACACTTCAATGTTCACACTTTTATGTAAAGCGATAGATTGTACCGGTTCTGATTGAAAGACGTCTACAGGATACGTTTCAACAATGGTTAATGCCGGCCTCCCACCTTTATCCAGAATAGTGGATGCCAATACCTCAGCCTCTGCCCTGGTTTGATATTTTCCAAACCGCACCCGGTAATAAGGTTTGTCCTTTTCTATTTTTGTCATATAAGGGCTGTCATACCCTCTTTTTTGGGCTTTTTCCAACGTCTGAACCGCTTTATTCATATCATAATAAACACCCAGCTGTACGGCATAATAATTGTCTTCAATCTTTTTCTTCCCTATCACCCTGTCAATGATTTTTGTCAACATTTTCCGGGTAATCTGATCTTTGCCAGCCGTGGGATTTAACGCCTGTTTTTCTACCTTATGCGAAACAGCAGCCAGAGAAATGTTTTCCCCTGATTTTGCCTGGACCAGCGCCAGGTTGTTCTGATAAATTTTATGATGGGCATTCATTGCAACGGCCGTTTCAAAAGCAGTGGCTGCCGCCTCTAAATCGCCTTTCAACAAATGTGAATATCCGATATTATTATACACATAATCCAGGTTTGGATTTATCTTCAGCGCCGCGCGATAGGCATCTATTGCAGAATCGTGCTGTTTTAAGTTGTCATAGGAAACCCCAAGGGCATTATAGGCATTGTAAAAAGTGGGATCTATTTTCAAAGCTTTTAAAAATTCTTCCACTGCAATTTCATGACGATTCTGTTTCTGAAAATGTCTTGCAAGCCTGTACTGACTGTCTGCATTGCCTTTGGTCGGCTTTACATCGGCCATGAAGTCTTTTAACTCTTTTCCATCTAATTGTTCTGCTGTTTTTACAGTGTCTGAATCTGTTAGAAAAGAAAACCAGTTTTTCATGGTAGCACAGCCTGAGAAAATAAAAAGACAGAAAAAAACAAACAAACATCCCATTAATCCTTTTGATATTTGATTTTTAATGATCATCTTTTTCTCCTTTATGATTAATTATTCTTTATTGTTTTTGCTTTAATCTGCATTTTTTAAGATTTTCATTTGCCAGCACATAAAACCGGGGGCTGAGTTCAATTGCTTTTGTAAAGTATTCTGCTGCTGTATCAAACTTCTCATTATTTAAATACCCCACACCGATATTATTATAGGCCACCGCTTCAGGGCCGCCCTTTTTAAAGGCTTCAAATGCTTTGTCATACAGCTCCAGTTTCACCAGTACCCGTCCCAGATTGTTATATACCTTATGGTTGTCATATTTTAATCTCAAGGCCTGGTAAAAGGAATCAACCGCCTCTTTATACCGGCC
The DNA here is from genome assembly GCF_014237455.1 of Desulfobacula sp. GTDB lineage: Bacteria > Desulfobacterota > Desulfobacteria > Desulfobacterales > Desulfobacteraceae > Desulfobacula. Next base: position 7,975 of record NZ_JABZFL010000090.1, on the reverse strand, counting down.
GGACCTATAAAAAGACACCCCCAGATTATTATGAATAAACCCGGCATCCGGCTTAAGGGTCAGAGCGGTTTTATATTCTTTTATTGCCGGGTCATAGTCTCCCGCAAGATCATGCAGGTTGCCTAAATAACCATAGGATCGCCACAAAAGGGGGTCCAGGGCAATGGCTTTCTCAAAATTCACTTTTGCAATATGATACAATTTATTTTTAAAATTGGCCCTTGCCAGTCCTTCCCGGGCAGGCGCAAAGTCAGGGTTTTTCTGCAGGATCAATTGAAATATTTTCTGAGCTTCATCATGTCTGCCGCCCCCGAGCAGGGCAAGTCCTTTTTTATATTCAACCCGCAGATTTTCCGGATTTTTTTTTAAAGAATTTTCATACTGCATGAACGCCATGAAATATTTGCCGTTTGACAACATGGCATCCCCCAGCTTTTCATATTCATCCGCCCCAATCTCAATCTCAGGCTCAGGCACCTTGCTTTTTTGAATTGGAACGGGGGGTTCTGTATATCGAACCTGGGGGATACCCCCATATTTCGTGGTGCACCCGACCAGAAAAAAACACATCACGCCCAATATGAACAAAAGGGTATGTCTTCTTTTAAACATCATCACATCTGTATGAACATACGGTAAATGTTTATGGCGGCAGGGCCTAATATAACAACAAAAAGAACCGGGAAAATAAACAGCAGTAACGGCATTAAGATAGACACCGGAAGCTTGGCAGCCTTTTCTTCTGCCCGCTGAAATCTCTGGGTTCGAAAAGAGTCGGAAAATACTTTTAATGCGACAGCCACACTGGTTCCGAACTTGTCTGTCTGGATGATTAATGTTGCAAGACTTTTGGTTTCTGAAAGCCCTGTCCGCATGGCAAAATTATTCAAAGCGACTTTTCTTAGTTTTCCCGCTCTCATTTCAAGATTCAACAAATTCAACTCACCGCTGAGATCCGGAGAGCTCAGGCTTAACTCATCCCCTACTCTTTTGATGGCACTGTCAAGCCCCATCCCGGCTTCTACACACACAACCATCAGATCCAGGCAGTCTGGCAGGGCTTTTAACAGCCTTTCCTTTCTTTTGTCGGTAATCTGTTTCAGCCAGATATCAGGCAGATAAAAAGCCAGTAAACTTCCCAGCACGACAATCCCTGCCGTATAATAAGTGGTAAGCGATATATACACTGTTGCTCTCAATATGGTAAACACAATCAAAAATAAAAAAGGAAGAACTATTTTAGCGCCCCAGAATGCTGTTTCAATATTTTTCTGGCGCAGCCCTGCTCTTAAAAATTTTCCCGTGACAACATCAAAGTCACTAGTGGTATCGCCAATGAATAGTTTACTCACGGAACCAAATAAAGATGACAACAGCTTTGAGCCTCGACCAGTGGTATCTGCTTTCGTTATCAGTATTTCAGACTGATCGTCATACTCGCCTTCATATTGATCATATCCCGACTGTTGTATTTTCCTGACCAGCTTCTTTTTTTCATTCCAGATATTGACGAGCCGAATGATCCCCCAGATAAACAGGAAAATAAGAAAAAACGCAACCGGAAAGATGATGATTAAAAGATTTTCGTTTAAGAACAGCATATAATGAACCCCCGGGGTTATACTTCGATTTTAACCATTTGTCTCATGACCAGCATTCCAATGACCAGAAAAACAGCAGCACCGACCAGCATTATCGTCCCGATAGGGTCAGTAAAAAGCGGTTTTAAAAAATCAGGGTTTGAAATTTGAAGCCACAGCCCGATTGCAAAAGGCATCGCGCAGAGAATGATGGCTGACAGCCGGCCTTCTGCTGTCAGGGTCCTGACGTTTCCTTCAAATTTAAACCGCTCCCGAATGATATGGGCAAGGCTTTCAATCAGCTCAGCAAGGTTCCCCCCTGTTTCTCTCTGTATAATAACAGCAATAACAAAATATTTTGCTTCGCTGCAGTCCATGCGTTGTGCAAGGCCTTTTAACGCTTCAGGCACCCCCACGCCAAAATTAATCTCATCTATTGTTTCTGCAAATTCCGTCCCCAGCGGGTCTGCAAATTCATCCGCGGCCAGTTTCAGGCTGCTGGTAAAAGAATGTCCCGCTTTCAGCGCCCTTGCAATCAGGTCAAGTGCTTCATGCAGCTGGCTTTGAAATTTTGAAATTCGTTTGTTTTTTAAATTCACCAGATATATATAGGGAACAGCCATCAGGCCCAGACCGATTAAAACGGACAGCCATATATTGTTTAAAAAATACTGGCCTGCCAGCACACCGCATGCCCCCAGGACAGCGGCCAGAAGCAGAAAAAACCCCAAAGGATATTTTGTATTTGAATGCATGACCAGGGTGTCGAATTTAATGACGCCGGGCAGTGATGACAGTATCTTATTAAAAAAAGGAATGGTACTGAGCTCTCTATGTTTCAGAATATCGCCCAGATCTGTTTCAACAAATGTATATTTCTGAAGTCGTTTTTTTATTTTTGCCCGCTGGGTAGACACTAAATTACGGTAGGCAAAAAGAGCCGTCTCTATAATGGCAACGGTTACGATAAAAATCATAATGCCGATAATCATGAAATCCATAGGGTTCTTCCTTTCCGGCTATACCTCAACCTTAAATGATGGATCAAACTGTTCGTTATTCACTCTTATCCCGGCAATTCTAAATTTTTCAAGAAACTTGGGCCGAATGCCGTTGAATTGAAATCTCCCCCGGACATTTCCTTCAGCGTCTACTCTTGTCTGCTTAAAATGAAAAACTTCCTGGGTCGTAATGACATTTCCTTCCATACCCGTGATCTCCTGCAGGCTGATAAGCTTTCTTTTTCCATCCACCTGCCTTGCGATCTGGACAATAATGTGAATAGCGGAACTGATAAACCGTCTTAAAAACTCACTGGGTATATCAAAATTGGCCATGGAAATCATGGTTTCAAGCCTGATCAGTGCATCCCGCGGGCTGTTGGCATGAATCGTGGTCAAAGACCCGTCATGCCCGGTATTCATTGCCTGGAGCATATCAAACGCTTCCGCGCCTCGGACCTCGCCGATAATGATTCTGGAAGGCCGCATTCGAAGGCTGTTTATAACCAGATCCCGCTGCAGGATTTCTCCTTTTCCCTCAATGTTTGCCGGCCGGGTTTCCATCCTTACCAGATGCCGTTGTTTTAGCTGAAGCTCGGCCGCATCTTCAATGGTGACGATTCTCTCATTTTCAGGTATAAACCGGGACATCACATTTAAAAACGTGGTCTTACCACTGCCGGTCCCCCCGGAAATCAATATATTCAGCTTTGCTTTTACCAGCCCCATTAAAATATCCCGAAGCTCGGGTACCAGTGTTTGATTTGCAACCAGATCCTCAAGCTCAAGCGGGATCACTGCAAACCGCCGGATAGACATCATGGGGCCGTCCAGGGCAATGGGCGGGATAACAACATTTACCCTTGATCCGTCAGAAAGCCGGGCATCCACCATGGGAGTGGATTCATCAATCCTTCTTCCGACAAGGGATACAATTTTATCAATGATCTTCATCAGATGTTCATCATCTTTAAACCGGACATCTGTGGGTTCCAGCTTGCCAAACCGTTCAACATAGATCTGCTTGTAGGAATTGACAAGGATATCCGAAATAGTGGGGTCTTTTAAAAAAGGTTCTAAAGGACCCAGACCCAGCACTTCATCCACAATTTCGGAAATAATGGTTTCCCTTTCCTTGAAATTAAGCGGCATCACATTGGCCTGCTCCAGCAGTATCTTTTCCGTCAGATGCCTGATCTGCCTGTCCAGTTGTTCCTGATCAACAGATTCAATCATGGAGAGATCAATGATATCCAGCAGCCGCTCATGGATTTTGGATTTAAACTCAAAATATTCATCCGGCAGATATTTGTCTAAAATAGGGCGGGTTTCCGATCCTGAAAAATTGTTTTCCACTCAATACTCCTTCTTTAAAACCATTTCCACTTTTTTTTCTCTTTTTTTTCATGGGGCAGCAGATTTTTTTCAACATAGTCATTAAAACACTCAACGATCTGTGATCTCGGGGAAACCTGATAAAGGGGTTTTCCGGAATTTATGGCAGACATTGTTGTTGTATAATCATTGGGAACAATCCATGATATTGTTTTGCCGACGCCCTCCTGTGCATTGGCCAGTGTCACCATGCCTTTTTTAAGATACCGGTTCAACACAACATTGATTTTTCCTTTATTGATGTCACCGAAATCCACAAATGATTTAATCAGCCGGTTGGTATTTGACAGACAGGGAAGACTTTGAATCGTGACAATTTCAATCTGTTCGGACCGCTGCAGGATTTTTAAAGCTGTCTCATTTAAAGACTGCCCCAGATCAACAATAATATAATCATATCGGGCTGTCATTAAATCAAGCAGCGTATCCATTGCCGAAGGCGGCGGCACAGGCTGATTATTCAGATACCGGGGCGAGGGCAGCACATGAACACCGGATGAATGCTCAGAAAGGATGTTTGACAGAAAAAAATCATCCAGCCGGTCCATGTTTTTTATAATATCCCCCCAGTGATACTTTGGAGATATATTCAGCAGCATGGGTATTTCACCAAACAGAATATTCATATCCAGTAATGCCACAGAAAGTTCTTTTCCTGCCTGGGCCATTGAAACAGCAAGATTTACAGCAATTGTGGTGGTCCCGACCCCTCCTTTGCTGCCCACCACACTGATAATCTGACCAGACGTTTCAGACGTTCTTTTTCTCTTTTTCTGGCGGTCTAAAAATCGACGGACCGACTCTTTCACCCCCTCCGGCTTCAGGGGCAGGGTCAAAAATTCATTCACCCCCATGCGGATGGCTTTAATTAAAACCTGGGGATCTGAATTACCCGACAGCAGAAAAACTTCCGTATCTTCCGTATGTTTGATATAAGATTGAATTCGATCCAGATCTGATTCTGATTCCAGTTCAAACACCGTCAGGTCGGCTTTCTTCTGATCTAATTCACCAATGATTTCAATCGTTTTAAATTCCTGGACTGCCTGTTTAAATTCATCTTCAAGAATAATATTATTCAGTGCTAATTTTATTAAAAATGGTTTCATTTAAATTGCTTCTGTATTTTAATTGTTTTTATTATTTTAGTTATCATTATTCTACCAGGCTTGGGATACTGCCTCTAACATTACCCGCTGTTACCCCACCACCGCGACCAGGTTCTATAGTATAACCACAATCCAGACAAACAATTACAGTGCTGTCCGGTGGTGGGTTCGGGGAAATTATATGGACTTTTGCAAATCCGATTACTTCAATATCGCCTGTTGGATTTACACAGCCTTCTTCATCATTGTCTTCTTTATATACTGGCACGGTTGTTGTCCATACAGTATCAGCCGGCACCACATCCACATCATCCCCAACCTCATTTTCAATAGTGAAAGATCCAGGAACAGTACCCGCGTCAATCTCTGAAAAATCAGCGCAAAGCACAACCATATCATCAACCGCATCACCGGATGATGGGTTGTTGACAACCTCACCGTCACCATCCCTGAAGCGGAAGAAATCAAACAATGCTATAAAAGGAGCAGGGGTTTTTATCTGACCTTCAATAATATCTGCTACTGGGGTGTCTTCGGGGGGTCCGTCGGGATAAATTTCAGGATTGGAGGGCACAGAAACAACGCCATCAGGGTCCTCATCGACCCTTGTCCAGACAGGGTAATATCCACCCTCAAATAAAGTCGCGTTGACTCCACCCGAAAAATCAAATAACTCTCCTACCGATGTTACATCTGTAACTTCCGGTGGCGGTAGTTTATGGTCCGCAATTTCAAAATAGTCTGTTAACCAGTCGCTCCCCTCATTACCAGTACCATCAAAACCTTCAATAGTAGCTATCATTCTCGTTGCAAAATCACTGGCATTTGCATCATAGTCATCATCCGTAAAAAAATTATGCCACCCGGCACAACTTGTAGTTGTAGGAGAAAAGGTTATTGGTCCTACGCATGGAGATTTTTCAGAAATAGCAAAAGGAGCTTCTAAAACACCCTCATCTACTGTAGCTGCTCCTGATAATGCTGCAGTAGCAACAGCAGATACTTGAAAAGTGTCTGCACTGCCGCCAAAAAAGCTAAAGATTTTACCAAAAAATGTTGATACAGGGTTATTTATTGTTGAATCACGTCTGGCAATAACCCTTACAGCGTCCGGTGTCGTACTGGTTATAGTCAAAGCATTCGCAGGGTCTGCCACATCCCAATCCCAGATACCAATAAAAATTTCTTCTGAATGGATACTGATACTCTCTCCAGCCGCCTGATTTAGAACTGCAGTATCCTGTGCTGCGGCTTCGATTCGGTCTCTGTAGGTTCCACTGGTATCAGGATCATTATCATCAACTTCAAAGGCTCCTTGGTCACCAGAATCAAGAGTCAAATAAATCCTTCCCAATTCCCCGGCGCCTGCCAGGGCCGCGGCATCTGCCACATTCTGGAGTTCATTTCGGGTGGAATACATATATCCGACATCAATGGCAAGGGCGGTAAATCCCAGCAGCATGGCGGCGACGATGGCCACTAAAACGGCTGTTACACCTTTCTGGTTTCTCAATATGCTCAACGGCATCTTATTGAAGCAGGCCTTACATTTGATGGGTATTTTTAATTTCATGATTTACTCCATCTTCATTGTTGCTGTTGATGTTAAATTAATAGGTCCGATTCCAGAATAAATGGGCTCAATTTTAGTTGAAAGAAATAAAAACTTATACTCATAAGTTGCTCGAACAATAAGATCACTCTCAAATGAAAGTTCTCTATCTGGATCATCAACGTCAGTAATAGGATCAGGATTTATGCTTACATTCTTAGTTTCAGGATTAGTATCAAAAGCATCAAAAGTATCATCCCCAAACGTAACAAGATGTGACTCGGCAAACTCCTGAATCCTTGCCCTTATTTCAGCATTTTCAGCGCTCACAACCCTTGTAGGTGCCCTCATAATCACGCCTCTTCTGGCGCCTTCCCGGGCCGCATTGGTAATCACCTGCTTGTTGTATAAAAAAAGACTGAACTCTATAATGCCGAATATAAACAGCAGGAGCAGCGGTAAAATAAATGCTAATTCAATCGCTGCTGCCCCTTCCTGGTTATTGATTGTTTTTTTATGAGGATATATCATCACCATTCCTGCCTCATAACGGTCTTGCCTGTTATTGTTGTTGTACCGGCTCCAGTAATAGAACTAAAAAGATGCTCATAATTATAGGGAACTGTTACCGTAATAAAATCTGCAGGATCATCATCTACACTGATTTGATCAGAGTCCAGATCATTGGCTCCGCCAAGGCTAATCAGACGATTTGAACAATAAGTTTCGATAATAATTTTAAATTCTGTTACGTCAGTAATAGTTAGAACACCATCGACATATTGAGAACCCCAGTTATCCGCAACAATTGCAGATCTTGCTCCTTCCCGGCTGGCATTGGTCAGCACCTGTTTGTTGTAAAACAGCAGGGCAAAATCAATGGTTCCAAACAATATAAGGGCCAGGAGAGGTACAACAATGGCAAACTCAACAGCAGCCCCGCCTCTCTGGTTTTTAAACATGTTTATCCCCTCTTGTTAAGCCTGTTTTATTATCTAGTTTCCACCCACATTTACATTAAACACCTGGACAGGGGTGTCTTTTTTAAACCCTTTTTGATACTTGTCATAATTATCTTTGACAGCAACGCCATCCATGTCCTGATCTTCAATAACAGCATCGCCTGCTTCCGGATTGATAATCTGGCTGAACCGGGCTGTTTCATAAGATCTTCCCCAGTTCTTATCCACCAGTGTTTGTTTCTGCAGGGTGTTGCAGCCGGACAGAACGGGTAATGCAATGGCTATTCCGATAATGATCATTATTTTTTTCATACTATTTTCCTCCATGGCATCTGGTTATCCTTTGTTAATCCTCAAATGAATGACCAAACTGTCC
>NZ_JABZFL010000084.1 GCF_014237455.1 Desulfobacula sp. | reverse complement strand
TTTAGGGTCTCCACAAACCCTTTTTAAGGAGGTATTCTGTTTTTGTAAATCTCTCACTTACCCGCAAAGCAAAGCTTGGACCATCAGCAAAGCTGAAGGTTTAATTTATTAATTAACAAGGCCCCTGTTGTCCTCCCGGGTGATTCAGAAACCTGTTCAAGAAACAGTTCATTGGAAAATGCCTTGAAAACAGCTTTATCTGACCCTTCAGGGAAAACAAAAGTTGATTATCAATACTTTAATCTGGTATGGAGATGGGAGTTTTGAGTTTTAATTGTGAGATCAATTTGAAATGCCGGAGCAAAAATGAAATCTAAAACGATGAGGCTTGCCCTGATATTGCTGTTCTGTTTTTATCTGACAGGCTGTGGGGACAATGATACACAAAAAAACAGCCAGAAAGAACAACCCGGATCAAAAAAGATTGTCACCCCTGAGGGGAAAAAAGAATATGCAATTTTACCCGGTAATATTAAGTGGATGACAAATGAATCAGATCCGGTTTTTTCATCTGAAAAGGCAGTCAAAGGCGGAATTCTTCATTCTGCTGTCACAAGCTTTCCCATGACGTTCAGGGTGGTCGGACCGGATTCAAACGGCTCGTTTCGAAGCGCTATTTTAGACAACCAACTATCATTGATCAATATTCATCCCAATACAGACCATATTATTCCTGAACTTGCTACGCACTGGGCCTTTGGGGATGATAAGAAAACCATGTACTTCAAGCTGGATAAAAATGCCAGATGGTCGGACGGCAAACCGGTTACGGCATGGGACTATGCCTATACCCTTGAATTTATGCGCTCTGAGTATATCATTGCTCCCTGGTATAACGATTACTATACAAAAGAAATAGAAGCGGTCATGGTCTATGATGACTATACCATTGGGGTAAAAAGTACAAAAGCCGTACCGGATCTTTACTTGAAACTGGGAATATCACCCACACCAAAACACTATTTTGGTGCGCTTGATGAAACATTTGTTCAAAAATATAATTGGGAGATTGTTCCCAATACAGGAGCCTATCAGATCAGTGAATTTAAAAAAGGAAAATTTATTAAATTCAAAAGAAAAAAAGACTGGTGGGCTAAAGACAAGACATATCTGAAAAACCGGTTCAATGTTGATACTGTTGTGTTTGATGTCATCCGGGATGTTAACCTTCAATGGGAATATTTTAAAAAAGGTAAACTCGATGCCTTTGGCCTGACAATGCCCAAATACTGGCATGAAAAATCAAACATTTCTTTGTTTCAAAAAGGGTATATCAATAAAATCTGGTTTTTTAATGACCAGGAGAGATCGGCCCAGGGAATGTGGCTTAATCAGGATAAGGAAATATTCAAAGACAGGCGCCTGTGTTATGCATTTGCCCATGCAATGAATATTGAAAAAGTCATCAACAAAGTGTTAAGGGGAGATTATTTCAGACTGGCCCAGGCTTTTTTCGGGTATGGGGAATATACCGATTATGGGATAAAACCAAGAAGTTATGATATTAAAAAAGTAAAAAACTTAATGATGTCTGCCGGCTGGACAAGGGGGAGTGACGGTGTCTGGCAAAAGGAGGAAACAAGATTTTCTGTTAAGGTTACCTATAGCTATGAAGAACATACGCCCAGGCTTGTGGTGCTTAAAGAAGAGGCATTAAAAGCAGGAATTGAACTGCTGCTTGAACGCCTTGATTCCACTGCAATGTTTAAAAAATTTTTGGAAAAAAAGCATGATGTTGCATGGATGGGATGGAGTACAAACATAAGACCCTCTTATTGGCAGGGGTGGCATTCTGACAATGCCCATAAACCCCAGACCAATAATATTACCAACACGGATGATCCCGAACTGGACGAGCTGATTGATAAATACAGGGCAAGCCTGAATGAAGAAGAAAGAATAGAGCTGTCCATAAAAATACAGGCTGCCATCCATGAAACCGGCGCTTTTGTACCCACGTTTATGGTTCCCTATGTCAGATTGGGATACTGGAGATGGCTTGAGCTTCCCGATTTCCATGGAACCAAACGATCTGACAGCCTGTTTGATCCTTTCTCAACGACAACAGGGGGGCTTTTCTGGATTAATGCCGAAAAAAAGGAAAAAACCCTCACTGCCATGAAAAAAGACAGGGTCTTTCAACCGGTTGTCATTGTGAATAAACGGTTCAAGGTGGAGTAAGCCATTATGGATAAGCCGATTATTTTAGATGTCAGGGATCTTGTAATTGAATTTCATACTGAACAGGGTGTAGTACGGGCAGTTGAGCAGGTGGATTTTCAACTTAAAAAAGGCAAAATCCTTGGCATTGCAGGAGAGTCTGGATGCGGCAAAAGTGTTACGGCTCTCAGTATCATGAGACTTTTACCAAAACCGATTTCACGGATTGTTCAGGGCAAGGCAATATTTAACGATCAAAATATTTTTGACCTGCCGGTAAGTGACATACATCATATCCGAGGTAAAAAAATTTCCATGATTTTTCAAGAGCCCATGACAGCCTTGAACCCGGTCCATGGGATCGGCAAGCAGATGATTGAAATTTATAAACTTCATTTTTCTGAGTTGTCTTTTGGTGAAATGACAACAGCCGCTGTCACAATGCTGGAAAAAGTGGGCATACCTGATCCTGACAAGGTGATGAGAAAATATCCCCACCAGCTTTCCGGTGGTATGAGGCAACGGGTAATGATCGCCATGTCACTGGCATGTGAACCTGATATTCTTATAGCAGATGAACCCACCACAGCATTGGATGTAACCGTCCAGGCCCAGATTCTGGATTTGATTAAATCCCTTCAGAGAGAATCAGAAATGTCTGTGATTTTGATTACCCATGATTTAGGAGTTATTGCAGAAAATTGTGACGATGTTGTTATTATGTATGCGGGAAGGATTGCTGAAAGGGCTGAGGTTACGACACTCTTTAAACATCCAAAGCATCCGTATACCAAAGGATTGTTAACATCAATTCCTTCACTTGCCAAAGAACCCAAAACCATTCTTCCGACAATTAAGGGCAATGTCCCGTCGTTATTGGATATGCCGGAAGGCTGCAGGTTTGCAAGCCGGTGTCCATTGGTTGAGGATATCTGCCGAGAAACAGTCCCGCTGGAGCGAAATGTGGGACGAAATCATACAGCAGCATGCCATTTGGTGAATATATGAATTCATAAAAAAAAGAGCATATTTAAAATAATCCTTGATTTTTCAAATCAAAGTCAATAATACTCAACAAAGCCTCTTGGATAAAGGCTTGCAGTTTCGTTCTAAAGGGAAGACCCATCTGTTAAAGTGGCAAGACCTTAAGTTTGAAACTATATTATTTATTTTAAGTAAGGAGAAAGTCACAATGGCAAATGGGATTGTAAAATGGTTTAACGATTCAAAAGGATACGGCTTTATCGAGCAGGAAGATGGACCGGATGTATTTGTTCATCATTCAGGTATCAATGGGAATGGCTTTAAATCACTTAATGAAGGCGATAAAGTCACTTTTGATGTAGAAGACGGCCAGAAAGGGCCGGCAGCAGTTAACGTAACTGTTCAATAAAATCTTCAAGGGGTTTTCTTAAAATACGGATAGAAAACCCTTTTTTTTTGTGTTTCAAAGCGCCAGACAGATATAATCGGGATATAATCGGACAGATACAATAAATCAAAATCTATCCATGGAAAAAGGCGCAAGATCGATTTGTGCATTGCCGTTGCATATCATATCGCAGACGGCTTTCCCTGTGCCCGTAGCCATGGTTATCCCAAGCATTCCATGCCCGGTAGCGATAAACAGGTTGTTCTGGAAAGGAGACCTGTCAATAATGGGCAAATCATCATAGGTCATTGGGCGAAGTCCGCTCCATTCCTCAATTATAGGATGCCCCTCAGAAGGGCTTAAATATTGTTTTGCACCTGAGATAAGCCTTGCGATCCGTTTTTTATTTAACGCATCAGAAAACCCTGAAAATTCCATGGTACCGCCAAGTCTATAACCTGTTTTCCAGGGAGTAGCCACTATATTTTTTTCATAAAGATAACAGGGAATATCACAGGATTGACCCGGCCTTTCCATGGTAATGCTGTACCCTTTACCCGGCTGAACAGGTATCTTCAGATTCAGCTGCTTTTCCATATCAGGTGCCCAGGCTCCGGTGGCAAGGATGAAGGAGTCAGCCTTAAATTGACCTTTTATGGTGTTTACGGATTTTATTTTTCCATGAGTGATATGAAAGCCCGTCAGTTTACACTTTTCTTCAACAATCAGGCCTTTTTTGATCAACAGATTTTTCCAGGCATCCACCAGCATATCAGGCCTGAGATGCCAGATGAATTTATGATACCAGGCACCGGCCACATCTTCATGGATGGCCGGCTCTAATTTTCGGGCTTCATCTCTGTCAAGCGGGGTGGCACCAAACCCATATTTTTCAAGGAAGGCATTCGTGGTGTTATACCCTTTAAAATGCTTTTTGTTCTTAAATAAAATCAGGGTTCCTTTTTTTTCAAAATCGCAATCAAGGGTATATCGGGAAAAAAGCGTATCAAAAAGCGAAAGAGAATATCTTAAGATTTCATTTTTAGCTGCCGCACCAGCATTCATATGTGTCTGGGTGCAATGGCCTGCAAACTTCAACAGCCAAAGGATCAGGTTTGTGTCCAGGCGGGGTTTGATATAAAGAGAAGAGGTCCCCCGTATTGTTTTGTAAATTTCATGGCGCACCGCACCCGGTTCGCACAGGGGAATGACGTCGGAAAAATATAAAAGACCACAATTTCCATGGGATGCCCCTGAACCGATAACCTCCTGTTCAATAATTCTTACGGACATATTCTTTTCTATAAGATAATGAGCACAGGCAAGACCGATAATTCCACCGCCAACAATAATCACATCATTACTTGATTTCATTATACCTATCCTTTAAGGTCAGTTGAAAATAATGCAACCGCTACATTAGAATTGTTTTAACTAATTTTCAATTTAATTAATGATATATTTATTTTATTTTGTATATCATGATATATAAGCCATAAAAATTTTTAGTTTAATAAGGATGATATGGCAATTCTTGAAGTAAAAAATCTTAAAAAATATTTTCCTGTGACCGGCGGCGTATTTTTAAGACGTACAGGCTGGGTATATGCACTTGATGATGTCTCTTTTATGCTGAATAAAGGCAAAACCCTTGGTGTTGTGGGAGAATCAGGATGCGGCAAAACAACCCTGGCCAGATGTCTCATGGGACTCTATAATCCATCGGAAGGGGAAGTCATTATAAAAGGTCGGATTGTTTCCAAACTCACTTCACAGCAGAAAAAAGAACTTGCGTTAAATTTGCAAATAATTTTTCAGGATCCGTTTGAATCATTGGATCCCAGACAGACCGTCAAACAGATACTAGAAGAAAAATACATCATCCATGGCAAAAATAGCGGGAATCTGGATTCAACCGTCAATCGATTGATTGAACGTGTCGGTCTCTTACCGGATATGCTGTCTAAATTTCCCCATGAGTTTTCAGGCGGCCAGCGCCAGAGAATCGGTATCGCAAGAGCCATCAGCCTGGAACCGGAAATCATTATTTGTGATGAGCCGGTTTCAGCATTGGATGTTTCCGTTCAATCCAAAATTTTAAACCTTTTACTCGAACTCCAGCAGACAATGGGGCTGACATATGTTTTTATCTCCCATGATTTATCTGTTGTAAAGCATGTCGCAGACAGAATTGCTGTCATGTATCTGGGTAAAATTGTTGAAATAGCGGACGCAAATGATATCTACAATAATGGGCAACATCCTTATACCAATGCTCTTTTATCTTCTATCCCCGTACCAGACCCGGAATCTGGCCGAACCGGTATTGTCTTGAAAGGAGAGGTGCCTTCTGTGGAGAATCCTCCTGTTGGGTGCAACTTCAATACCCGATGTGAGTATGTCCAGAATATTTGTCGCAAAAAAGAGCCTGAACTGCTTAAAACCGCAGACGATCCAAACCATTTAACAGCATGTCATCTTTTCCATCCGCCAATCAAATGAAGATGAAGATGAAAAATTACCTGGCCACCGCCTTTTTCAACATTGAATAACAACTTATATCCGGATTCATTCACACCCTGCTCTTTTGCCATGTCTTTGGCAAGCATGAAAAGGCCTGAAATAATTGAGCCCTCTTCTTTTTGTAAGTCATTAATACTTCTGATATGCTTTTTGGGAACCAGCAGCACATGAACCGGAGCTGCAGGATTGATATCTCTGAAAACAACAAAATCATCATCTTCATATAAAAACTCGGTCGGGAGTTCCCGGTTAACAATTCTACAAAACAGGCAGTCGCTGGACATTAAAACTCCTTTAAACAATTATAATTTATCGATTTCTTCCATCAATTTTTCCATGGCAATACTTGCCTTTTCCTCAAGAAAAACATCAGTAACAGACCTTGTATATTCAGACACATAAGGATTTATTTCAATAATTTTGGCCCCATTTGATTTTGCTGCTGATGGAATTGTGTTTGCTGGTGCCACTGTCCCTGTGGTTCCGATCAAAATAAAACAGTCTGCCTTTCTTGTCTCATTAAATGAATTTGTCTTTGCAGGTTCGGGAATGGCTTCTCCGAAAAAAATCACGTCTGGTTTTAAAATCCCGTCACACTTTTTACACACAGGGGGAAGAACATTCAGGTCAATCTCTAAAATCTCGTATTTTGCCCTACAGTTCAGACAGATAAGATTTTTTAAGGACCCGTGAAATTCATGGACAATTTTACTGCCCGCATCTTTATGCAGGTTATCCACATTCTGGGTAATCACCGAACTTAACATATTGTTGGCCTCAAGTTCTGCCAGACCATAGTGGGCTGCATTGGGTCTGACTTTTCCAAACAGATCATAAAAAATTTCCCGGATCACCTCCCAGGACTGCTTTGTATGACTGTAAAAATATTGGATGTCAAACGTCTGGGGATCATATTTATTCCAAAGGCCATTTTCCCCTCGAAACGGCGGGATGCCGCTTTCCACGGAAATCCCTGCGCCTGTAAACGCAACACACCGTTTGGATGATTTAATAATCTTTGCTGCCTGGGTATACATAAAAAAGATCTCTCCTGAAATATATTCAGACCAAATCCATGATATCAAAGGTATTGGTCCATAATTCTGCAATCAGCAGTTTATTGCGAAGAATATCTCCGCGATCCAGCAAAATTTTCAGGCATTCAGAAGATTGAAGGGCTGCAACAAAAAGCGCGCAATAAGCAATATTGCCGGTCTTTGTCTCGACCCCTTTTGATTGTTTCCGACTTTTTTGCCCATATATCAATTCATATCCCTTATCTCCCGGAAAGATAGTTGTCACCTGACCGGTAACCCCTGCAATGGCGCCGAATACTATGGGGATGGATGCTTTTTGGGCGGTTTTTTGCAACATGAATCTTGTATCTATGGCATCCAGGCAGTCCATAACCACATCCGCATTTTTTATCCGTTCATACAGGTTGGATTCATCCACGTATTCAACCAGATGCTTCACAATGACCTCGGAGTTGATGGCATTTACCCTGTTTTTTGCCGCTTGCGCCTTGGGAATCCCTATCAGATGTTCTTCACTCAAGAGTTGACGGTTTAAATTACTGGATTCAAAAAAATCCCCGTCAATCAGAGTCAAATGGCCGACTCCAACCCTTGCCAGCATCTCACATACGCCTCCGCCAAGGCCGCCTAACCCTATCACAGCGACTTCTGATGCGCCAAGTATCTTTTGTTCCTCAAGGGAAAGCGTATTAAAATTTCTATCATACCGTCCTTCAAATTTTGAGGTTGCCATGGTCTACCCACCTCCAACCGGTGGGAAAAGCCCGACCCTGTCATTATTTTTTAATCGGTAATTACTATCCTGCCGCTTCCCATTGATAAAAATTAATTTCACAAACTCTAAAGGAATACCAACATCCAAAATAAGCTTTTCCACAGTGGTTTCTTCAGGAATTTCAAGACACCCGCTGTCTTTTGGGAGATATTTGGATAATGTTACAAACAGCTTCAAGTCTATCTTTATCATAATTTTAAGTTTACACTTTTTGCTTCTGCTGTTATTAAAATGATACATTATATGCCATAAGTGAATTATTTTGTATATGAATTAAATGAAAAGCTCGGAGACCCATGAAATATAAAAAAAAAGAGCCCCTTGCCGTGCAGCAACTGGCTCAGGACCTGGCTGCCTTTGCCATTGACAGAACAGACCTGA
The DNA here is from genome assembly GCF_014237455.1 of Desulfobacula sp. GTDB lineage: Bacteria > Desulfobacterota > Desulfobacteria > Desulfobacterales > Desulfobacteraceae > Desulfobacula. The sequence goes on along the minus strand of NZ_JABZFL010000084.1, from coordinate 5,761 downwards.
AAGAACTTTTAGCTGCCATACCTGAAAACAGCAATTTAAACCTGACTGCCATAGAATATGAACTTCAAATTTTAAAAATCCTGAGTGTTGGCTGGGCCATTTCCTTTTTCATGCCGGCCACAGATAAAAATAAAGGGCCGTTAACACAGATGTTCTGGGAATTTATCAGAGAAACATCTCAAAACATATCCAATCTTACAGAGACAACAACCGGTCAACACATTGATTATTTTGACATCTTAAAGCAACGGCTGAATACTTACCTGGAAATCATGCAGAACAACCCCGATGAGGCTCAAAATCCAGCCAATATTATGGGGCCGGCCTTTGCCAGTGCCTGTAAGTGTGAGGATGATGCCATTGCTATTTTAAGCGGCACTAAGATGTTTACCCTGACTCTGGGGGCTGTGAAAGAGTATTTAAACACCGTGGAAATTGATGATATTAAACTTAACTGATGCTGTTATAAGAGGGCCTTTCTGTAAAAAATACGATGCTGTTACAATGAATACTGTAATTTTTTTAGCCATGTTCAGCCAAGACTCTTTCCAGTAACCTGTTTATGCTGTTCACATAATCCTTATTCTGACAGGGCTTTGACAGGTGATCAATATTGACATCTTTTTGTTTCAATTCTTTTATGGATTCTAAAAATTCAATATTGCCGGAAATAAACAATATGGGGATTTTTTTATTTGTTTCTCTGATATGATGATACACATCCATGCCATTAATTTTCCCAGGAAGAACATAGTCCAGACTTATCAAATCATATTTGTTTCTTTTAAATAAATCCATTGCAACCTGTCCATCGTTGGCGATATCAACTTTATGGTTACAGGGATCCTGGGATAGTATTTTATACTGTACACCTGATATTGCCGGCTCATCCTCTACAAGAAGAATATATTTATCAAAATGTATTCTTTCTTTTTGAATTTCTGCTTTTTCCTGAGTTGTTAATTCTTTTTTAATGACTGGCAGACTGATGGTGAATTTCGTACCTGAACCAATTTCTGATTTAACTGAAATAGTCCCTTTGTGCTGCTCGATATATTTTTTTACATTGGCCATTCCATAACCGGTTCCCTTAATACCGGTTTTATATGAACCCGCCACATCCCTAGTTCCCTTTAAAGTGAAAGAGGGCTCATAAATATTTTTCAGATGTTTTTTGGGGATTCCACACCCGTTATCTTCAATTTCAAAACAAATATTACCATCAAGACAGTAGGTTCGAGTAATAATTCTGGGTTGTCCAACCATACTTAGGGCATGAATTGAATTTTGCACAAGGTTTATTAAAGCATGTTCTATCATTCCAGGATCAGCAAGCAGCTCTGGCACATTAGCTTTATCGTCCTTCACTAGTACAACGCCTTTCAGATCCTTTTTCATCAAATTCAAAACAAAAGTGATTTTGTCACTGACCTTGAAAAATTTCTGTTTTGGTTCCTGAATTTTAGCAAATGCCACCAGGTTTTTTGTTAAATTTTTTCCTCTCATGGTCTGCTCAAATATTAACTCAAGTGTCTTTTTGACTTCTGCATCCTTACAATCCATTAGTGAGAGCTCAGTATTCCCCATAATAATTGCCAGAACATTATTAAAATCATGGGCCATTTTCCCTGCAACCTGACCAATCAATGCCAGTTTTTCATGTTCGCCTGCAATCTTCTGAGCCTTTATTTTCTCTTTCTGGGCCTTTTTCAATTTGGTGATGTCTGTAGCAATGCTTAACACAAAAATATCTCCCGAATTGCTTCTGACCGCTTGTCCAGTGGTCTGGAACCAATGCTTTTCCCCTTGAAATGGAAGTGAGGCTTCTGTGATCAAGGCTTTTCCGGATTGAATGATCGTCAGATTGTTTGCCATCCTCGCATCTGCTGTTTCCTTTGGAAAAACATCCCAGAGTGTCTTACCGACATAATCTTCCGGTACGCCTCCTAAGTGAGCCGCAGCAGTTTTATTCAACATCAGAAGTTCACCATCAATACCTGTTGAAATAATAGCTTCATGAGCATTTTCTACGAGTATCCTATATCTAAATTCACTTTCCCGCAATGCAGCCTCAGCCCGTTTGCGGTCAATAGCAATGGCAATTTGATCTGCAACTGAAACCATTACTTCCATGTCGGTTTGATCATAAAGATTCGGATCACTATAACTTTGGACCGCCATTACTCCAATTATATCATCTTGAATTTTCAAGGGTACGCCAAGCCAGACTTCCGATGGTGTACATCCAGGCTCCTTTTTTCGGCTTTCAGCTCGCTGCCTGAGTATTTCATCTTTAGTAATCAAAAGAGGCTGACCTGTTTGGATGACTTTGGCTGTTAATGACTCTGTTTTGCTGATTTCGATTGCAGGCGGGTAAGATTCATCCACTGAATCGACACAATAAGGAAAAGTTACTCTGTCTTTGGACTTATCGTAGAGTGAGATGTAAAAATTTCTGGTATCGATGATCGAGTTCAACGCTCCGTGTATTGATTTGTACAGTTTGTCCATGCTGGTGGTGGTGATGATGGCTTTGGAAATTTGAAACAGGGTGGTGCTGATATTTTGAAATCGTTTTTGCCGGGCGAATTCTTTTTCAAATTGACGGACATGATTTTCTAATTCTTTATAGGTTGGTTTCTCAGTCACACGAAATCTCTTTTAATATAAACATGAATTCACTTCTTGTGGGCAGGACACTTTGCCTTCGTCTGCACTCCCAAATCATAAAACACCAGAATGCATTTAATATTCCAAACAAATTTTAATAATAATCAGTATACAACATATTATGATGCAAGCCAAATGAATTTCCCAAAATAAACTTCATTTGGTAACTTTCAGAGAATAAAAGCTGAAATCATGATTTTGCTGCTATAGCTACCCCCGTTGCAATCATCACCCCGCCCGCAGTTCTGTTCATTCGCCTGACAGAACGCGTACTGGAAAAAAACACTCTTGCCCGGTTGGCAAGGTAAGCATAAAACATCAGAACACTTGATAAAACAATTGCAACCGTGGTGGTGGCAATAAAGATATCCACACTGCTCAAGGAAGGCAGGTCCATGAAAGCGGGAAGAAAACCGCAATAAAACAGGATCACTTTTGGATTTGACAGGGTAATAACAAGGCCGCTAAAATAATTGCCATACTTTGTGTCTTTTTTGCCATTAGCCTGTTGGACCGGTACAGGTTTGGAACTCCAGATTTTGACCCCGAGAAAAATCAAGTATGCCCCGCCAATAATCTTAACCACCATAAAAAAATTTCCCATGGCCTGTGAAATGGCCGACAACCCCAGAATAGCAAATACCAGAAAAATAATGTCACCGGTGACAATTCCTGCAATCACCCCAAGGGACGGAACAAAGCCGGATGCAAGAGACCTTGAAATTGTGGCAAACATGCCTGGACCCGGTGTTACACCAAGGACAAATAATGCTATGGCCAGACTGAAAATAGAAAGCAGACTCATCTTAATACCTCATCATTCTTCAATTTAAAAGTTGATTTTACCCTATTATTGTTTATTTTCAAGTTATAATTTTTGAAAATGTTATAATTTTTGAAAATAACCATATTGACTTTACCCAATTGACTTTATTTGGGATACACCTTATAACCCCGGACAATCATGACACACTATAAAATACACGGCACGTTTCTTACACCTGATCTTGCCCTGAAGGCAATGATTTATACCAATGTTATCATGTTTATTATCAGCCTGATTTACAGTGGCAAAAATATGATCCTGACCCTTAATCCGTTTTATGCCTTTACCCCGTCCCTGGATGTATTAAGTTTTCTTGGCGCCTCGGGAAGGCTGCCCATTGTTAAATTTGATGCATGGTGGTCCCTGATTACAGCCAACTGGCTTCACGGCGGGCTTCTCCATATTCTGTTCAACATGATGGCCCTGAAAACTCTTGCCCCTTTAGTGATGAAGGAATTCGGCCTGTTTCGAATGTTCTCCATCTATACCCTGGCAGGTATTGCAGGATTTTTATTGTCCTATATTGGCAATGTTTATCTGACCATTGGTGCTTCATCAGGGCTTTGCGGACTGATCGGAGCGGCTCTTTTTTTCGGAAAATCAAGGGGTGGACAATGGGGGCAGCTGGTATACAAACAGACCTCGGGCTGGGTTGTTACTCTTGCCCTGATCGGTTTTCTCATGCCCAATATTAATAATTGGGGGCACGCCGGCGGATTGTTTGCCGGGATCTTTTTGGGCTGGATATTGGGATATAATGAAAAAAGAAAAGAAACTGCTTTTGATAGATCATTCGCCATTTTCTTTGTTGTTATAACGGTATGGCTTTTGGCAAAATCAGTGATACAGGGCTTTTCTCTTATTTATTCCTGAATCTGAATTTTACACAAATTTTACAAAGCTTTCTTGAAATCAGCCGGTTTCTAAATTATATGAACCCTTATGAAAACCCCTAGAATAAACCATAGGCTAAAAAAGGTGGGTAAAATAGCCGTCGTCGGTGTTGCCGGAGTATTTCCCCGGGCCCTGGATACCCGGCAATTCCTTGACAATATTATCCATAAAAGAGACTCGGTTATCACAGTGCCGGATCATCGATGGATAGGGCCTGTCAACGATTTTATCTCGCATCAGACGCTTCCTGACAAAGCCGTCTCCAACAAAGCCGGCCTCATTGAAAATTTTCATTTTGACCCTGATGATTTTTTTGTAGATAAAGATCTTTTATCAAATCTTGATCCTTTGCATCAACTTGTTCTGCATGCAGGAAGGGATGCTTTTTTACAATGCTCTCATACAAAAAAGGATAAAAAGAGAACCGGTGTTATCCTGGCTGCCATCGCCCTTCCCACTGACACGTCCTCTCTGATTTCCTGGCAGATTCTTTGCGATAATGGTTATAAGGGTCCTGTTCCAAAGGATTTTTCAAGTGCTGGAGTTGTTTCGCTTCCGGCTGCAATTCTTGCAAGGGCCATGGGGTTTGAGGGCGGGAGCTTTACCCTTGATGCTGCCTGTGCATCCTCTTTATATTCCATCAAGCTTGCCTGTGAACACCTTCATTTAAAAAAGGCGGACATCATGGTGGCCGGCGGAGTTTCACGGCCGGATTCACTGTATACCCAGATCGGGTTTACACAGCTGCAGGCTTTGTCTCCCTCGGGCAGATGTTCTCCCTTTGATAAAAATGCCGATGGACTTGTCGTGGGAGAAGGAACCGGCATTGTTGTGTTGAAACGGCTTGAAGATGCCATAAACTCCGGTGATAAGATCCATGCCGTCATCACGGGTGCCGGGGTATCCAATGACATTGAAGGAACCCTTGTGGGACCGGCACAGGAAGGCCAGGTTCGGGCCATGATCCAGGCCTATGAACAGGCATCCTGGTCCCCTTTAGACATCCAGTACATGGAATGCCACGGATCAGGCACTCCTGTGGGGGATCAGGTGGAATTGTCCAGCATACATGCACTGCTGGATGCATTTGACTGTCCGGAGAAACAGCTTTCCATCGGATCTGTCAAATCAATGACCGGCCATCTTCTAACAGCAGCAGGCGCAGCAGGGTTTATAAAAACTATTCTTTCAATGAATGAAGGGGTCTTGCCACCTTCATTGAATTATTCAGCGCCTTCCCCTAAAAGCATTCTAAATAAGAGTCATATCAAGGTTCAAACCGAGGTTGAAGACTGGAACCCTGAATCCCTCCATTCAACAAGAAAGGCCGGGATCAGCGCTTTTGGGTTTGGCGGAATCAACGCCCATCTT
>NZ_JABZFL010000059.1 GCF_014237455.1 Desulfobacula sp. | reverse complement strand
TTGGAAACCAGAAACCATTGATCTGCTTTGGTCCGAGGGAGCCGCTTATAACTTGACATTTAAAGGTGCATTGAAAGCCTGGAGACCATTGATGGCAGCTAATGGAATTGCTGTCATTTCGGAACTGAGCTATTTCACAAGTAACATACCGGAATCTGTACGAGTTTATTGGCAAAATGCCTACCCTGCCATCGGCACTGAATCAGAAAACTCAAATCATGCAAATTCATCAGGTTTTGAAATTTTAAGAATTCACCGTTTGCCATCAAAGGCTTGGTGGGATAATTACTATGGACCACTTAAAAAAAACATGAACGCTTTCAAGGACCCGGAAGACAGTATCATGCAATCCGTTATTAAAGAAATAGAAGAAGAAATGAAGCTCTTTGAAGAGCATGAGAAACATTACGGATATTCTTTTTATATGATGAAAGCTGTATAGTGATATGCCTGAAACTAAAAATAAAATATAAGGAAAATTCAAATGTCTTTTCGTATTTCACCAGTGTGGTGGCCAACTTTAGCTTTATCTTCACCTGTTCTTCTTCCATATCTCTTTATTAAAAACCATCGTTTTAAGCAAAATATTAAGAAAGCACTGGCGGTGAATGAAGAACGAATCGAGAAAGCTGGAAAGATCTGATGATTTATGAATAACATAACAAGCCTAATTCAGCCAAAAGCCATCAACCTCAACTGGAGAATATTTGACCCGTGTTTAGCTATCTGATATTTGGAATAACATATGCTTTCGCAGCAGCTGTTCAGCCCGGACCACTTCAAACGTATATCATCTCGCAGACGCTTAAAAAAGGATGGCGGTCAACTTTACCGGCAGCATTTGCCCCGGTTATCAGTGATATTCCCATTCTCATTTTAATTTTATTCCTGCTCAGCACAATGCCGGCTAATTTTATAATCATCTTAAGAATTGCCGGTGGACTGTTTCTTCTTTATCTGGCATTTAAGGCTTTTCAATCATGGCAGCAGTTCGAAGCAGACAAAACTGCAATAGATGAATCAGGCCGGCAGACATTATTTAATGCGGTTTTTGTAAACCTTTTAAATCCCAACCCTTACCTGGGATGGAGTTTAATTATGGGGCCCCTTTTTCTTGAGGGTTGGAAAATAGCACCAGCTAATGGAATCGCTCTTATTGCCAGCTTTTATTTAACGATGATTCTGACATTAGCAGGAATAATTATTTTATTTGGATTTGCCAGAAAATTGGGACCACAAGTGAGCAAAGTTTTAATTGGGCTGTCTTCTTTTGTACTGCTTGCTTTTGGGATTTATCAATTGTGGTTAGGAATTATTTCGGTTTCAATCATATAAAACGGAATGCCGGCGGATATCTTTGATCAACAACACCTGTTTTTTCTTCAGGGCAATCGCATGTAAAAACAATCATCTGGATTAATCGTTTTTTGAGCAAGCCTTTAAGTGTTGCTAATAGATGATGCCGACAACTGCTCCTGTCATGCAAGTAGCGATTGTGCCGGCTATGATAGATTTTATACCGAGGCTTACGATTTCATCCCTTCTCTCCGGTACCATAGCACCCATCCCTCCGATCATGATTCCGAGTGAACCGAAATTGGCAAACCCACACATAGCATAAATCATAATCAATCTGGACCGCTCACTTAAAGCGCCTTTTGGCAACCCGGCCAGATCGATGTATGCGATAAATTCGTTTAAAACGATTTTTGTTCCCATAAGTGAACCAGAGACCGTTGCTTCTGACCATGGGATCCCCATGAGCCATGTAATAGGAGCCATGACAAAGCCGAGCAGCCTTTGAAAAGTGATCGGTTGCCCTGCTTGATGCGGTAAAAGTCCGAGTAAGATGTTTATCAAATGAACAAGCGCTAAAAGCACTACTAACATAGCAATAATATTTATAAGGAGCTTGATGCCGTCCATAGTGCCCCGGGTAATTGCATCCATGGAGCTGTTTGCCTGACTCGGCAAATCCACCTTTCCTGTTGATGGTTCTCCTGTTTCAGGAATCATGAGCTTGGCTATGGTGATAGCTGCAGGAGCACTTATGATGGATGCGGTTAAAAGGTGACCCATGATTCCAGGCATCGCTTTATTTAAAATTGTAGCATAAAGTACCATGACTGTTCCGGCTATGGTAGCCATACCGGAAGCCATGATGGTAAAAAGTTCACTTCTTGAAATTCCTGAAAGATACGGTTTGGTAAAAAGGGGGGATTCAACCATGCCGACGAAAATATTTGCCGCACTTCCCAGACCTTCCACGCCTCCGATCCCCATTGTTCTGCGCAGGATCCATGAGAAAAATCGAACGACTACAGGAAGAATTTTCCAGTAAAACAACAAGGATGAAATAGCGCTTATAACCAGAACTAAAGGCAGTCCACGAAGGGCGAGTATATAACTTGAGCCGGGAAATTTTTCATCGAACGGAAGAGGCCCGCCTCCGATATAACCGAAAACAAAGCTGGTCCCTGCTCTAGTAGATTCCTCAAGCGCCTCAACAATGCTGTTCAGCCAGAAAAAAACGGTCTGACTTCCAGGTAATTTTAAAAGGAGGAGGGCGAATAGTATCTGTAGTCCTAAACCGGCTAAAACGGTCTTAAAATTTATATTTTTCCGATTTTCAGATAATATCCAGGCAAGAAATGCCAAGGCAAAGAAGCCGAACAAACTTTGAAATGTACTCAATTTCTTCTCCTGATTTAACTGGTAAGATCAACGTATCTTCTCGATAAGCCGAGGATATTGAATAATTTACCAGAACTTATTGAGATGTTGCAGATCAAACACTTAAAATATGACAAATTTTTAAATATGTGTCAATCCGCTTTAATATCAAAATATACTAAGCACTTGTCATTTCCGCAAAGGCAGGAACCCGGAAAAGCGGTGACAAAAGAGAACAAAAATTAAATTACAATGGCTGTCAATCCGGTGAAAAGAAATAAAAATTCAATAAAAAATTCCCGATGCGCCCCTGGTATAAGACTGTTTTTTTGAAAAACCTTTATTAACAAAAACATAATCAAGGGAATGGCAGCAAAAAAGAACGCATTTTTTACCAATACACCGGTAAAAACCGTCAAAAGCATAATACCCATATCAGCCATTAAAACATATTGTATGATTTGAAAACTTCGCTTTTCTCCTAAAAGGATAGGAAGGGTTTCCTTTCCCGTGATTCTGTCACCCTGAATGGCAAGGATATCAAAAAAGGCTGTCCTCGCAAATACCAGGCCTGTAGCAAATAAGAACACCACTGCAACAGACAGCAACTCACTTTGATTTGCCACAGCCGGCAAAAGGCAGGCCACTGTTCCCCAGGCAATGGTAATCAGACTGGTTTTTGAGCCGGGGATATCCTTTAATCGAGCGAGTTGTCCTTTTTTTGACATAAAAGGAATAATTTTTAAATTATATGACAATCCCAAAAGGCTCATGACAGACAGAATAAAAAAAGACAGCATCCCGGTGGTGATAAAGCTAAGATAAAGACCTGCCGCACCTGATAAAAAGGCGGCAACCCATAGATACACTCGATTTTTCTTATAAAAGAGTGCCCGCTGGGGATGATTATATTTATCCGGCTTAATAGTGAATAGATTGTTCAGTATCTGCATTGAAAGCACATACAGCATGGCGATCATGGCATGATGAAACTTTTGATCAATCCCTTGAAGAACAGAACACGCATACGTCAAAAAACCCGCGCCTGCTGCGGTCATTATATTGGTTTTCAATAAGAAATCCCGGATTAAAAATAAAAATACCTGGGCAGGATGCTGTTGTTGAAGGTTGCTTTCTATTTGAACATATGCATCATTAATGATCCAGTTTGGTGTAGACGCCCCGGCTGTTATCGCGACCGACCTGGCAGATGACAATTTCCCATAATCAATTTGGGATACTTCTTCAATATGGGCTGTGAATTTCCCTGTCTGGGACGCGATCTGGACCAGCCGTTTTGTGTTTCCGCTTTGTTTCCCGCCGACAACAATAACCGCATCATTTTCCCTGGCTAATTCCCGGATTTCAGTCTGCCGCTTTTCAGTGGACCCGCAAATGGTATCAAATATCTTATAATGCGGTGCATTGATTTTACACCATGCCTTTATTTCATCATAAAAAACAGTGTTCTGGGTGGTTTGAGCAACCACAACGGCAGTTTGGAACTTGGGCAGTTTGGAAAGCTGGTCCATGGATGTGACGGTATGCCCGTTTCCCCTGGCATATCCTAAAAGGCCCACGACTTCCGGGTGTTTCCCATCCCCGATAATAATAGTTGAATACCCTTTTTGGGCATACTTATGAATAATCACCTGGACCCCTACCACCCTGGGACACGTCGCATCTATCACAGCAAAGCCGGCATCCTTAAGTGCTTTTTGATCTTCCGGCGGAACACCGTGAGCCCGGATTAAGACAATACCACTCCCCTTTTCAGGAATTTGATCAATCCTGAAAATTTTTTTTTCTTCAAGCATTTTCAGGGCCTGGGGATTATGAATCAAAGGACCGTAGGTATAAATCGGTTCAGAAGACAAATTGGATGCATCCAGCACCATATCCACAGCACGCCGGACTCCCATACAAAATCCAGCGGTTTTCGCAACAACTATTTTCATGAAAGATTAGTCAAAAGATCGACCAGGCGTTGAAACTCTGTTTTTGATTTAAAATTGATTTCTATTTTACCCTTATCCCCGTTCTTCTGAATCCTGACGGTGGATTTAATTCGATCCGAAAGGATTGAACAGGTCTCGTCAAGAAATTGTTTTTCTGCAACTGATATCTTTTCCTGAAATTTCTGGGGTTCTTTTTTAACCCTGTTGACCAGTTTTTCCGTCTGCCTTACAGATAATTCTTTTTCAAGGACTATTTTAAAAAGAAGTAGCTGATGTTCTTCTGATCCGGCCCCTAACAGGGCTCTTGCATGTCCCATGGATATTTTTTCGTCAAGCAGGCTGTCTTTAATCACCTGGGGAAGATTTCTGAGACGAAGCAGGTTTGCGATGGTAGAACGGTTCTTTCCAATTTTTTTCGCTACTTTTTCCTGAGTATAATTAAACTCATGAATCAATCGATAATACGCCTCTGCCTCTTCAAGAACATTGAGATCTTCTCTTTGAATATTCTCGATAATGGAAACTTCCAATACCTGTTCATCGGTCAGATTTTTTACAAACACCGGCACATGGGTCAAACTGGCTTCCTTGGCAGCACGAAGCCTTCTCTCTCCTGCTATCAATTCATAGGAATCATCAAGGTGCCTTACCAATAAAGGCTGCAAAACACCCTGTTGTGCGATGGAATCCTTAAGGCGGTCCAGTTCTTCCTGGCTGAATGAGGTTCTAGGCTGATACCGGTTAGGTGCAATATCCCCAATGGGACACATGAGAAAGTCAGGGCTGCTCTCAGAGATTTCAAAGTCAGGAATCAACGCTGAAATTCCCCGTCCCAGTCCAGTGTTTTTCTTTTTCTTTTTTGTCATCTTTTTAAAAGTTCCCTTGCAAAAGCAATATAGCTTTTTGATCCTTGTGAATGTTTATCATATAATATGACCGGCAATCCATAGCTTGGCGCCTCTCCAAGCTTTACATTACGCGGTATCTTTGTTTTGAAAACCATATCCTTGAAATATTTTCTCGCATCTTCAACAACATGTTTAGCAAGATTTGTTCTTTTATCATACATCGTCAAAAGAATTCCCTTGATTTTCAATCCGGGATTAAAAGATGACTTGACTCGTTTTATGGTATCCAGCAGCTGCCCCAGACCTTCAAGGGCATAAAATTCGCTTTGAAGGGGTATCAAAACGGCATCCGAAGCTGTAAATGCATTCAACGTCAACAAACTTAACGCCGGTGGACAATCAATAATAATATAATCATACCTTTCTTTTACCGGTTCCAGAAGATCTTTAAGCTTTTTTTCCCTGTCCTTTACAGGCACCATCTCTATTTCAAATCCAATGAGATCAATATCGGCCGGAATCATCATCAGCTTGGGTAACATTGTGAGACAAATAATGTCATCAACACCTGCTTCACCGATAAGCCCATGATACAGAGAATATTCAAGGGCAAGCTTATCAATTCCCATACCGGTTGTTGCATTTGCCTGGGAATCGCAATCAACAAGCAATACTTTTTTTCCAATTTTGGCAAGAGCGGCTGAAAGATTTACTGAGGTCGTTGTTTTACCAACGCCCCCTTTCTGGTTCGCTACACTGATAATCTGAGTCATAATCAAATTTTCTTATCACAATTACCTGGCTTAGGCAATCAGTTAAAAGGCTCAAATATCTTTTTTCATATTTTAAAAAGACGGCTCATAAAAAAAAGCCTTGTACAGCAAATTACTTGCCGTACAAGGCCGGTTTAATTTTAAAATTTAAAACCCATAAATCACATGGCAGATTCCGGGTGAAATACATCCACTTCTTTCAAATCTTCACCAAGATATTCCCTTTCATTGGGGCCCAGTATGCCCAGAGAAAGGTTTAAGAGTGTCCATAAGTGAACAGTTTCCCATGCATGGTCATTGACGTCGGCCATATCATGCACTTGGGCATGACAATTATGGCAGGGTGTGATGCAGTATTCGGCCTTGGTTTCAAGAATCTGGTTGGCCTTGGTCTGCCCGTAAGCCCGTCTTTGCTCCTGAAAACCCGACTGGAGGAATCCGCCACCGCCGCCGCAGCAAAAATTGTTGGATTTATTGGGCGTCATATCAATAAAGTTTTCCTCGCCGACGACCGCTTTAACAACATATCTTAACTCTTCGGCAACCGGGTCGCCAAAAGATTTTCTTACCAGCTGGCAAGGGTCTTGGACGGTAAATTTAATTTTTCTGTCCTTGTTCCAGTCGGAAGAAGGGTTTAGCTTGCCTTCCCTGATCCATTGCGCATAGAGTTGAATAATACTTTTGATTTCAAAGTTGTAAGGAATGTTGAATTTTTTCAGTCCTGCCAGGACTGCGAAGAGTTCGTGCCCTCACTCGGTGTTGAGCCAGACCTTACAGCCCAGGTCCTCCACAGCTTTTACCTTTGTCCGGATAATTTTTTCCCAGGATTCATCTTCAGCCAGAAACATGCAATAATTTTCTGCGGCCCAGCCTTTTGTTCCATAGGTCCAGTCTGCGCCTGCAAGGTGCATTATTTTCCACAGCGGCACCATTTCATCGGGTTCTGTCACAGGCTCTCTGGAGTTCTGATTCAAAAAATAATAAGCGCCTTCCCTGTTTACATCTGCTGTCATCTCTGCAAATTCAGGCTGTGATTCCTGGTATTCTTCAAGAACATCTTCCACAACAAATTGAAAATCTTCTTCATTGGCACCCATGGCTGAACAGGTGTCATGTTTTAATGCCATGTCACATGAACCTCTGATGCCTTTTGGTCTTTCATCTCTTGGCCATTGTGCTCTTGCATTGAATACAAGCTGAGGAATATTAATTTCCATGGGACAGACATAAATACATCGCATACACATGGTACACATCCACGCCCAGTTTGAACTCAGTATTTCTTCATCCATTCCAAGAGCTGCCATTCTCAGGAACTTTCTTGGATCCATTCCCTCAAGACCGGTTGCCGGGCAGCCTGATGCGCATGCACCGCATGTCAGGCATGCATTCAAATTCCCACCATCGGGCAGAAGTTCCATTACCTTATCTTTAAAAACGCTTTTTCTTGCGTCTCCAATTTTAATAGCAACATCTCCCATGCTATCACTCCCCCTATCTATTCAAAATTAAAGTACTTTCACTATAGTACTGCATATTTCCATTTTTTTTAAAACAATGTTCTTTGTCTCTTATTCCATCATTCATGTCAACCATATTTTAAAATCAGAATTCAAAATTTGACATTTGTGAACTATAAGCTACTATTCAAAGGTCATGAATAAATTTAAAAAAACACAGGCAAGGCTTTTACACAAACCTTCCAATATAACCTTTAACCCTGATCTGCCCATCACCCATAAAAAAGATGAAATCATTGAGGCCATCAAAAAAAACTCTGTGGTGATTATTTCAGGGGAAACAGGATCAGGCAAAACCACCCAGATCCCAAAATTCTGCCTTGAGGCGGGACAGGGAATTAAAGGACTGATCGGCTGTACTCAGCCAAGACGTATCGCAGCCATCACTGTTGCCAGAAGAATTGCCGAGGAACTCAATGAGAGCGTTGGTCAATCGGTTGGGTATAAAATCAGGTTTGATGATAAAACCTCTGATCATGCGTACATCAAAATGATGACCGACGGTATCCTGCTTGCTGAAACCCAGACCGACAGGTTCTTAAATAAATATGATACCATTATTATAGATGAGGCCCACGAAAGAAGTCTGAATATTGACTTTACCTTAGGTCTTCTAAAAGACCTGGTTAAAAAAAGAAAAAATCTTAAACTGATTATCACGTCTGCGACCATTGATACACAAAAATTCTCAAGTGCCTTTGACAATGCGCCCATCATTGAGGTGTCCGGGCGGATGTACCCGATCGAAACCCTGTATATGCCTTTCTTAAATAAAGAAGACGAAAAACAGACCATTGAGGATCAGGGGTATGTTGAAGCAGCAGCCGATGCTGTAAACTTTCTTGTTTCCCAATCCGGATCAGGTGATATTCTGGTATTTATGCCCACGGAACAGGATATCGGAGAAACCATGGAACTGATCCGAGGCAAACATCATCCAGGGACTATAGTTCTGCCTCTTTTTGCCAGACTTTCGGCTAAAGAGCAGTCAAAAATTTTTTCACGACAGGTGGAAAAAAAAATTATTGTCGCAACCAATGTGGCTGAAACATCCCTGACCATACCCGGAATTAAATATGTAGTGGATACAGGACTTGCAAGGATTCCCAGCTATTCACCCCGGACAAGAACCACAGCGCTCCCCGTCACCCCTATTTCCCAGTCTTCCGCCAACCAGAGGATGGGGCGATGCGGCCGGGTTGAAAACGGGATTTGCATCCGGCTGTTTGATAAAAATGATTTCCATGCAAGGCCCTTTTTTACCTCTCCTGAAATATTAAGAAGCAATCTTGCTGAAGTCATACTGCGGATGATCTCCCTGAATCTCGGGGATGTCTCAACCTTCCCGTTCATTGATGCACCCGCCCCCAAAAGTATTAAAGACGGGTTTGACACCCTGATTGAGTTAGGTGCCATTAAAGAAAAGAAAGCTGAAAACAGACGAACAGAAAAAACAAAGTACACTCTCACAAAGATTGGCCGGATCATGGCAAGACTGCCCATTGATCCCAAATTATCCAGAATTTTAATTGAAGCTGATATGAAAGGATGCCTGAAAGAAGCGGCTATCATTGCCACGGCCCTTGCCATTTCAGACCCCAGACAGCGACCGGCAGAGAAAGCCCAGGCAGCCGATCAAAGGCATGCGCTGTTCAAAGATCCGAGTTCGGATTTTGTCACCCTTATAAACATCTGGAACGCCTATAAACGGGCTGAAAAAAAACTAAAGTCCCGATCCAAACTCAAAAAATTCTGCCAGGACCATTTCTTGTCTTTCAAGCGTCTGAGAGAATGGAACGAAATCCACGGACAAATTATAAAAATCCTGAAAGAGCATCATATAAAAGGAGGGAAAAAGAGGTTCTCTCAAACAGGGACCAAGGGCATGAAGGCCAAAGAATTTGATATTGGTGGGCCCTTATATATTGCCTTGCATCAATCCTTTTTATCAGGATATCTTGCCAACATTGCCCACAAAAAAGAAAAAAATATTTTTAATGCTGCAAAAGGTCAGCAGGCAATGATATTTCCCGGGTCCGGTCTTTTTAACAAGGGGGGAAACTGGATTGTAGCAGCGGAATTTGTCAAAACCAGCCGGCTTTTCGCAAGAACAGTGGCCAATATTGACCCTGAATGGCTTGAACAAATAGGCAAAGGCCTCTGCACCGCTACATACTCAGATCCACACTGGGGAAAAAAACGCGGAGAAGTCATTGCAAAAGAACAAATTTCCCTGTTCGGACTGATTATTGTCAACAACCGCCGTATTGCCTATGGCAAGGTAAACCCGCAGGAATCCGGAGAAATATTTATCCGCCACGCTTTGGTCCAGGGGGAAATTCATCAGAAGTTTGAATTTATGACCCATAACCGGCAGCTGATTGATGAACTTGAAACCCTTGAGCATAAAACCCGGAAAAAGGATATTCTGGCTTCTGAACATGATATATATCTTTTTTACCAGTCAAGGCTTCCAGAACCTTTTTATAATATCAGAACATTTTCCAAATTTATGAAAGACCAGGAAAACCAGGATTTCTTGAAAATGACCCTGGAAGACCTTCAAAAATCTTCCATTGATGATCATGCATTATCTTTATTTCCCGATACCCTGACAATGGATCAGGGCAAATTTAGGCTTGAATATAAATTCAATCCGGGATCCAAAAAAGATGGGGTCACCATAAAAGTTCCGGTCTCATCAGCCTTGCTTGTCTCAAAAAACAACGTGGACAGACTGGTGCCGGGCCTGTTTGAAGAAAAAATTGCTGCCCTGATAAAAGCGCTTCCAAAAAAATATCGGGTGAAACTGGTACCGGTGTCTGAAAAAGCCGCCATTCTTGCCAGGGAAATGCCAAAAAAAGACAAACCCTTATTTTCGCTGCTCTCTTCTTTTATTCATAAACGGTTTGATCTGATTATTCCCGCCACTGAGTGGTCAGATGAAGACCTGCCGGACCACTTGAAAATGAGAATCTCCATCAGGGATGAAAAAGGAAAGGAGATGAAAGCCTTACGGGACTATTCCGTTTTGAAAAAATTTTCAACAGTGTTCCCCTCTCAAAAAGATGAATTTCACCTGGCCCAAAAAAAATATGAAAGAACCGATATAAAAAAATGGGATTTTGAAAACCTTGAAGCGTTTATTCTCATCACCCGGGAAAAGGAATTTACACAAAAAGGCTACCCCGGGCTGAAAATCGAAACTGATCCGAAAAACAAAACTAAAGGTTTATCCCTAAGACTGTTCAAATCAGAGCAGGCTGCAAAAAACTCCCATAATCAAGGAATAAAAAAGCTTTTCCAAATCTGTTATCCAGATGATTTTAAGGCGTTGAGAAAAGATATTAATACGCATCCCGGGATAAAGCAGATCGCACCTTTTTTTAACGGCCAGACAAAATTTACCCATTCTTTATTCAACCTGATCACCACCACATCGTTTGCCAGAAATATCAGAACAAAAAAAGAGTTTGAACTTCATGCCCAAAAAAAATTGAAACATCTGTACAATACCGGGCAGGAATTTATTAAGACCATTCTTGGGCTTGGGAAGGAATATCAATCCTGTTTTGAGCTCATCCAAAAACTATCCTTTCAGTACCAGAAAAAAAAGAAAATTTTTAATATTATCACCGCTCTTTTCAAAGACCTGAAAAATCTTGTACCTCAAAATTTTGCCGATCTTTATACGGTTGAAAGAATCAGGGACCTTCACCGGTATGTCGCCTGCATCAGTACCAGGGTCCAAAGAGCGGTTGACAATCCTTTAAAGGAAGAAAAGAAAGCGTTACAGCTGGCAGGATATATCACCCATCTAAACACTCTTTTATCCTCCCTTTCTGACAAGTCTTCGCCTGAAAAACCCCAACATATCGAAGCATTTTTCTGGCTCTTGGAAGAGTACAAAATATCGTTGTTCGCACAGGAGTTAAAGACAAGTGTAAAGGTTTCTGCCAAAAAGCTGGATCAATTTTTAATAAAAATTTCTACAATGATCTGATCCCCCCCTATTAACAAACACTCCACTTCACTCCATTTTTAATTATATTTTAATCCTACCTATTTATAGGGTATACAATTAATTTATTAAAAAAAAATTAATTTTCTCTTGACTTAACTACTATTTTTCGTAAAAGTGTGGGACAAGGTGGTGGAAAGTGGATGAGTTAATAATTTTTAACTGAGGCTTAAATAAGTGTTTCGATCAAGCTCCTTTCATACAATTGACTCCAAAGGCCGGGTAATTATTCCGTCAAGATTCAGGAATATCCTGAAGGCGGATAAAATTTACGGGGTTATGGTCTCAAACAAGGACGATTGTTTATACGCCTATACTTTTAGTGAATGGGAAAAAGTTGAAACCAGGATTCTGGCAACAAAGACCAGTGCCATGGGAGATTTCAGAAGATTTTTCCTCGGCAACTCCTGTGACTGCATGTGTGACAAACAGGATCGTATCCTGATCCCTAAAAGTTTAAGAGAATATGCAAATCTTGAAAAAGATATCGTTCTTGTCGGCAACCTGGATCGGTTTGAGATCTGGGCACGTGGTCACTGGGACAAAGTCAACAAAAGGATGGAGCAGAAACTCAAAAATGAGGAAGTAAGAGAGGAAATAGCTTCCCTAGGGTTGTAACAATGGGATTTGAGCATACGTCTGTAATGCCTCAAGAGGTGCATGAGCACCAGAACCTTAAACCCGGAAACATTATAGTGGATTGTACTCTGGGTGGGGCAGGTCATGCGCTTGCGGCAATCAAGGCAATACTCCCTGGAGGAACACTGATCGGCATTGATCAGGATTTGGATGCCATCAAACATGCTAAAAAAATTTTACATCCGTTTGAAAAAAATGCGGTGTTGTTTCACAGCAATTTTTCTGAACTTCCAAAGATTCTGAACTCTAACGGAATAAAGGGTGTAAATTCAATACTCCTTGATTTAGGCTTTTCACTAAACCAACTAAAAAACGGCAAACGCGGATTTAGTTTTAACAAGAATGAACCATTGGATATGCGAATGGATATTCGAAACGATCTGACAGCCTTTGAGATTATCAATTCATTCCCTGAGAGTGAGCTGGTAAATATTTTCTTTAAATTTGGTGAAGAAAAGTTTTCTAGACGAATTGCAAAAAGAATCGTGGAAACAAGACGTCATGCACCGATTCATACAAGTTTAGAGCTTGCACAGATGATTACAGAAACCATCCCTGCAAAAAATAGATTCAAGTCACGCATTCATCCTGCAACAAGAATTTTCCAGGCACTAAGAATTGCGGTAAACAGGGAATTGGAACGGCTTGAAAAATTTATGAAAACCGTACCTTCCCTTCTTTTAAAAGGGGGACGACTTTGTGTTATTTCTTTTCATTCCCTTGAAGATCGAATCGTAAAGCAGGCATTACGAAAATTCGAAAACGGCTGTACATGCCCGAGAGAGCTTCCGATTTGTTCATGTGGGTTTGTCCCGCAGATGGAATCGGTTTTCAGAAAACCTTTGGTGCCCACAAAAGAAGAAACAGCTCTCAATCCCATGGCAAGAAGTGCCAAATTAAGAGTGGCTCAAAGGGTTTAATAAATGGCAATTAAAAACAACATACCCCCCAAAATACCATCGCGAAAATCAAGTTTTCGATGGCTTGTCATTATTTCTATCATCTTTTGTGAACTTTTGGTTTACACCTGGATCAGGACAGAATCCACCCAGACCATATTACGGGTATCCAAAGGGCAGGAAGCGTTTGTAAAAAAGGCCTCCTACCACAAGGCCTTATCTGTTGAAAGAGACCGCCTGAAATCAGACGACCGTATCACTCGAATTGCAAAAACCAGATTAAATCTTTTAACGGATACAGCAAATCAAACTATTTATCTGCCAATTTCTCTGTTGGGGGAAGACGGCTAATGTCAAAAAAATTTAACAAAGAGGTGAAACAAAGAATTATTGTTATTCAGGTTCTGATTGTTGTCTCGATTTTTCTTATGGGGGCAAAATCCTTTGATATCCAGATTTTCAAATCCCGGGAGCTGACACAAAAAGCTGAAAGCGATTATTCCAGACATTTCACTATCAAAGGGGAAAGAGGGCAGATTCTGGACAGAAGCATGAATAAACTTGCGACCAGCATTGACGCCATATCCATTACGGCCTGTCCTTCAAAAATAAAAAACCCGGCCATCGTCGCTGAAAAACTTTCAAAATTACTGAATATTAACCGAAAAAAACTTCAAAACACTCTTT
>NZ_JABZFL010000103.1 GCF_014237455.1 Desulfobacula sp. | reverse complement strand
GCTGTCTCACGCTATCTAACCTATGTTTTATATCTTTATGGTACCTGCTTTTTTTTGTTTAGGTATGACAAACTGGGATTCTTGCTGGGATCTCAGGTAAATTTTCGAGCTTCTTTAGAAATACGCTCAATGGTTTCCAAATCAGCATTGGGGCTTATTTGAAGGTCCTCATAATAATCGTCAAAGGCAATGCTGTTCATTCCACTAATCCTCCATAAAGGTCTTGTGACAGTTATAAAATTTTAATATGCCAAAACAGTTAAGAAAAGAAATTACTTGCTCACATAACAATCAATCTCAAATTGGCTTGTGTGTCAAGCACAAATACCACCAGGCATGAAAAATGGTATGATTAAAAAACAGGGTTCTGAAATACATTGTTTAATGATAATAGTTAATTTGGTGTTCCAAAACCATCCAGTTTAAAAGGAGCAATGCATGACGTATCAATTGACAGCGTTCGATGATCTCAAAATCGGACAAAAAGCATTTTTAAAGAAAACAATAACTGAAGAAGATTTATCCCATTTTATAGCGATTACAGGTGATGAAAATCCTATTCACGTTGATAAAATTTTTGCGGAACAAACTTTTTTCGGACAACGGATCGCCCATGGTATGTTGTCGGCATCACTGTTTTCAACGCTGGTAGGCATGCATATTCCTGGTGTCGGGGCAATATACAAATCACAGACTTTAGAATTTTTACGCCCTGTTTTTATTGGGGATACACTTTACGCCTGGTTTGAAATAATTGCCATAGATCTCGAAGATGAGCGAATCGAAATAAAAAGCTGGATTGAAAATCAAGATGGTGAAAATGTAATTGTGGGGAAAACAGTGGCGAGTCTTTTAAGGGGTTTGAAGAAGTAGGGCAGAATTGATGGCAGACTCAGGTAAATGGGATTTGTGAGAGATTTCATAAAACGATATTGCAAGAATTTTATATCAGTCGGAAATATTCAGAAAAGGATATATTTTTTTTGTACAGCTGGGACAAATACTGTGGCTAAATTCAACGGTTGAATGATCCCTGATATAAGATTCGATTTGATTCCAGTAACCTTTATCGTCACGTATTTTTTTACAGGATGAGCAAATGGGAAGCATTCCACTTAATTTTTTTATCTTTGAGAGCGCTTCTTGAAGTTTGTTTTTTTCTAACACCAAAGCCTCTTCCATCTGTTTGCGTTCAGTAATATTGTGCGCAATACTATTAATCCCTGTTAGTTGATCTGCTTTGTCATAATGGAAATTGGTGGTCCAAAGCATATTGGATATATTACCATTTGTTTTATTTATCTGCTTATTTTCAAAGGATGCTTTTAGTATTTTTTTTTCAATGCAGTCATTAAACCAAATGTTAGTATTTTCCTGATCATCTGGATGGATAAAATCAAATGCAGGCATTCCAACAATATCTTCTGGGTTGATGCCAAAAATCTCTTTACTTATATGATTAACATACAAAAAATTGCCATTTTTATCTACTCTTGTTACCAGATCGCCCGTTTCTTCAACAAATGCTTTATATTCTATTTCGCTTTCCCGTAGTGTGTTCTCAATCTGATTGGACTTGATTCTCTTACGATCAGACTCAGCTTGTTCTATTTTCTGAATCCTTTTCTCTAATTCTTCATAAGTCGGTTTTTCAGCCATATGAAATCTCTTTTAATGTAGAATTGAACGTAATTTTTGGGGCAAAAAAACTGTTACGTTCTTTAACATTCAATTTTTTAAAAATAGTAGGACTGAATCTGATATTCAGTTTTAATATAAAAGCATATATCAATTTGTAGTGCAAGATAAATCATTACAGGTATAAAATTAAATTTTATCAAATCTCAAACTCAGCTTGATAACAATCTTTTTTTACTTACACTTTTTTTTAAAAAAAATAGCATAGACAAATAAATTTAAAATCAATGTCCCGAATCCGAGCATAATTTGAACCTGTCGAGTCAGCCCATCAGGGTAAATAACTTTTAATAAATAGTGTTGGATAAGTCCATAATTATAGCCGCTTTGCCCGGCCAGGCTTCTGAAATTGTTTTCCAGGTGTGTCAGGGGGCAGATCCATCCGAAGAATTCAATCAATGCGCCCCAGAAAATCGCAGGAATGT
>NZ_JABZFL010000097.1 GCF_014237455.1 Desulfobacula sp. | reverse complement strand
CTCGGTCTGAGCTTTCATTAGTAAAATGTCACTCCCCATGCGGGAGTGTGGATTGAAACAGTATATATATAATAAGGTAAGGAGGATAAAAACGTCACTCCCCATGCGGGAGTGTGGATTGAAACCCGGTCATCCGGCCGATCGCGGAGGATCATCCAAAGTCACTCCCCATGCGGGAGTGTGGATTGAAACAGAAAAATGTTGGTATCTCACAATTGGATAAATCGTCACTCCCCATGCGGGAGTGTGGATTGAAACCCATATTTTGCCAAAATCTCAATAATTATTTTACGTCACTCCCCATGCGGGAGTGTGGATTGAAACAAACGTCAAATGTGACCGCGTTTAACGAGGCGGCAGTCACTCCCCATGCGGGAGTGTGGATTGAAACATTCAAGGCTGTCTGGAGTTTTTCTTTGTTCCAGGT
The DNA here is from genome assembly GCF_014237455.1 of Desulfobacula sp. Classification (GTDB taxonomy): domain Bacteria; phylum Desulfobacterota; class Desulfobacteria; order Desulfobacterales; family Desulfobacteraceae; genus Desulfobacula. Next base: position 13,896 of record NZ_JABZFL010000097.1, on the reverse strand, counting down.
CACTCCCCATGCGGGAGTGTGGATTGAAACAAACCCGTCAATACAGAGGATATCATCCTGTATGGTCACTCCCCATGCGGGAGTGTGGATTGAAACGGTATGACAACAACTATAGACAAAAACGATTACGTCACTCCCCATGCGGGAGTGTGGATTGAAACTTTGATCGATCAGGTCGAAACAATACAATATGTGGGTCACTCCCCATGCGGGAGTGTGGATTGAAACTTGAGGTATCCGGGCTGGTCACGGCATTTGCCCAGGTCACTCCCCATGCGGGAGTGTGGATTGAAACCACTTATTTTCTAACCTGTTGATATTATTACGAAAGTCACTCCCCATGCGGGAGTGTGGATTGAAACATACCCTCAGTGTCGTAGTAATCAATAAACCCGTGTCACTCCCCATGCGGGAGTGTGGATTGAAACTAACCTGTTGATATTATTGCGAAACTTTTTTTAAGTCACTCCCCATGCGGGAGTGTGGATTGAAACAATCAAAACAACTGGCAATCATTATGCAAACCGTGTCACTCCCCATGCGGGAGTGTGGATTGAAACGGCTGCAAATGGAATGATTTTGTCAGAAGCCTTAGTCACTCCCCATGCGGGAGTGTGGATTGAAACTAACCTGTTGATATTATTGCGAAACTTTTTTTAAGTCACTCCCCATGCGGGAGTGTGGATTGAAACGCAATCTTCCATAATTATGTGACATTTGTAATGAGGTCACTCCCCATGCGGGAGTGTGGATTGAAACATGCGTGACCTGGTCAAGAGACACCTGGTCGCCGGTCACTCCCCATGCGGGAGTGTGGATTGAAACCGTGATCTGTGTGAGCCCCAGGGCGGCATGATCGCGTCACTCCCCATGCGGGAGTGTGGATTGAAACCAGGCCACCTTGCCGGTGTTGCCGGACACATCAGTCACTCCCCATGCGGGAGTGTGGATTGAAACTGGGTACGGGCCTGGTGCCAGGCTTTTTGGAATGTCACTCCCCATGCGGGAGTGTGGATTGAAACAGCGTCTTGGATATAGCCCTGGCCTCTTTATATGTCACTCCCCATGCGGGAGTGTGGATTGAAACACCGGAAAACACCCGCCGGAGAGCTTATCGTAAAGTCACTCCCCATGCGGGAGTGTGGATTGAAACATAATCAATATCCCTGTGCCTCTCCGATCGTCAGAGTCACTCCCCATGCGGGAGTGTGGATTGAAACTGTGAGTGCCGTCATTACTGGTCACCTCCGTATCGTCACTCCCCATGCGGGAGTGTGGATTGAAACCTGCTGGTGTATCTGCAGTCCCGGCGGTTTGAAGGTCACTCCCCATGCGGGAGTGTGGATTGAAACCTGGAAGACAAGCCGGCTGCAGACGAAAGCATGCGTCACTCCCCATGCGGGAGTGTGGATTGAAACCAACCCTGATGCCCAGGCCGGGAAAAAAGGGGGCGGTCACTCCCCATGCGGGAGTGTGGATTGAAACAATCTCGGTTGCCTTTGAGATCACGCCGGCCGCAGTCACTCCCCATGCGGGAGTGTGGATTGAAACCCATGACATGGCTCATGTCCAGAGCGGATTTTGGTCACTCCCCATGCGGGAGTGTGGATTGAAACGGAAGTTAATCCGACAAACCTGAACAAGATGGCGGTCACTCCCCATGCGGGAGTGTGGATTGAAACCGGATATAAAGATGACGGGTCCGGCACATATACGGGGTCACTCCCCATGCGGGAGTGTGGATTGAAACTCGGTTAAAATGTCGAAATCGGTATCAGGTGAGTGTCACTCCCCATGCGGGAGTGTGGATTGAAACAATTTCAAGCGGGTCACAATCAATTATTGTGTAAGTCACTCCCCATGCGGGAGTGTGGATTGAAACCACGCTACTAAAAAAGCTCGCTACAGAAATAATGTCACTCCCCATGCGGGAGTGTGGATTGAAATTTTAGCACTCATTTGCAGGATGAAACAGTCTGGCTGAACCGCCGCCAGATGAAAAGATTTGTTTGATGAGGATTTTTAAAAAATGATCGGGAAATATATCTTAACCCATACGGGCCACAAATAATTTGACTATGTAGCCCATTTGGGTTATTGTTTTTTTAGGAGGTGATGATAATGTCTAAAACAACAACAGTAAGAGCTAGAATTGAACCTGATCTAAAAACTGATGTAGAAAATTTATTCAAAAAATTAGGTTTGTCTACAACAGAAGCCATTAATCTTTTTTATCGCCAAGTGAAGTTGAGAAATGGGCTGCCTTTTAATGTCGTAATTCCCAATGAAACAACGGAAAAAGTATTTAAAGACACAGACGCTGAACACAACTTAATTCGTTGCTACGACGATAGTGATATGTTTGATAAATTAGGGATATAAATGTTAAAACCGTCATACACAAGGCAATTTGAAAAAGATTGGAAACGACTACAAAAAAGAGGGAAAGCAAAAGAAAAATTAAAAAAAATACTCACTATGCTCATTAATGAGAAACAACTTCCCCAAAGATGCAGGGATCACAAGCTTATTGGAAATTACAAAGAAAGACGAGAATGCCATATTGAGCCAGATTGGCTCTTGATATACAAAGCAACAAAACGCATGATAATTTTTGAAAGGACTGGAAGTCACTCAGACTTATTTCAATAATTTTATTGCAAAAATCAGGGTTTTCCCTGATTGACATTATTGATTATACTCGATATTGAAAATGTCAATTCTGTTTTTTTAATGCATCAATCAATTCCTTTGCGGTTGCCGCGGCATCGCCTAACAGCATTATCGTTTTCGGATTCTCATACAAGGTATTCTCAACCCCGGAATAGCCCGGATTTGCATCAAAATTGCAGACGATCACTTTTTTTGCATCATGGGCTGTCAGTATCGGCATTCCGGAAATAGGGGTGCCTTCGATTTCTATCGCTGACGGGTTTACCACGTCACAGGCACCGAAGATAAGAACTGCGTCTGTTTGTGAAAATTCAGGATTGATTTCATCCATCTCGTAAAGCTTGTCATAATCAATTTCTGCTTCAGCCAGCAGCACATTCATGTGTCCGGGCATTCTTCCAGCAACCGGGTGAATGGCAAATTTCACTTGTGTGCCCATGGATTCAAGAATTGATGCCAGCTCAACTACTTTGAACTGTGCCTGTGCCAGCGCCATGCCGTATCCGGGGATAATAATAACTTTTTTGGCGGATGACAATGCGGTTATGGCTGCATCCAAATGGCTTTTTTCAGAGGGCTCTTCAATAGCAGGGGGGGCGTCTGAAAGATTTTCAAGTAATTGCTGGAGTGTCTCTTTGGCATTTCCGAGCAGCATGATGGTATTGTCGTTTTTATACAAAGGATTTTCAACACCGGAGTATCCGGGTTTGTTATCCAGGTTACAGCACACCACATGCTTTGATTCATGGGCAAGCAAAATCGGCATGCCGGATATGGGGGAGCCGTCAGTTTCTATGGCTGCGGGATTCACCACATCGCACGCCCCGATAACCAGGGAAAAATTCGTGTCCTTGAATTCAGGGTTTATGGCATCCATTTCTTCCAGCAGATCATAATCAACCCCGGCTTCAGCCAGCAGCACATTCATGTGTCCGGGCATTCTTCCGGCAACCGGATGAATGGCAAATTTTACATCCTTTCCCATGGAAAGCAGTTTATTTGAAAAATCAATGACTTCAAACTGTGCCTGTGCCACGGCCATGCCATAGCCGGGTATAATAATGATTTTATCTGCCTTTCGGGCAAGTTCAACCGTTTTTTGTAAGTTGGTTTGCTCACTGGATTGATCTCTGGTTTGATCAGGGGCTTCCTTTTCAACAGGGTCGGCAGTCAGGGTCTGTCCATTATTAACGGCTGGTTCCTGAGGGGATGTTTCAAGAGGAACAAAAACTCTGAAAAGACTGCGGTTCATTGCCCGGCACATGACATAGGTCAGGATTGATCCTGAAGCTCCAACAGTGGCCCCGCATGAAATTAACAGCTTGTTTTCGATAATCATGCCGCAAAAGGCAGCAGCCAGTCCTGTCGTTGCATTTAAAAATGAAATCAACACTGGCATGTCAGCCCCGCCAATACGAATGGAAAAAATAATCCCAAACAGAATAGACAATAAAACAATTAAAATATAAAGAAATATCTGACTGCCCGAGGGTGCAAACAGAGCCGCAATAATCAGTGCGATAATAGCAGCAAGGTTTATTATGACAAGCCAGGTGTGGTTTGGAAGTATGCGTGGGGTCTGGTCAAGCTTGTTTGACAGTTTCCCGCCGGCAATCATGGATCCGCTGAAAGTCAACGCTCCGGTAGTTAGACCTAAGAGACCGAAAAATTCATTTACAGGTCCAAGGTGTTGAGCTCCTCTCATCAACTCGACAAAAGAAATCAAAAAAGATGCAACGCCTCCGGCACCATTCTGAAAAGCAACCATGGCCGGAATCTGAATCATGGTGATTTTTTTTGCTACCCAATATCCGGCAGCAGAACCGATCACAAGGGATATCAGCACAATATAGGGATACAGGGTGCCGCTTCGATAAAGAACCAGGCCAGCAGCACAGGTTAAAGCAAAAGCTGCGGTAAGATTGCCGAATTTTGCAGTGTTGGGCCAGCGAAACAGCCAGATGCCCAGTATAAGGATGCCGATGACACAAAAATCCAGAAACAGGTTCATGGAAAAATATGGTTCAATCATTATTTTCCACCCCCCGCTTCTTTTTTCTTAAACAGTCTCAACATCCTGTCCGTAATTGCAAAACCACCCACAAGGTTGAAAGCGGCCATGACAAACGCCACTGATCCTATGATCTGTTCAGTCCGGGTTGATGCCACCGAGAAAAGAATCAACACCCCTAATATGGTGACGGCAGAAATGGCATTTGTCATGGACATCAGGGGGGTATGAAGCAATGTGGGAATTCTGGAAATCAGAAAATATCCCACGATAAAGGAAAACAGGAATACCCCTGCCATCAATAAAAGATTTGTCATTGGTTTGCTCCTGAAAATTTTTTAATTATTCAGCCCCATGGCCTTGAGCGTTCCTTCGTGATACAGTTTTCCTTTGTGCGTAACAAGCGCACCTTTGATGATTTCATCTGTCATGTCAAATTCGTCTGCCCCGTTTTTAAACAGGTTCTCAACAAAATAATACAGATTATTGGCATACAGCCACGAAGAATGAACCGGCACTGAACCGGGTATGTTTTTAATCCCGCAGATGTAGACACCATTATGCATTAATTCTTTTCCGGGATCTGTCATCTCGCAATTTCCTCCCTGGTCAATGGATACATCAATAATAACAGAGCCGGGTTTCATGGTTTCAACCATTTTTTTTGTGATTATATGCTGGGCAACTTCACCCGGGACAAGAGCGCTGAGAATAATGATATCAGATTCTGCAACTATGGGAGCCAGTGCCTGTCTTTCCTTTTCAAGCCATTCTTCTGGAAGTGCTTTGGCATAGCCGCCTTCTCCAAGGACCAGTTCCGACGGGGGATCAAAATTCACCACTTTGGCCCCGACACTTGCTGCCTCTTCTTTTGCAGCCGGCCGGATATCAACCGCTTTGACAACACCCCCCAGCCTTTTCCCGGTTGCAATGGCCTGGAGCCCGACAACGCCGGTGCCGATTACCAGAATATTGGCCGGTTTTATCATTCCAATGGACGTACCGATCATGGGAACGAATTTAGGAAAATTAGCAGCAGCAATAATGATGGATTTATAGCCGGTGATAGCACTCATGGAAGTCAACGGATCCATGCGCTGGGCCCTTGAAATTCTGGGGATGCCGTCCATTGTAAAGGCTGTGATGTTTCTTTCCTGCAGTCTTTTCACATCGCCATGATTTGAAGGAGCTGCCGGATGCAGAAAAGTTATAAGAATCTGATTTTCTTTCAGCATGTCGATCTCATGCTTGTTGAACTGCTCATTAAACATGGGTTCCTTGACTTTTAAAATAACGTCTGATCTGTCGAAAACCTCGGCTGCATCAGCTGCGATCTGGGCTCCGGCTTTCCGATATTCTCCATCATCCGCGAAGGCCCCGGCACCTGCCTTTGTTTCAACAAGCACATCAACTCCCAGTTTTTTAAATTTTTCAATCGTTTCCGGAAGTGCTGCAACTCTGTTTTCCTTGTACATGATTTCTTTTGGTATTCCTATCAGCATGGTTTGACTCCTTTTATTATTATTTATAAATTCTGAGTTTTTTAAAATTTATTTTTCATATCTTCTCATATGAATGAAGATCTTAAAAGCGCAATAAATCTTTTTTTAAGGAAATACAAGATGTTTTTATACTATCAACAATAAAAGCGTTATTGTGTTTTTCGCTACCCATAACCATACCCCACAATTTTCACATAAATTGATTTACAATTTGTAAAAAAATCTGACACGTATTTGAAATTATTTTTTCACCAACTCAAATTCTAAAACAAAAATATTTTTTATATTTCAATGGGTTATGTTTTTTTATGGGCCGTTGAATCAAAACGGCATCATAGTTGCTCTTAGGTTATTACAAGGTATTGGATAACTGTACAAAAATTATTATCAGCATAAAATTTAAGAGAGCATAATGGAAAAAACCAATCGCGAACGCAAGGAAAAAGAAAAGCAGCTCAAACGATCTATTTTAACCAATATGATAATCGTTCCATTTATTCCCTTTTTATTGGCCATGGGGGTCAGTTTTTATTTTTTCACTACTGCACTTGAAAACAACACTGTTAACAGTTTAAAACGGATAGTAGAAGATCATTGTGATATGATCGAGTCCTTTCTGGTAGAACGTCAATCAGATCTTGAGTTCATCACAAACACCTACAATTTTGAAGAAATTAATTCTACCAAAGCCATTAACACTATATTTGAAAATTTAAAAAATCGGTCAGGTGCATTTGTCGACCTGGGCCTCTTTGATTCCCAGGGCATCCACATAAGATACTTCGGCAAGTATCAGCTGAAAGGAAAAGAGTATAAGGATGAGGTGTGGTTCAAAAAAGTCATGCAGACCGGATACTATATCAGCGATGTTTTTTTGGGGTATAGAAATATTCCTCATTTTATCATTGCGGTACGCCAGAACAGTGGGGATAAAACCTGGGTGCTTCGGGCAACCATTGACACACAGTATTTTTGTACCCTGGTTTCCAAAGTGAGGATCGGAAGGACAGGGGAAGCTTATATTTTAAATAAATATGGCGTTGCACAAACACTGAGGCGATCCGGTGGTATTCAGGTCCTGGAAAAAGATCAGGACTATTTGAAATTTCCAAAATCTCAAAATAGTTTACAAACCTTTGTTAACATTGATTCTGCAAAAAACAAGTATTTATATGCAACCATCTGGCTTAAAAACAGGGAATGGCTCATGGTGGTCAGGCAGGAAAAAAAGGATGCGTATAAATCGTTTTACTCAGCGTTATACATCAGTTTAATGATCATGGTTATCGGTGGGGCGATCATCGTCGTGATCGCAATATATACCACTGAACATATCCTTAAAAGAATCGAGCATCTGGGGATAGAAAAAGAAAGCCTTGGGAATCAGTTGATCCGGGCTGCCCAACTGGCTGAAATCGGGGAAATGGCAGCCGGGTTTGCCCATGAAATAAACAATCCTCTGCAAATTATTAAAAGTGAATATACCCTGATAGAAACCCTCATGGATGATGTGTTCGGCAAAGATGGAATGGAAAAAAATGAGGATATAATAGACATTGAGGACTCAGTGGACCAGATAAAGCTCCAGGTGAATCGCTGTTCTGAAATCACCCATGCTATTTTAAAGTTCGGACGAAAAAATGAAACAAAAGAGCAATTATTACGTCCATTTATCGTTATTCCTGAAATTATCAGCATGATAGAAAAAAAAGCCGTGGTCGGTGGTATTGAAATTATTAAAAGTATTTCAGAACAAGCTCCCGGGTTCATGGGAGATCCATCCCAGTTTCAGCAGGTGATACTTAACCTTTTCAATAATGCCATGGATGCAATTGAAGAACGGCACGGTTCATCCGGGGGAAGAATGAGTGTTGCGGTCTGCAGGAAAAATGAAAACAGGATTGAAATAAAAATTACCGACAATGGAAGCGGCATTAGTCCGGAAAATATTGAAAAAGTATTTTCTCCTTTTTTCACCACAAAACCTGTGGGGAAAGGGACAGGGCTCGGGCTTTCCGTTTGTTACGGGATTATAGAAAGTTTTGGCGGCACCATGAAAGTCAATAGTGAACAAAATGTCGGCACGACCTTTGTTATCAGTTTGCCGGCTATACATTAATGAAAATTAGGGAGGTTTATTGTGGAAAAAATGAAAATCATGCTGGTTGATGATGAAGAACGTTTTCTCAAAACAACCAAAAAACTGATTGAAAAAAAAGGGTATGAGGTTTTAACGGCTCAAGACGGGGAGGAGGCCCTTGGAAAACTAAAATCACAAAATGTTCATGTGGTTATCCTCGATGTAAAGATGCCCGGGATGGACGGAAATGAGACACTAAAGGCAATCAAGACACTTTATCCTTTGGTGGAAGTCATTATGCTGACCGGGCATGCCACTGTGGACTCAGCCATTGACGGCCTGAAATCAGGGGCCAACGATTACCTGATGAAACCGGCTGATATTGATGAAATTGTTGAAAAAGCAACAGAGGCATTTGAAAAACGGCAAAGGCTTGAAGAAAAAATCAGGCTGGCACAAACCAAAAAATATATGAGATCCCCTCGCGAAATTCTCAAAGGCGATGATGAATAAAATTTTGATACAGGAAGGTTATAAATGAAAAAAGAGAAGAAAGCTACTGGATATGATAAATATATAGACTGGAAACTGTTCATAATTCCGGTTGTTCTTTTGTTTGCAGCGCTATTGATGCCAACTCCGTATGGGATGAAGGATGTCGGTACCGAATATAAGGTCGGGCCCAAGGTTGTTGTGAACCATATTACCAAAGAGCTGTTTGATATGAACAGCTCAGATGCTGAACAATGGCAATTGCTCGTTGCCAAAATTATGGAACAAAATATCCGGATGGGGGCCTTAAACAAGGAACGGTTTTTAAAACGAAATGTCAAGTGGTGCAAAAAAAATAAGATAAATACCAGCCCAAAAAATTTTGATAAATCCCATGAGTATATCAAAACAAATGTCGAGGAAGCTGATTTTCTGATTCTTATGGAAAGCGCACTAAAGGCCAGAAAAGAAGGGTTGAAATATGAGGATTTGACAGGAAAGGATAAAAAAGCCGCTGATAAAGGTGCATGGCATATAAAAGTTGCTATTGGCATGGGATTGTTTGTTGTGTTCTGTTTTTTAACAGAGTGTATCCCTCTTCCCGCAGTTGCTTTTTGTGTCGGCCTGATCCTTGTTTTTACCGGGGTGGTTTCAAGAAAAGAAGTGGCTATGCTGTATTGGAGTGATGCCTGCTGGTTTATCATGGGCAGCCTGATGTTTGCGGCAGCCTTTGTTAAAACAGGCGTTGATAAGCGGGTCTGCATGGCCATGTTTAAAAAACTGGCCGTCCCCAATACCAAATGGATCACCCTGATTTTCTTTTTAATCATATCTCCTCTGGCAGCCTTTATATCTGATCATGCCCTGGCAGCCATGTTTCTTCCCATTGGAATGCTGTTATACCAGAACAGCTTGACCGATGAAGTACCGGAGGATAAGGAACTGGCTAAGCTTTTGATGATCTCTATTGCCATGGCCTGTAATATCGGTGGGCCCGGAGCGCCTTCCGGCGGGGCAAGAAATGTGATCATGATGACGTATTTAACAGATATGTTCGGAGTTGATATTGGGTATTTCCAATGGGTTACGTATTGTTTTCCGTTTGTAATCGTCATGATTCCCATTACCTGGTTTATCACCAATTTGCGTTTTAGACCCAAAATCGTTTCCCTGGCACCTGCCATGGATCAGTTAAAAATAGAAATTGATAAAATGGGATCATGGAACGGAAAACAGATATGGGCCCTGATCATATTTACTATCATGGTGTTTGGATGGTTTACGGAAAAAGTATTTTTTAATATGGGCATTTATCCCATCCGGCTGGGTATTGGTGTCATTGCCATAGCAGGTGCGGTTGCCTATATTCTGACCGGGGTTGTTAACTGGCGGGATTACCAGGACAAAGTGGACTGGGGGGTTGTCTGGCTTTATGCCGGTGCCATCATATTTGGAAGAACCCTGGATCAGACCGGTGCTGCCTATTGGCTGGCACGGTCCGTCATTGATTTTTTATCACAATTCGGTATGGAAGCCGGTCTTCCCTTAATGATGGTCAGTAACGGTCTGACATCAATTTTGACCAACCTTATGGCAGACGGCCCTGCTGCTGCTTCTGTCGGACCGATTGCTCTGAACATGGCGGGCATGGTTCATCCCGGAACCTCTTATTTGCCGTTTATGGCCATGGCCACAGCCGTTGCATCCTCATTTGCATATTGCCTGATTATCGGCACACCACCCAATGCAATCGTTTACGCCAGTGGATACCTGGAGCCCAAAGATTATCTCAGAGTCGGTATCCCTATATTTTTCGTGGCCAATGTTGTTTTACTTTTTTTAACCGGTGTTTACTGGACATTCAGGGGATTTGGCACAATGCCCGGTTTTTAACTAAATTTTAAACGGATGCTGTTATGAATAAACAAATGAAAGTTGCACAATCAAAAAAAATGATGCTGAAAAACGGGAAACTGTTTTTCAGCAAAGAAACGGAACGAAAATTCTTTTTCTTTATGACAATCGTCATGCTGGTGATGGGGATATTTGTAAAACTGGTATAACCGTAAGGATTTGAAGATATGAAAAGGAGAGTACGATGATGTTGGGATCCACTTTAAAAAGCTGGCAGTTTTATTCTTATTCTCTGATTCAGCTTTTAATTGAACCCGGACAGTTTTTCAGGGAACTTGCCGAAAATACAACATTGAAAAGGACATTAGGGTTTATGGTGATCTGCTGTGGTTTTTTTTCCATTGCAAGCCTTTTAACCGGGGCCTATTCCAGACCTGTCTGGATAATGGCCATCATCTTTTTTGTTAATGCCGCAGGAATGATCGTTATTTCATCATTCTTAGGATATACGGCAATGGCCCTGATTTTTGGGAAACGACCCTCTTTTTCTATTGTTTTCAGTCTGTATGCCTTTTCGTCAGGGGTGACCCTTTTTATATCCTGGCTGCCTTTCTTTCTATGGTTCTCGGAGCCCTGGAAATGGTGGCTGATATATACAGGATTTAAAAATACCTGCGGGTTTACATGGAAACAGGCATTGATAATTTTATTGGTTTCTATGACGGTTCAGTTTTTTTTGATATATTCAGCAGTGATAGCATTCGTTAATTAAAAGGATAAAATTCAGGTATCATGTAAACATTATGAAAAGTATTGATCAATAAGGAGACAGTATAAATGACAAACCCAATAAAAGTGTTAATGGTGGATGATGAAGAAAGATTCAGGGAAACGACAAAAAAGATACTGATGAAAAAAGGATTTGAAACCATCCTTGCAGAAAGTGGTGAACAGGCTCTTGAAAAAATTAAACAAGCCCCGGATGTGGTTATTTTGGACATCAAAATGCCTGGCATTGACGGGCACGAGGCCCTGGCAAGAATAAAAAAGCTTAGACCGGATCTTCCCGTCATCATGCTGACCGGTCACGGGGCCAGGCCTTCAGCAAGGGAAGCCCTTATTGAAGGGGCGTTTGATTACCTGAGCAAACCCTGCGATATTGATCTTCTGGCAGAAAAAATCAGGGAAGCCTGCTATCAAACAAATAAATCATCTGAGCACGAAGAACGACGGATTACATCTGTAATGATCCCGATTACTGAGTACACAACCATCAATGAAAATAAAACTGTACAGGATGCAATTAATGCGCTGAAGAAATCTTTTGCTACAAAAATGGCCACAAACCAGCTGATGGAGACCGGCCATCGGTCGATTCTTGTGAGGGACTCTGACAAGCAGATAAAAGGGATTTTGACCATCAAGGATATGCTGGAAACGATCATGCCGGAATATCTTTCCGCGGCCAAGCCATCCCTGGCAGACAGTATTGAATATTCCCCCATGTTCTGGAAAGGAATGTTCAATATGGGAATCCGGGATGCCAAGAATAAATGCATCAGTGACATCATGTCGCCTTCTCCCATTTCTATTAACAGCAGATCAAACCTGATGGAGGCGGCATACCTCATGCTTCACAGCAACGAGAGACGTCTTCTTGTCACTTTGACTGATAAAACTGTGGGTGTTATAAGAGAGCAGGACCTGTTTTTTGAGATGGAAAAAATTTTAAATTCATAATTCAGGTGGGATTTTTTACGGTAAAATCAAAATAAACCGGGGAGTGGTAATCGCCAGGCCATCCCCCGGCTTATTTTTAACCGGATCAATCCATTTTAATACCATACTAGCAGGAGGCAAAGTGTATTTTCCAATTGCTGAAATTTATGCCAATCCGTATATTATTTTCTTTACGGCGCTGATTGTTTCGTTTTTTACTTCAATGGGCGGTATTTCCGGCGCATTTTTATTATTGCCGTTTCAAATGAGCGTTCTTGGGTATACGTCACCTTCTGTTTCCGCCACCAATCATGTTTTCAATATCATTGCCATACCCAGCGGAGTATACCGGTATATTAAAGAAAAAAGAATGTTGTGGCCTTTGGCCAGGGCGATCATTATCGGAACTTTGCCCGGGGTTTTTATCGGCGCATGGGTGCGAATCGAGTATTTGCCTGATCCAAAGAATTTCAAGATGTTTGCAGGGCTCGTTCTGCTGTATATCGGCTGGAAGCTTGTAAAGGATATTATAAGTAAACAGAAGACAAAGGAAACAGGCCGACAGATCAAGACGACGGGTTTTCACAGTCTTGCCGTCATGGACGTCTCGTTCAAGAGGGTTACGTTTACATTTGGGGGAAAAGTATATGGTTATGCACCGTTACCTATTTACATTATTTGTTTTTTAGTCGGGATTATTGGCGGGATATATGGCATTGGAGGCGGATCAATCATTGCACCGATACTTGTCACCATCATCGGCCTGCCCGTACACGTGATCGCTGGGGCAGCCCTTTTGGGGACATTTGCTACATCAGTTTCCGGTGTGATTTTTTACCAGCTTCTGGCCTTTATATACCCTCAAGTGGCCGTATCTCCAGACTGGATCCTGGGTGCATTGTTTGGTTCGGGCGGAATTTTAGGCATGTATCTGGGGGCAAGGGTTCAAAAATATATTAAAGCTGTATATATTAAAGGAATTTTAAGCTGTTGTATCCTGTTTATCGCTCTAAAATATATTTCAGCCTTTTTTAACTAATGAATTAATTCCAACTTTTAAAAGATCCAAATGTGAATTGAAAATTTTCTAAACCAGATATAGGGATCAGCTTGTGCTTGAGCAGGGAAAAAAGGTTAAATAAAATGAATAAAATGTATGAAAAAGTTGAAAGACAAAATGAAAAACAAAAAATAGTCCTGATTGTTATTTTTTTGACAGGACTCTGTTTTCTTACATGGTATTGGCATGAAATCTATAATACCCATACCATTATTACCCATCTGTACTATATCCCCATTATCCTGTCATCAATATGGTGGGGGAAAAAAGGCTTTTTTACAGCCCTTTTTTTATCGATTTATATCATCTTTTCTAATGTTTTCTTAGAAACAACAAATACGTGGGCTCATATAATAGAAACAGGTGATTATCTACGAATCATTATGTTGTTAATTAATAAATTAAACCTTCAGCTTTGCTGATGGTCCAAGCTTTGCTTTGCGGGTAAGTGAGAGATTTACAAAAACAGAATACCTCCTTAAAAAGGGTTTGTGGAGACCCTAAA
>NZ_JABZFL010000063.1 GCF_014237455.1 Desulfobacula sp. | reverse complement strand
GTCGATATTAATCGAACCCTAATCCACAAGAATAGAAATAACGGGTGTGGAAAAGAGGAAAAACAGCAAATGTAGTTGACTCAATGTATCAAGGTCAAGCGAATAACTTAATTTTCGTTCGGGGAGGTGTTTTTTCTCTTGACCTGCCCTTTAATGGGTGACCTGCCCTTTAATGGGCGACCCCATGGATCTGCCGACCCGGGAAAAAGAAAAAAAAATGAAATCAACTGGCAGGAGGTATTTGGACAATTTTCCTGTGTCATAGGCAAGATATGGCTTGCCAGGAAAAAAAAGACCGCTGCCTATTTTTCCTCAACACAGTTTGGATGCCCGGGTGGTGCCTTCTGGCTCGGATTCAACAAGCCCCAGACTGAAACCATTATTCACTACGTCTCCTCAGGGGTTCCCGGCAGGATAGAAGGTGAACATTATTGTGATTCTCCTGATCATTTGCGACAAATTTTCGAGTATGTTGATCCTGTGCCGGCCGCCGGAGAGTATTGTGTGTTTAAGCCTGTCAGCCAGTTTTCTGAAGAAGAAACACCGCTGCTGGTTTCTTTTTTCACACGTCCGGAATCTTTGAATGGACTTCACCAGCTTGCCGCTTTTGTAACAAATGATCCTGAAGTTGTGGCATCACCCTGGAGCGCTGCCTGCGGCAGTCTGGCAGTCTGGCCCCTGCATTATCTTGAAAAAGGCAAAAACAGGGCTGTTGTGGGTGGATGGGATCCCTCTGCCAGAAAATTTTTTAAAACAGATGAACTTTCCTTTACGATTCCTTTTAAAATGTTGATCCAGATGATTGACCGGTATAAAGACTCTTTTCTTACGACCAAAACATGGGAAAATGTTCATAAAAAAATCAATAAAAGTAAAAAAGTCTGGAATGAAATATGAGCGGTTCCCTCTATATTTAAAGAATGCTTCGGATAAAATCTCCTGTGGCGACAGCTCCTTTTTCTTCAACGAGCCGGATGGTCTGGGAACCGATCACGGCAATGTCTGCCTTGCCTTTTAAATAGTCGACATCCACCTTTTCTTTTACGCCGAAGCCCACGGCCAGGGGAAGGTTTGTTGCCTTTTTGCACCTTGAAAGATAGGCTGAAAGGTCATCGGAAAAAGCTGTCTGTTTTCCGGTTACCCCTTTTCTTGCCAGGCAATAGACAAACCCGGATGCAAAGGAAGACAGGTACGCCAGGCGCTCATCACTGGTCTCAGGTGAAAAAATATAAATGGGATTTAAGTTATTTTTCTTCATGGCCCTGATGTAGTCCTCTCCCTCTTCAGGCGGAAGATCGGGAACAATGGCACCTTTTAAATTTATTTGAGCCATTTTGTCTGAAAATTGTTCCATCCCGTATTTATAAAGAATGTTGGCGTAACTCATGAACAAAAACGGAAGGGGAAACTCTTTTGATACTCTCTGTGCAAATTCAAAACATTTTTTAACTGTTGACCCTTTTTCTATGGCATTCTGGTTGGCTTTTAAAATGACCGGGCCGTCGGCCATGGGTTCTGAAAACGGGATCTGCAATTCCATTAAATCCACACCCGCCTCAACCATCTGTTTTACGATTTCATGAGAAGCTTCAAAGGATGGATACCCGATAACAATATGGGTCATCAAAAGGATATCTTTTGTTTTGCGCCTTTCTTTTATATAGGATTCAAGCATTGTATTCTTCAGCCTTTCCAATAATAAATTCTTTCCATTTGGGATCATCAACCGCGTCTGCTATTGTAAAAATATCCTTATCCCCTCTGCCGGACTGGTTGATGATAATGACATCTTCCTTTGAAAGGGAGGGCGCCTCCTTAAAGGCCTGGGCAAATGCATGGGAGGATTCAAGGGCAGGAATAATGCCTTCCTTTTGCATGGTCAGTTTCAATGCTGCTACAACCTGGGTATCCGTGGCACTTTCAAACCTTGCCTTTCCCTGATCATGCATATGGGAAAGAATGGGGGATACCCCGACATAATCCAGTCCTGCCGAAATCGAGTGGGTCTCTTTCATCTGGCCGTCATCATCCTGAAGAAAATAAGTTTTATATCCCTGGGCAATACCGGTGCTTGCATCCTTTGAACATAATCTTGACGCATGCATGCCGGAATTTACTCCCTTACCGCCAGCCTCAACCCCCACCAGTTCAACCGGATCATTAAAAAATCCTGAAAAAATCCCCAGGGCATTGGAACCACCGCCCACACAGGCATACACCCTTTTGGGAAGTTTCCCTTCCACATCAAGGATCTGCTGTCTGGCTTCCTTTCCTATAATGGATTGAAAATAGGAGACCATTTCCGGGAACGGATGCGGCCCGCAGGCGGTTCCCAGGACATAATGGGTGGTGTCCATGTTAGTTACCCAGTCCCTGAACGCTTCATTTATAGCATCCTTTAAAATTCTTGTTCCGTCTCTTACAGGAACAACAGCTGCGCCCAACTGCTCCATCCAGAATACATTGGGCCGCTGCCGATGCACATCCTTTTCCCCCATGTAGATGGTACAGTCAAACCCGAACTTTGCTGCCATGGTGGCGGTTGCAACCCCATGCTGGCCTGCACCGGTTTCTGCGATCACCCGTTTTTTACCCATCTGTTTGACCAGCAACCCCTGGCCCATGACATTATTGGCCTTATGGGCACCGGTATGATTAAGATCTTCGCGCTTAATATATATTTTTGCACCTTCAAACTTTTGGGTAAGATTGCCGGCAAATGTTAATGGTGTGGGTCTGCATGAGTATGACGACATCAAGGCTTCATACTCTTTCCAAAAGGACGGATCATTTTTGATTTTTTCAAACTCAACTTCTAATTCATCAAATGTGGCAACCAGAACCTCCGGCAGGAACGCCCCGCCATAATTACCGTAATATCCCCTGTCTTTCATATTATCTGCTCCTGACTGATAATAACCTATCGATTTTCATATCCAGCCCTTATGTCCTCTCAAGGCTTATGGTCTGGGAGAATGCAAATGTCTCTGTCCGGCAGTACAATCTTGAAAATATAGCGCTTTTTGCTCCCGGAAAATTAAGTGTTCTTTGAACTTCAAGAATGGGGGCCGCAGGTTTCAAGTTCAATAGTTTTGCTTTGTCTTTGGATAAAAAAAATATTTTAAAAGTTTGCCGGCCGGTTTCAGGTTTCAGGTAATAAAGATCCGACACTACCCGGGAAAGCGATCTGTTTTCAAAATCAATCTTATCCAGCCCTAAAAACAACTCCGGGTGAAGATAGAACTCCTCTAATATAACCGGCTCTTTTTTGGCAATGGTTAATCGCGACAAGAAAAATGCTCTTTTTTTATTAAACGGGTTGTTTTTGTCGTCAATGATTTCCCTGAGGGTTACAGGCTCAATGCTTTTTGATGTTGTTTCAATCCCTTTTGTTAAAAATGCCTGGGATGTGCCTGCAAGGGAAAAAAGATCCACTTGTTGATCCTGGCTCTTTACAAAAGTTCCGGAGCCTCTTTTGCGCTCCACAAGTCCTTTTCTGACAAGAATATCCATGGCCTGCCGGACCGTTGGGCGGCCGATGCTGTATTGTTTTGCAATACCGATTTCAGACGGGATTACATCACCCGGTTTGTAGGTCCCGGACCGGATCTGTTCTGTGAGGATATCCGACAGTTGATGATATAAAGGGATGGGTGACTGTGGGTTGAGCATTCTTAACCTCAAAATAATCATTAAAAGATGAGGTTAAAATAAATAATATTTGTAAAGTTGTCAAGACATTTTAACAAATATTGTATAGTTTCTCAAAAACTGCTTCTCTAATCAACCAGAACTGCTTCAAGCTGTTTAACCATAAAATCCATCTCTTCTTCATTTATAACCAGCGGTGGGGAAATCCTTATGGTATGGCCGTGGCTGTCATTGACGATCACCCCAAGTTTTAATAATTTTCGACAAAAATCCATGGCATTGCCATTTTTTACTTCGATACCGATGAAAAGCCCTTTTCCCCGAACTTCTTTGACATGAACGGATTTTTCAGCAATCTTTTCAATTTTTTCTCTCAGTATTTTTCCTTTCCGGGCTGCCTGTTCTGCCAGTTTTTCTTCTTCAAACACCTTTAAAGCGGCAGTACCGGCCACACAGGCAAGAGGATAACCGCCAAAGGTTGATCCTTCTGACCCTTTGGAAAAGACCATATCCATAATCTTTGTATTGGTGATAAAAACAGACAGAGGAACCAGACCGCCTGAAAGTGCTTTTCCAAGAATCACGCCGTCAGGAACAATATTTTCATGCTCAAAACAGAATTTTTCCCCTGTTCTTCCCATTCCCACCTGGATTTCATCACATACCAGCAAAAGATCATGCGCATCGGAAAGCGTTCGAAGACCTTTGAGAAACCCTTCAGGGGGTACATTCATCCCCCCTTCTCCCTGCATGGGCTCCACAAGGATTCCGCAGGTATTTTTATTGATGGCCTTTTTTACCTGTTCAAGGTTACCAAATTCAACAGATACAAATCCGGGAGTTAAAGGACCAAACCCTTGTTTGTATTTTTTGCTGGATGAAAAAGAGACCGCTGAAATAGTTCTGCCATGAAAATTCTCATTAAAAACAATAATCTCCTGGTTTCCGTCTTTAATTCCTTTATGCTTGAATCCAAAATACCGCATAACTTTTATGGCGGTTTCAACAGATTCCACCCCACCGTTTTTGGGAAGCGCTTTATTGCCGCAAGGTCCAAACCGAGGGGCCATCTGGGGAGCAAACTTTGCAATCTTGGAAAGAAAAATTCCCAAAGGATCTGTGAACACGACATTGGACAATACAGAGGCATAATTGCCAATCAGGGCATCCATGATCGCATTGGTGATGGTAGGATGATGGTGACCCGGATTTGCGGCTGAATATGCTGCCAGACAATCTAAGTATTTATTGCCTTTTTCATCTGTCAGCCAGCATCCTTTTGCATGCCTGACAACAAGATTGATTCTGGCATAATGGTGTGCTCCATAATTTTTTTCCAGATTGAAAATAGTTTTGTCATTCTCAGTGGAAAATCCACTGAAATAACGATTTTTATTCATTGTAGTCACCTTACGCACCTCTCTTAATTATCCTCTTTTATAATGTTGTAAATTCTTTTTTCTTCTTTAGTCAATTTCTGGTGTCGGTCCAGTATTTTTTCTAAGAAACAATGATAGAAATCATGGCGAAGACTGTCGCGGTTGGCCACGACAAACCATTGATTCCTTGTCCAGTTGATGGGTGAACTATCTTCATTATCTGTTTCAAATATCCCGACAAGCGCTTCTTTTTTATCTATAATCACTTCTAGAGAACGTCCGCCAATGATCTGCTGCAATAGTTCATGATTCGGATGCATGACCTGAATATCAAATTTTTTTTCAATCTTTCCCATGGCAATATAACGGATTTTAACCCCTCTTTTATCTGCTTGAGTTAAATACTCATCCAAATGCCTGTTTGCTTTGGGAAACAGCCTGATATAGATTTCTTCTTTAGCCTCTTTAATCATTTCCAAGGCTTTTTCCATGACGTTCTCATATCCTGTGATGGTCCAGACATATTCAAAATCATTCTTTTGGGATGCCGTTGCAATCTGATCTTCAAACGACTCTATATTACTGTCAAAACTTCTTTTCAGCCTTCTGAGCAGCTCATCTGAGGGCAAAGGCGCATACTGACCGGAGTTGACTTCAATCACATACCCTTTGGAAATCAAATTCCGTAACACGTCATAAATCCTTGACCGGGCAATTCCTGAAATTTTACTCAACTGGGAACCGTTAACCGGATGATTGGCAACGAGTCCCATATAACAGGCAGCCTCATATTGCGAGAAACCAAGCTCTTTTAAATTTGAATAATTATCCATTTTTTTCTCCAAAACGTTGCTACCTTAATAGCAACATAAGCCTAAATCCAAAAATTGTCAATATTTAAAAAAATATCCCTTTGACACAAAGTTTTGAATCAGGTAAATATTTTAGACAAATAAATATTTTTAAATCTATTCAAAATAGGAGAAAATAAATGGCGGGTTTAAATAAAGTAATGCTTATAGGAAACCTTGGCAGAGACCCTGAAATTAGGTATTCTCAGCAAGGCACGGCAATGGTGAATTTCTCCATCGCAACCAGTGAACAATGGACAGACAAAAACACGGGTGAAAAACAAGAAAAAACAGAATGGCATAATATCAAGGTATTTGGCAGACAGGCAGAGGTCTGTGAAAAATATTTATCAAAAGGCAGTAAAATTTTCATTGAAGGAAAACTTCAAACCAGAACTTATGAAAAAGACGGCCAAACACATTATATTACTGAAATCGTGGCATTCAACTTCCAGTTCCTTGGCGGAAAACAGGATGCCCAGGGCGGAGGCGGCGGATATCAGGGTAGCGGTAACAACCAGCAAGCCGATTCCGGATCCAATAATCTTTCCCAGGGAACGACAAGTCCGGGCATGACAGGCGGCCAGGAACCGATTCCAGACGATGATATACCATTTTAATATCGTAAAAATAAAAAGCCTCATTGGATGAAGGTACTTCAAACCCTAATGAGGCTTTTTATTAATAATTATTCCGGTTAGTTGAGCTCTAGTTGTTCCTCCATGGAAATATCATGTTTCATCTCCTGGAATGTTTTTTTGACATCCTTTTTAGAACGTTCATCAAAATGCCTTGCTACACAAACTTTTTTTAATTTTTCAATATTGTTTTCCAACTCTTGCTTTTCCGATTGGGGCAAATCCGAAATGCAACTATTATAAGCTTTTTGATTTTTTCTTTTTACTTTCAAATCCTGGTGCCTTCTCAGTGCTCTGTCTTTCATAGTGCCGGCTCCTTTATAATAGTTTAAAAAAAGTTTTCCAAAAACGCACTCTATAAATTGCTTTAAAAGTGACATTCTTTACCTAAAAAGAGAATAAACACTTAAAAAGAGTTTGGCAAGCCTAAAATTATTTTCTTGGGTGCTCTTTTCTCCATTGCTGTGGGCTTTTATAACGGCTACCCTGTATCCACATCCCTTTTCCTGCTCTCCTGGCGCTTGCTTCTTCTTTTAAATAGAGCTGCGAATCAAGTTTTTTAGGCCGCCTGCCTGTATATACCTCAGCTAAGCCTGCTCTTATCATTTCTATATTAATATTTTTATTACCGATAAAAACTTCTGCCAACTGCCTGTTATATGCGCCTGTGCCATAACTTTTAATTGCAACCTTTTTGTTGTCCAGCAAGTCTGTTAAATGTTGTTTCGCCTTTTGACTGAAGGGTTGGCTTTTTTGACCTTTGAATCCAGTTTCAGGGGAATCAATTCCCACAAGTCGTACTTTAAATATCAAATCAACTCTTGTGACCTTTATGGTGTCCCCGTCAAATACTTTTAATACCTTAAATTGTTGTTTTTGAAAAACAACATCGCTTTCCTTAAATTCTTCAACCGTTTCATTCAAAGGCGGAGCAATATTGGTAAAATGTTTGACCCCATTTTCATCGGTCCAGAAATAGATATTTCCATAAAGAAAAAGGCTTAAAAAAAGAATCAAAAAAACATGAGTAAACGATTTTAACATAAGATTAGATTTAACATACTTTTTTTACCAGCACAAAGCCGGACCATTTTTTCTCATCCTGCTGCCAGACAAGCTCAAATCCTTTTTCTGAATAAATAGCGACGAACTGATCCTTTTCCCACTCTCTTACACCGGACAGGATAGCAATACCATTATTTTTTAAACTGTTAAAAATCATATCAGATAATGCTGCCAGCGTTGGAAATCTTAAGTTGGCAGAAATGATTGAAAACCTGTTTTTGCTTTCTTTCATATACTCTTCAATCACTTTGATTCTTTTCGTAAGATGGTTAAGCGCCACATTTTTTTTGGCCTCATTAATAGAAACCGGATCGATTTCATAGGCGTTGCATGATGTAAGCCCTGCCAGACACATGGCCATGGCAAGCACACCTGAACCGGTTCCAATGTCAGCTCCTGCCAAATTTTCTTTGGAAGCCATCATCTGTTTTTCAAAAAAACAAACATCAATGGCGGCAAGACATAGCTGTGTCGTAGGATGCTGACCGGAACCAAAAGAAATGCCCTGGTCAAGAATCAATTCGATTTTATTGGGGTCAATCTTCTTTTGGCCACCATTGCTTTGATTTGACCGGCCTTGAAATCCCGGGGGCTTGAGAATAAAATGCTTTGTAATAGAGACGGGCTTTAAAAAACTTTTTTCCACATAGGTGGCGCCATAAAGATAATGGTAGGACAGCTCCTGCGCATCAATGAGCTGCTGTAATATTTTTTTGGCCTCAAAAAAAGAGAGTGAAAACCGCTCTTTTATTTTTTTGATATACGCCTGGGCCGTCAGTTTAACATCAGATTGGAAAAGGATATTTAAGACATCTTTTTTGTCCGCTTCCATATCCATTTTCATATCAGGGGGAATCATGACCTTCTTTTTTTAAAAGGTCTTCATACCAGCAGGCAAACTCAAACATCCCCCTGATCCTTTCGTCATCATTGATGATACCCAGGCACATTTCAAAGGCCCCCTGGGCAAAAGAATTAGAGTACTCATCATGATCGATCCGGGAAAGGAACTCCCTGATTAACGTCTGGCTGGTTCGCTTGGTTTTATCTTTCCTGATATCTATGGGATCTTTGGGTTCCTGGAACGGGTCCCAGTTGTCATACCCTTTTTTGAGGATCTGTTTCTGGCCTCTTTTTCCCATGGCATCAAAAATGGTTTTTTTTCTTTCTTCAATTTGTTCGGGGGTAAGCTTATCCATCTTTTCTGACTCCAAGATATTCTTCGTTAAAATCTGTAACCATCACCATTGAGACAGGAATCAACATTTCATGCATTCTTATTTTTTCAGAATTAATATCCTTTACCAATTGGGCAGAAAGGAGCTGGAGCTGGGTATAAATTTTATCCATATTCAATGTCGGGTAAGGCTCTCCCTGTATAAAATTTGTCCGGCCGCAGATATGGCTGACACCGGCTGTGGAGGTGGGGATGCCATAAACCCTGCAGGTAATCGGCCGGTGCTCATACATGACACAGAGGTTATCTTCACCCAGCAGCGGGCACCTGACTCTCTCCTGGGACATTTTTCCGACTATTTCCAGTTCGTCTGCACCGTTTTTAACTTTTTTATATGCCTCCCGTTTCATCTTCGTAAGGGCCCTGTCTGTTTTGCCGGCAATTTCAATGAGATCGTTTTTATCTTTACCCATAAACTTTTTTAAAAATTTATCTTTCAAATAAAGCGCTTCTATGAGTGTCAGATCAAAAATCGCATAACAGCAGTCACTGCATTTTTCCCGGCAGAACACTTCTTTGGGAAATTCTTTTTTTACGCGGTCAAACACTGCGTCCACCATCTGGACCAATGCTTCATATTTAACAAAGTGTTCTTTTAAATTTAATATCATATTGTTTATCCTTTATTTACCAATGCAAAAATTATCAAAAATACGATCTAATATATCTAAAGAAGCGGTTTCTCCTGTAATTGTTCCAAGGGAATCAATACTATTTTTAATATCAATTACCAGCGTTTCTTCTTCCAGGGTTTGGGCTAACCCTGTTTTTACAGATATCAGACTCTCAATAGTCTGTTCAAGGGCTTTTTTATGCCGCAAATTTGGAATAACGGATGATTTTTCCATATCCAGATCAGCTATACTGGTCGTCACTATTTTTTGTTTTAACTCTTTGATCCCGTTGTTAAAGAGGGCTGAAATTTCAATTTTGGGGATATGCCGGTACTTTTTTGAAAGCGTTGGCAGGTTGTCTTCATCAAGATCAATTTTATTAACTACAAAAATAACTTTCTTGTCCAATTGATTTTCCAGAGACACCACTTTTTCAAATTCCTTGTCGGTAAAATGAGTTCCGGGCTCTTTCATGAACAACACAAGGTCGGATGCGGTAATGTGGTCTTTGGCCTTTTCAATACCGATAATTTCCACAAGATTATCGCTCTGGTGAATACCTGCCGTATCTATAATCACAAACGGTATGCCGTCGATATTCAGCCCTTCTTCAATGGGATCCCTTGTAGTTCCCGGGATGGGTGTCACAATAGCGCGGTCCTGTTCAAGCAGCCGGTTCATCAGGCTTGACTTTCCCACATTGGGTGCACCGCAAATGGCAATCCTAATACCGTCCTTTAAAAAACAGGCATCCTCATGCTGCTTGACATACTCCCGGCATTTTTCAAGCACATCATCAATCAGCTCCATCTCTTTTCTGGACGGTTTAAACGGTTCTACATCATCCGGGAAATCAATATTTACTTCAAGCAGGGATAAAAAATGAATCAGTTTTTCTCTTAGTTCCCGGATCTGATTTTTTAATGCTCCAAGATTCTGGGACGCAGCAAATTTCAGCGCACCTGCAGATTTTGCATTGATTATATCTGCAACTGCTTCGGCTTGGGTCAGATCAATTCTCTGGTTTAAAAAAGCTCTTTTTGTAAACTCTCCGGGTTCAGAAAGCCTTGCCTCATGTGAGAGTATTTCATCCAGAATGGTTCTCAATACAATGGTTCCGGAATGGGCCTGGATTTCCACGACATCCTCTGCCGTATAAGAGGAAGGCCCCTTCATGGGGATCAGTAAAACCTCATCTATGATCTCTTTGTTTTTGTTGTTAAAAACATATCCGTGATAGACCTTATGAGATTCTAAATTTGTACACCCTTCGGGCCTTAATTTTCTTTTTGAAAAAAGCTTTGATGCAATATCAAAGGCTTTAGGGCCCGAGATCCGTATAACACCAATACCGCCGCTTCCATAGGGGGTTGCTATTGCGGCAATTGTATCATTCATGGTGTTTTATTTTCTAAACCGTCTTTTCCCTCTAAAGGCATTTTTCTTTTTGGGGAAAATCACAAGTCTTCTGTAATACCCGTCACCCATGCTCTGGGTTCGGACATTGTCGTTATCTTTTAATGCCAGATGCACGATACGCCTGTCCTGTGCGCTCATCTGGTTAATGGTCGCAGGACGCCCTGTCTTTTTGGCCTTATCCGCCATTTTATATGCCAGGTGTTTCAGATTGGCTTTACGGGTTTCCATATATCCTTCGATATCCACCTTGACCCTGACCCTGGCTTCACTCTTCCTGTTGATAATTTTGTCGGTCAAAAACTGCATGGCATCAAGGGTCTGACCCTTTCTGCCAATCAGAATGCCGGCATTCCCGCCTTCAATGCTTAAGGTCAGTCTGTCAGCCTCTGTGCTGGCATTTACATCGGCATCATCCGTAATCAAGTCTGCCATTCTCTGTAATGCTTCGGTACCAAGAGTAACCGAGTCTTCAGACACATCAACCGGCTCGGGTGCTTCAAAGGACTTGAATTCTTCCTTTTTGGGTTCTTCCTTTTTGGGTTCTTCCAGTCTTGTTTCCTGACCAAACGCCTCATCCACAATGGACTTGATTCCTTCCATTTCTATTTCTTTAGATTTATCAGTATACATATCCGGAAGAGCAACTCTAATTTTGGCATCTTTTCTGCCAACAATTCCAAAAATCCCTGAAGTACCTTCTGAAATTACATCATATTCTAATTCATCTTTTGAAAGTGTTAATGCTGCGCAGGCATTTTTTATAGCGATATCTACATCTTTTCCGCTGAATTCCTGAGTTTGTGTCATATTACCTCCTACTTACGAAAATTTCTTTTGAATATAATACTGCTGCCCCATGGATATGATGTTGTTCACAAACATATACAGAACCAA
Organism: Desulfobacula sp.; assembly: GCF_014237455.1. Classification (GTDB taxonomy): domain Bacteria; phylum Desulfobacterota; class Desulfobacteria; order Desulfobacterales; family Desulfobacteraceae; genus Desulfobacula. The sequence goes on along the minus strand of NZ_JABZFL010000063.1, from coordinate 65,455 downwards.
TCCTGCCGGAAAATTGATGAATAATACGGTCATAAATATCGGCATCAACATCATCATTTTGGCCTGCATGGGATCTCCTGTGGTCGGCGTCATTTTCTGCTGTAGCAAGAAGGATGCTCCCATTAAAAGTGTCAGCATGGGTATGCCGTGGGGTGCCTGCATCATTGGAATTGCAAAATTAAACTCAAACAATCTGTCCGGGGCGGACAAATCAGATATCCATCCGATAAATGGTGCGTGCCGTAGCTCAATGGCCTGGTAAAGCATCCTGTAAAGTGCAAAGAAAATAGGCATTTGAACCAGTAAGGGCAAACACCCGCTGGCCGGATTTACTTTATATGTTTTATAAAGCGCCATGGTTTCCTGATTCATTTTCTGTTTGTCGCCTTTAAATTTTTCCCGGATTTCCATCATCAACGGCTGAACTTTTTTCATCTTGTTCATGGACTTGTAACTCTTGGTTCCAAGGGGCCAGAAAATCAGTTTGATTAAGATCGTCAAAAGGATAATGGCGATACCATAATTGGGAATCACTCCATGGATGACATTCATGGTAATCAAAAGCGGCTTGGCAATTATATTAAAAAATCCAAAATTGATTGCATTTTTAAGGCTGTTGTCATATTTGCCCAATACCTTCTGGCTTTTCGGACCCATATAAAAAATAAAGGAATAGCTGCTTTGTTTGCCCGGATCCAGTCGATCCATCTTCTGGATATAATCATTGGTAACCATATCATTGGTATAAGAAAGCTTGAGTATTGTATCATTTGCACTATCATCATCTTTCTTTTTGGGCATGACCGCCGTCATAAAATACCGTTCTGAATATCCTGACCAGTCAATTTTTCCGTGATAGGTGTTTTTATCTTCTATATCATCGGGTTTAATGGCGGTATATTCATCATCAATAAGCACCACCGGTCCCTCAAATGCAAATCTGGATCTTTTTTTAGTCTCTTCATTAAAAAATCCCGGCGTTGAAATCACAAGAGAATCGTTTAACGACATGGCAGATCCGTTTTGAAAAACAATATCACAATCAATCATGTATGAATCTGCCTTAAAGGTAAAAATCTTTTTCACCACAATCCCCTGGGGTGTCTCAAGGGTAAATTCAATGGTTTTTTCACCTTCGGAAAAAGAGGTCTCATTGGTATCGATTTTTGCCGTATAGACAGCATCTTTTAATCCAGGGACTGACTGCCCTTCAAGCTCAAAAAACAGGGTTCCGGATACAAGCTGCTCCGACACCAATTGCTTTAAAGGAGAGCCTGTTTCGTTTGTTTGTTTATAATTTTTCAGTTCAAAGTTTTTAACCGCAGCACCATATTCGGAAATGGCAATATTATAAAGAGGGGTTGATACGGATATGGTTCGATAATTTTTTTTCTGAGGTTCAACCGGTTGAGGCACAACACCTGGCTCTGGCTTGGTTTTATATTCGGAAACATATGGGCTGGCTTCCTGAACCTGATCTGCTTTCCGGTCTTGAACCTGCTGGGGTTGATTATTAGGCTCCGGCGGCTTTACAAAGAATGTCTGATATCCTACAAGGACTACCACGGAAAGCACGACGGCTAATAATAATCGTTTTTGTTCATCCATTTTCTCTCCTAAACCTGAAATAATTTGTAACGGCACTTCACTTTAATTAGAAAAGGAAAACAGTTTTGCATATGGATAAATTATGGGACCGGATCAAACCCTCCGGCATGGAATGGATGACAACGCAGAACTCTTTTTACGGCAAGAGTTGTGCCTTTAAGGCTGCCGTATTTTTCAAGAGCCTCAATGGCATATGCCGAACAGGTCGGATAATACCGACAATTCCGTCCTGTTAGAGGTGAAATAACATATTGATAAAATTTAATAAGTATTAATAATAGTTTCTTCATTATCTATGCTAATGCTATTTTTGAAAAAAGTTTGTCAAGCTTCTCACTAATCTGCCTGTTGGATAGCGTAGTCAGACCTTTCCTTGCAATGATGTTTATATCCTTAGGTCCTGAAATGTTCTGTTTGTTGTGTCTGAAAAATTCTCTAATAATTCTTTTTATCCTGTTACGCTCTACTGCATTTCCTACTTTTTTTGATATTGTAATGCCAATTCGATTGTTTTGAGCTGTTTCTTTAAGCACAATTGCTATAAAGCAGCCTGTTACTACCTTTTTCCCTTGTTTCGAAACTGTTAAAAATTGGGCCCGCTTTAGGAGCCTCACCTTTTTTGGTAAACAAAAGTTTCTCAATAAATCCCTTTATTAAACGCTGAGTTTTTTTCTTCCCTTTGCTCTTCTGGCGTTAATTACACGTCTTCCACCGGGTGTGGACATTCTTTTGAGAAATCCGTGTTTTCTGGTTCTTTTCCGGTTGCTTGGTTGAAATGTTCGTTTCATAAATCTTTCAATCCTTACCTTAAATATATTTTATTTTAACCATAATACTGCAAACCACAATAAACATAATACATTAGCCCTTTTTTAAAAAATTGTCAAGAATGAACATAGTTCAAATTATATTTGTTTTACCAGGGACTCGAAGATATGGTATTCCTCTATATGATAATGGGGCTCCGGATATATGGCAATTGGTTTTGAAAACTGTTTTTCAAGGGAGGAAATCAAATGGTTTTCCCTTCCATGTAACAACTGGGCTATTTCCGGATGTACTTTTACCGTGAATCGGTTGCCCATGATATCTCCTGCTTCGCTGATAAGGTCCCTGTAAATTTTATGGCATATGGATTTCCCGGATAAGAGATTGCCGTCACCATTACAATAGAAACAGGGTTTACAAAGGGTTCGGGTCAGATTCCGTCTGATTCTTTTTCTTGTCATCTGAACAAGGCCAAGTTCGGTTAACGGCAGCACATTGGTCTGGCTCTTGTCTTTTTTCATGGCGTCATTCATGTGTGCCATGACCTTTTCCTTGTGCTGCTCTTTTTTCATATCGATAAAGTCAATAATGATGATACCGCCAATATTTCGAAGCCGTATCTGGTAGGCAATTTCCTTGACAGCTTCAAGGTTGGTTTTAAGGATGGTCTCGTCAAAATTATGTTTTCCCACATACCGGCCGGTATTCACATCAATGGCCACCAGCGCCTCTGTCTGCTCAATCACGATATATCCACCGGATTTGAGCCAGACTTTTTTCTTTAATGCTCTTGCCACATCCCCTTCAATATTATAGGCATCAAAAAGGGATTCCCGCCCCTGATATAGCTCCACAGACAAGTTCACATCCGGCATCAGCTTTTTCAAAAAATTCTGAACATTGTCATATTCTTCTTTAGAATCGATAATCAGCTTATCGGCTTCATTGGCCAAAAGATCCCTGACCGCCCTGAAGGTTGCTGTAAGATCTTTATATACAAGGGAGGGCGCTGCGGCAGTCTTGCTCTTTAACAGAATATTTTCCCATGTCTTGGTTAAAAAATCGATCTCTTTTTTGATGGTATCTTCATCAATTCCCTGAGCCTGTGTTCTGAATATATACCCGAATTTATTTTTCCGAATAGAAAGTAACAGGTCTTTCAGCCTTGTTCTTTCACTATCGTTTTCAATTCTTTTTGATATACCGATATGATCAACCGTGGGCATTAATACCATGTACCGGCCTGCCAGGGAGATGTGGGTAGTGATTCTCGGCCCCTTGGTGCCAATGGATGATTTGGCCACCTGGACCAGGATCTCCTGGCCTTCTATAAGCAATTCCTCAATACCGCACCCCTGGTTTAAAGAGGCTTTCCAGGAGGTATAATTATCTGCCATGTCTGTTGTTTCAATATCTTCATCATTGGATTCGGTATCCGTTTCCACATCATTGTCCTGCTCAAATTTCTGATACATTTTATGACTGGCTGTATCCAGAACATCATCCACATATATGAAGGCGGCCTGATCAAATCCAATATCCACAAAGGCGGCCTGCATCCCCGGAAGAACTCTTTGCACCCGTCCTTTATAAATATTTCCGGCAATGGAAGTCTCGTCTTCCCTTTCAATAAAAACTTCTACAATGGTACCGTTTTCAAGCAGTGCCACCCGTGTTTCATGGGGGGCGGCATTCACAACAAGCTCTTTTAACATGGGCTCATCCTTGTTTTACGTGTGACCTTCAGGTTACGTGTGACCTTTAACCTGAAGGTCACACGCAGGTTATCTTTTTTATCCTTGCCATCTTTATGGTATCTTCATCCAGTTCAAAATATTTTGTCAGTATTTCTGTGGGCCTTATGGTTCTTTCATTATGTTTTTTTAAAACCATTTTAATGGTTTGTAAATCTATAAAGGATATTTTCTCAACAGATTTTCGCAGATCGGTTTTCCTTATTTTCCCTTTTTTACTCAGGTCTTCAACAATAAATTCTGATAAATTCAAAAATTGATCCACTTTTTCTTGTCCCAGACAAATATCTGCAAACCCGATGATATAACGGGAAAGCTGATCGTCTCTTTTGACAAACTTGTTGAAAAATTTGCATCCGGTGATGCAAAGGCCTTCAGGAAGCGTTTTGTTTAACAGATCAACAATTTCTTTGGGTGGCAAATCCTTTTCAAGGTAGATAAAAAACGCTTCTTCGTCACTTTCCATTCCAACGGGGAGGGCATTTTCAAAGGAAAGCCGCATGGAAGGATTAAACCCTTGTGAATATTTAGCATTTAACCCGGCTCTTTTCACGGCCCTCTGAACAATAGTGGCAAGTTCAAGGTGTCCGAAAAATCTTGCTGTTCCAAGTTTTGAAAAAGTGATCTCAAATTTCTTAAAGCTGTCATCCGGCAACCTTTTCAGAACGTCGGTGTTTTCCGGATCAATTTTTGAGGGGTCTGAAAAGATATCGTGCAGCACCGGCTTTATCTTTTTAAAATCACACACACCGCATCCTGTGCAGTCGTTCTCCCTGCAGTCCGGAGTGAGTGATTTTTCTTTGGCTTTTTGAAATTCTTCTTTTAAAAATTCGGGCAACACCCCTGAATCGATTATATCCCAGGGAAGTGCTTCTTCGTCATTGCGCTGACGTGTCGTATAAAATAAGGGATCAATCCCTGTTTCTTCAAAGGCCTTTTGCCACAAAGAAAAATCAAACTTATCAGTCCAGCCGTCCAAACGGCATCCATTTTCAAAGGCCTTTACCAGAAGCTGCGACAATTTTCTGTCGCCCCTTGCCCAAACCCCTTCAACCAAGCTCATTTCAGGACTTTGCCATTTGAGTTTCACCTTGCGATGCCTTAAATTGTCTTTTAGATATTGCAGTTTTTCTTTTGTTTCATCCAAAGAAATCTGGGCACATCGTTGAAAAGGTGTATGGGCTTTGGGAATAAACGTGGCTGCACTGACATTGATGGCCTTTTTTCCTTTGGCATAGGAAGATGCCAGCCGTTTTGAAAGACTGCAGATGGCCTCAATGTCCTCTGATGTTTCAAAGGGAAGCCCCATCATAAAATAGAGCTTGATATTTTTCCATCCAAGGTTAAGTGCATTTTCAACCGTTGCCACAATGCTTTTTTCTGTAAGATTTTTATTAATGATATCTCTCAAGCGTTGAGATCCTGATTCCGGGGCAATGGTAAATCCGGTTTTCCTAACTTTTTTGATAATATTCATCAATTCCGGGGTGAGTTTTTCCGCCCTTATGGACGGAAGAGAGATGGCATTGCAATGGCCCTGGCCCAAATCAAGAAGCTGCGACATCAATTGAGCCAAATTTGAATAATCCCCTGTACTGAGAGACAAAAGAGAGATATCCGAATACCCGGTTGTTTTTAAAGATTCCTGGGTAATTTCTATCAAGTCCTCCAATGACCTTTCCCTGACCGGCCGGTATATCATGCCTGCCTGGCAGAACCGGCATCCCCTGGAACACCCCCTGGCAATCTCAAGCCTCAGCCGGTCATGAACCGGTTTGGCAAAGGGAATAATCGGAGATTTAGGAAAATTGTCTTTTGTAAGGCTCGGCAGGAACGCCCTCTTAACTTTTTGGTAGTCTTCAAATATAGGGGTAAGCGTCTGGATACCATTTTCATCATATGCCGGTTCAAAAAATGAAGGGACGTACACCCCGTCTATCTTTGACAAAAGTTTGAGCAGGGTTTTCTTTTTGCCGTCTCCCTGTTTTTTAAACTCAATGACCTGATTTGAAATTTGAACAATAACATCTTCACCATCCCCGATCACAAAGGCATCAAAAAAATCAGCCAAAGGTTCAGGATTAAAAGCGCAGGGTCCGCCGCCAATAATAAGGGGGAAAGAATCATCTCTTTGTTCTGAATAAAAAGGAATCCGTGACAAACTCAAAAGAGTTAAAATATTGGTAAAGTTAAGCTCATAAAGAAGACTGATTCCAATGATATCAAAGCTGTTCAGCTCTTTTTGGGACTCCATGGAAAGGCAGGGAATCTTTTTTTCCACTAGATAGGCTTCCATATCCGGAGCAGGCGAAAAAAAACGTTCTGCTGCAATATTTTCATGGCTGTTTAAAATGGAATAGAGAATCTGCAGCCCAAAATGAGAGGTTCCGATTTCATAAAGATCCGGAAATACCAGGGCAAATGTCAGATCCACCTGTTCCAGATCTTTTTTCACGGCATTGATCTCATTGCCCACGTATCGTGTCGGTGTCTGGACCAGTGCAAGGATATCTTGATAATTTTGTTTATGCATGATAGTGAAATTTTAAAAACTAATCTTTAAATATGTTAGGTATAATCAAATTTTTTAATATATTATTTTTTGCGGGATAAAGCAATGAAAAGAACAAAAATCAATGTGCTGCTCAAGCTTGAAAAAACACCGGGAAAAGTCCTTATCAAAGGGTGGGTCAGAACCAAACGGGATTCAAAAGAATTCTCTTTCATGGATATAAATGACGGATCAGCCTTAAAAAGTATCCAGGTCATTGCAAATAATGATCTTGAAAATTATCCGGATATAGAAAAAATTACCACGGGCACCTCTGTAGCTGTTGCAGGACAGCTTTTAGAATCTCCCGGAAAAGGGCAAAAATGGGAAATCCAGGCATCAGATATTGAAATTATAAATATTGCGCCGGAATCCTATCCCCTCCAAAAAAAGAGACACTCGGATGAATTCTTAAGAACCATTGCCCATTTAAGACCTCGGACAAACAAATACGGCGCTGCCTTCCGGATCCGATCAGAGATGATGTTTGCCATTCATAAATTTTACAAGGAAAAAGGGTTCAGGTATCTGACCACTCCTTTGATCACAGGGGCTGACTGCGAAGGTGCGGGTGAAATGTTCAGGGTAACCAGCCCTGAACCAGGGAAGGAAAATTTCTTTGGCCGGGAATCCAACCTGACGGTTTCAGGCCAGTTGCCTGCTGAAATGTTTGCCTTGGCCTTAGGTGATGTCTACACCTTTGGTCCGACTTTCAGGGCGGAAAATTCCAATACCAGCCGGCATGTGGCAGAATTCTGGATGCTGGAACCGGAGATGGCCTTCTGCGACTTAAAGGAAAACATGGATCATGGTGAAGAGCTCGTTAAATATCTCACTCAGCATGCCATGAATGAATGCAAAGAAGACATGGATCTTTTCATTAAATTTGTAGACAAATCACTGTCAAAACGCATTGACACCCTTTTAAACTCTGAATTCGGGAGAATTTCTTATACTGAGGCCATTGATATACTACTGAAATCCAAAAAGAAATTTGACTTTAAAGTTGAATATGGAACAGATCTGCAATCTGAGCATGAGCGGTATCTGGCAGAAGTTTATTTTAAAAAACCGGTTTTTCTTACAGATTATCCAAAGGGAATCAAACCCTTTTACATGCGGATGAATGATGATGGAAAAACCGTTGCAGCCGTAGACCTGCTTGTTCCCGGAATAGGGGAGCTCATTGGCGGCAGCCAGAGGGAAGACAGACTTTTGGTGCTGGAAAAAAGGATGGATGAAATGAATCTGCCGAAGGAAGACTACTGGTGGTATCTGGATTCCAGAAAATTCGGCTCTGTGCCCCATTCAGGGTTTGGCCTGGGGTTTGAAAGATTTTTAATGATGATTACCGGAATCAGTAACATAAGAGATGTTATACCTTTCCCAAGAACTCCGGGCAGTATTGATTTTTAAACTTTATATGAATTACACTTATTATTTTTATTTTGATGTTGTCACAAAAATCCTTGAGGCGTTCAGGAATGGTACAAAAAGGGTCTGTCTGTCCCTGGACCTGAACTTATCTGAAAAGGTGTGGCAAATTGAGGAGGACCGGCTGATACTTGATAATGATATGTTTATTGATATGAAAAAGCTTGAGTCCATATCCTCTTTTAAAAACAAAATTTTTGTCTTTCAGAACAATAAGTTGCGCCCTGTTGAAGTGCGAAGTGACGGGTATTACAAACTGGTTCCCACTAGCAGTGCACCGACCCTTGAGATCAATGGAATCAAAATGCACCGCTCTAAAGAGATTGATCCCTTAACAGATGCAAAGTTAAAGACGCGGCTGGTTGTTGCAGCAAACGATCAGGTTCTCGATACCTGCGGCGGTCTTGGGTATTCAGCTATTTTTGCTTTAAAGGCAGGAGCAAAAAAAGTGATTTCAACTGAAAAGAGCCCTGCTGTAATAAAAATACGCAATTTAAACCCCTGGTTGAAAAAACATGCCGACAAAAGGCTGGAGATGGTCCATGCCGACATCACCCGTGAGATTGACAGATTTGAAAACAGCATGTTTAACAGTGTGATTCATGATCCGCCAAGGTTCACATCCGCTACCGGAGATCTTTACGGAAGAAAATTTTATGATGCGCTTTTCAGGATCATGACATCCCGTTCAAAATTATTTCACTATACCGGCAGCCCGAAAAAAATTAAAAGCAAAGACAAATTCATTAAGAATACCATGAAACGGCTTGACCAATCAGGGTTTAAAACCCTTTGCTTTCACGACAACCTACAGGGGATTTATGCACAAAAAAACTGATCTTAAATATGGGAAGGCCTTCTGTGACATTGAATTGCCGGATAAAACAGACCGCTTAAGCATCCGGGAACCTGTGTCTTTTATCGACAAAAAAAAGTTTGTAGTCGATTTTTCAAAGGCTTTGCCTGAAAATTTGCCGAACTGCCCTGCCATCTCAATCGTGGTGGCTGATAAAACAAGGCTTTGCGGTTATAAAACCTATCTGCCCTGGATTTTGGAGATACTCCATCTAAAAGGGATAGAAAACCGGCAAATTACGTTTTTTATTGCCTATGGCACCCATGCAAGACAGAGTGATGAAGAATGTCTGAACACCTATGGAAATATATATCAAACGCACCGGTTTATTCATCATGACTGCAATGATAAAGCCCTTTTCACAGGCCTTGGGAACACCCGGAAAGGCACAAAAGTCCATATTCGAAAAGATCTTCTCAAAAGTAATCTGATCATTACGTTTGGTGCCCTGTCCCATCATTATTTTGCCGGATACGGCGGCGGCAGAAAACTCTTGTTCCCCGGACTGGGATACAAGCCGGATATTTATCAGAACCACGGACTTTTTCTCGATCAAAATTTAAAAAAACTATCTCCCGGCTGTCAGCCTGGAAATCTTGAAAACAATCCCTTAGCCAGGGATTTAAAAGAAATTGATGATTTTATTGAACCCCAAAGAGTGTCCATCCACGGCATACTTGATTCAAAAGCAAAGGTGTGCCAACTCATCATCGGAAAAACCTACAACGATTTTTTAACGGCGGGCAAAACCCTTGACTCCTTTTATAAAACAATGACTGACAAGCAGTATGAACTTATCATTGCATCCTGCGGCGGCTTTCCAAAAGACATTAATTTTATTCAGGCCCATAAAGCTATCAATAACGCGGCCATGTTTGTAAAAGACAAGGGCAGCCTGATTGTTCTGGCAGAATGTATTGATGGCATCGGGTCTGACACGTTTATTAAATACTTTAACTATGGCACTTTCAACCAGGCCTTTAATATCCTTGAAAAGGACTATAAAGGCAATGGCGGCACGGCACTGTCCATGATGACCAAAACGAGCAGGATAAATATCTTTCTAAAAACCGATTTGAATGATAAAATCTGCAAAACAATTGGGGTAAAAAAAATAAAAGTCTCCATGATACAGACACTGATAAAAGAATTTCAACATGATATGGCATGTATTGAAAATGCAAGTTTATTGATAAGATAAATCCACGGGAGTAGAAAATGGAACCTGAAATCAGAATTAGAGGATATCATACCGACCTGTACCAGCATGTGAACAATGCCCGGTATCTTGAATTTTTAGAAGAAGGGCGATGGCAGCTTCTTGAAGACCATATAAACCTTGAAGAGTTTATGAATACAGGTTTTCGCTTCTTTGTTGTTAATATTAATATATCTTATAAAAATCCGGTCAGGGTCAATGATGTTATTATCATCAAATCAGGCCTTGGGAAAATAGGAAATAAGAGTGTCGTCATAAAACAGCAGATTATCAACAAAAAAACCGGTGCTGTTTGTGTGGATGCCGACATCACCTTTGTGATTGCAGGCCTTGATGGAAAACCACTTAAGATTACAGGTGAGCTCAAAGAAAAATTTCAGCAAATCCCTATGCTCGAAGGATAAAGCAACATTATGATTACCTTACTTGATTATGGTGCCGGCAACGTTCGAAGCGTGGTCAATGCCATTGAAAAACTGGGCGGAAAAATCAAACCGGTTACCAGGCCTTCTGATATTCTGGATGCTGAAAAACTCTTATTTCCCGGTGTGGGCAATTATGAAAGCATGATCAGAGTTCTCAATGAAAAAGACTATGTCAACCCCTTGAGGGAATATCTTAAAGCCGACCGGCCTTTTTTTGGTATCTGTCTGGGTATGCAGGCCCTTTTTGAGGGAAGCGAAGAAGATTTATCCGGCAATGAAAGCTTATGTATCTTCAAGGGCAGGGTCAAACGATTCGGAACCAGCCTTGCTGTCCCGCATATCGGATGGAACGGGGTGAATCTGAAAAAGGAGTCTCCTGTTTTTAAAGGTGTTAAGCCGGATACAAAATTTTACTTTGTCCACTCCTATCATATTGTACCTGAGGAGGAGTCTGTCGTTTTAACCACCACAAATTATGATTATGAGTTTGTGAGCAGTATTCAGAAAGGCAATATTATCGGTACCCAGTTTCACCCTGAAAAAAGCGGGAATGCCGGGATAAAACTGCTTGAAAATTTTATTTACCAAAAGAATCTGAAAGCTCAAAAAACTATCAATATCAAAGGAAAGGGGCTTTCAAAAAGAATTATCGCCTGCCTGGATGTCAGGACCAATGATGAAGGTGACCTTGTGGTGACCAAAGGGGATCAGTATGATGTAAGACAGGAAGGAAATGTCAGGAATCTGGGCAAACCTGTGGAACTTGCCAAACGGTATTATGAAGAGGGTGCCGATGAGATCACTTTTTTAAATATCACAGGATTCAGGGATTTCCCACTGAAAGACATGCCCATGATAGACGTCCTTGAAAAAACCAGCAAAAACGTTTTTGTGCCGCTGACCATTGGGGGCGGGATCAGGGATTATACAGACAGTAAAGGTAGAACGTATACAGCACTTGAAGTGGCCTCCCGGTATTTCAGATCAGGTGCTGATAAAATATCCATTGGCAGTGACGCCGTGTATATCGCCGAACAATATTTAAAGACGGGGAAAAAATCCGGAAAAAGCTCCATTGAACAAATCTCTAACGTATATGGAAACCAGGCCGTTGTGATTTCAGTTGACCCCAAGAGAGTCTACGTCAATTCCCCGGACGATGCAAAAAAACACCACGTGATCAAAACTCAATTCACCGGGCCCAACAATGAAGCTTACTGCTGGTATCAGTGTACCATCCAGGGTGGCAGGGTAACAAGAGATCTGGATGCGGTTGCATTGGCCAAAGCCTGCCAGGATCTTGGTGCCGGGGAAATTCTCCTCAATTGCATTGATAAAGACGGAACAAACTCAGGATTTGACCTTGAATTAATCAATGCAGTAAGAACTGCTGTTTCCATCCCGGTGATTGCTTCAAGCGGGGCCGGCTGTGAAGAACATTTTGCCCAGGTGTTTAAAAAAACGGCTGCGGAAGCAGCCTTGGCCGCCGGCATATTTCACAGAAAAGAAGTACCGATTCAAAGCGTAAAAGACTTTCTTGCCAAAAAAAATATTGAAGTAAGAACTGCCATATAGCTTTTTCCAATCTATTTCACCTTTCATATTCATATTAAAAATTGGATTAACCCCAAAATTCTTATTATTGATAGGCCGTATTAAAAAACAAAAAATTCAAACAAGGAGGGAAACAAAAATGATAATTCGCAACTTAACGGCACTATTAATATTTATGATTATGCTCTTTTTCCTGGTGGCTGGAAATTGTTTTGCCGGAGAACTTGACCGGTTCAAGGGAGAAAAACAGGTCCTTAGAATTTCCGGCGGGACAGCTCACATCCCTGTGATGAAAGAGGCTGCCAAAAGAATCATGACCTTTAATCCTGATATCCGGATCACCATTGCAGGGGGCGGTTCAGGAGCCGGAATCAAACAGGTGGGTGAAGGACTGGTTGATATCGGCAATTCCGGGAGAAAGGCAACAGAAGCGGAAATCAATAAATACGGACTAAAAATGATTAAATGGGCCATTGACGGGGTAGCTGCTGTCGTCAATCCCAAAAACCTGGTTAAAACCCTTACCCGTCAGCAGCTGCAGGATATTTTCTCAGGAAAAATTGCAAACTGGAAGGAACTTGGCGGCAATGACAAGCCCATCAATGTCTATACCCGGGATAAGGCAAGCGGAACCCGCAGTATTTTCTGGAAAAAAGCGTTGGAGAAAAAAGACATCACAAGCAGAGCCAATGTGGTTGTTTCCAACGGTGCCATGAAAACAGCCGTAAATAATGATCCTTACAGCATCGGATATGTTTCTGTAGGATTTATTAATGACAGTGTTTTTGCCATTGTTCTGGATGGTGTGAAACCGACCATGGATTCTGTGAAGCAGGGCCAATATACAGTAGCAAGAGGTCTTTACAGCAACACAAAAGGAGACGTCAAGGGTCTTGCCAAAAAGTTCATCGATTATCTGCTGGGACCGGAAGGCCAGAAAATAGCGCTTGAGAAAGGATTTATTCCTGTAAGCTGATGGATGTCAAAGAGACAATCTTTAAATCTGTCTTTTTTGCTGCATCGATTTTAAGCGCAGGCATTACCCTTTTTATATTAGGATTTATGATCGTCCTGGCCCTTCCGATACTCAAACAAGGACTGTTTTTTGATATGCTGACAGGCCCATGGGCTCCGGACCATGGGCTATTCGGTCTTGGGCCCATGATTATTGGAACGATTTGTATTGCCCTTATGGCCCTTGTCATCAGTTTCCCTGTAAGCCTTGGGTGTTCCTTTTTCATTGGGATACTTAACCCCAGAGGCCTGGGAAAATGGTTAAAAAAGATTATTGAGTCAATGACAGCGGTTCCCACGGTCATCTATGGGTTTGTCGGAATTTTTTTTCTGGTTCCCCTGGTCCGGGAATTATTTCTCAAAGGATCAGGGATGTGCATCCTGTCCGCTGCCATCATGCTTTCGATTTTAATCTCCCCGACAATGATCCTGTTTTTTGTGCAGAGTTTTTCCATGGTTCCCCAAAATGATTTAAACGCTGTGGATGCCCTTGGGGGAAACACGGCCCAGAAATTTTTTTATGTGGTGCTGCCCCACTCATGGAAGGGAATGCTCACAGGCATTATCCTCTCCTTTGGCAGGGCAATGGGAGACACTCTTATTGCGCTTATGATCAGCGGAAATTCTGTGGCTTTCCCCGGCTCTGTTCTGGATTCGGCAAGAACCCTGACCGCCCACATTGCCCTGATCATTGCAGCCGACTTTGACAGCATAGAGTTTAAAACAATTTTTCTTTCCAGCATCTTTTTGTATATCATGACAAGTTTTGGCATTATTATGTCCAGGTTTTCATTCAAAAAAAGAAAAACAATAAATGAAACCTGAATTTTTTGACAGATTGTTTAACTATTTTTCATGGGGGTGCAGCATCCTTCTGGTTGGGGCTGTTCTTACCATTGTCGGATTTTTAATCGCAAATGGATATCAATCCTTAAACCTGCATCTCATTTTTGACGACACCCGTCCCCTTGATGCCATATTCCTGAAAAGCCAAGTGTTTGACGGTCTTTTCCCTGCCATTGCAGGGACTTTGTTCCTCATCACCCTTTCCATTATAGTTGCCATACCCCTGGGACTGGCAACAGGAATTTTCCTTGCTGAATACTGCCCGCCAAAGATAAAAGGGTCCTTCAGTCTGCTTTTTGATATTCTTGCCGGCATACCTTCCATTGTCGTCGGGCTTTTCGGATTTTGTGTTACCATTTTTTTACACCATTATTTTTACACCAGACTTTTTCCCTGTCTTCTGATATCCGCTCTTTCCCTGGCTTTTCTGGTCCTGCCGTATATCATCCGGACAACCCAGATATCCCTGGAAACCCTGCCGCTCAGTGTCCGGCTGACCGCGCCCAGCCTTGGCGCTACAAAGCTGCAGAATATTTTTTATGTCCTGCTGCCCTCCTCTTTATCAGGCATATTAAGCGGCATTATTCTATCCATTGGAAGATGTGCGGAAGATACGGCAGTCATCATGCTGACCGGTGCGGTTGCAACAGCCGGTATTCCAAAATCTGTCTTTTCAAGCTTTGAAGCCCTGCCGTTTTACATTTATTATATTTCTTCTCAGTATTCCGACAATTCCGAATTGATGAAAGGCTATGGTGCCTGCCTGATCCTGCTGTTTATCTGTATCAGCCTGTTTGTTTTTGCCCATTGGATAAAAAAAAGACTTTCACAAAAAATACTTTACAGACCTTGACATGCCTATGACTGAAAATATAAAAATTAATATCAAAAACCTCTGGTTTTATTACAATGACCATCCAATTTTAGAAGATATCAGTTTAGAGATACCCCAAAATACCATCACGGCTGTAACCGGGCCTTCAGGCCAGGGGAAATCCACCTTTCTGATGACCCTTAACCGGTTATGGGAAAGTATTGAAGAAACGAGAATTAAGGGACACATTGAAATAAGATTCGGCTCGGATTTTCAAAATATTTATGATAAAAGATACAATGTCTCTGATTTGCGAAGACAGGTCGGAATGGTTTTTCAGGTTCCAAATCCCTTGCCCATGAGTATTTATAACAATATTGCTTTTCCATTGAAACTCAAAGGCGAAAATAACAAAACCCTTGGTTCTTTCAGGGTTGAGGATGCATTGAAAAGATCATTTCTATGGGATGAGGTCAAAGACAGGTTAAATGAAGATGCAAGGGCTCTTTCGGGCGGTCAGCAGCAGAGGCTGTGCATTGCAAGGGCATTGGTCTTAAATCCGCAGGTTTTATTATTGGATGAGCCGACATCTTCCCTGGATGATAAATCAGGCAGGGTGATTGAAGACCTGCTCCTTGAACTGAAAAAGGATTGTACCATGATTCTTGTATCCCATTATCTGGACCAGGTGAAACGGATAGCCGATTCAGGCATGGTTTTGTCGGACCGGCAGATGAAACAACAATGGTGAATAAATTATAAGGAAAAAAATATGGTGAATATTAACATACCGGGAACCTTTGATATCACGATTGAAAATGTTCTGCTCGATTATAACGGAACTATTGCCATGGACGGGTTTCTGATCAAAGAGGTGAAAGAAAAAATCAACCAATATTCCGACCGGCTGGCTTTTCACGTGATTACTGCGGATACATTCGGGTTCGTTAAAAAGGAACTGGAAAATGTCATTTGCACATTAAGCATTATACCTCAAAACAATCAGGCAGAATGCAAACTTGAATATCTAAAAAAACTTGGGCGGGAAAATACCCTTTGTGTCGGAAACGGATCTAATGACGAGCTGATCTTAAAAGAGTCTGTATTAGGGATAGCGGTTCTTCAAAAAGAGGGCCTGGCATCAAAGACTCTGCTTGCATCTGATCTTATTGTGCACAATATTCTGGATGTTTTTGAGTATTTTGAAAAACCGAATCGGCTTGTTGCATCCTTAAGAAAATAAAAAACGTTCCGGCATTATCTTATAAATTTCCTTTTAAACCGATCTCTTCTGCTGCGGGCCGCATTCCTAAGATTACTTCTGTAATGAGTTCGGAAAGATCCATATCAAGAAATTCGGCTCCCTGCTGGATCACCTTTCTGTCAACCCCTGCGGCAAAGCGTTTATCTTTAAATTTCTTTTTAACGGATTTTGCCTTGATATCAAGAATGCTTTTTGAAGGCCTGACCAGGGCGGAACTTGCCACAAGACCTGTGAGTTCATCAATGGCATAGAGTGTTTTCTCAAGATTGGTTTCAGGTTTTACATCCGTACAAATCCCAAAGCCGTGGCTGATGACCGCCCGAATATAGTCTTCAGGCCAATTGTGCTCTTTAAACAATTCAACACACTTGTGGCAATGCGCGTCAGGAAACATCTCATAATCAAGGTCATGCACCAGTCCTATGACCCGCCATTTTTCTTCATCTTCATTGAAACGATGGGCAAAATGGCCCATCACGGCTTCAACAGCAAGCGCATGACGGATCAACCCTTGTTTTTTATTATATTTTTTTAACAGCTTGAAGGCGTCTTCTCTGGTCGGGACGTATGGTTTCATGGCAAATCCTTTAATTATATTGCATTTTATGACCGATATAGTACAATCTTCATTATCTTTAAATTATTAATAAGTCAACGGTTATGGGCCCCCATATTTTCACTGTAAAATCTATTTATGAAAACGATGATGATATCCTTCATTTCCGGCAGGAAAAAATCTTTAACCGTCTATTGCTGATCCTTTTGGTCAGTTGTCTTGTCCCCTATATCATAACGCTGATTGTATTTGGATTTTTTTATTTTAACGGGTTGATCTCATTGGGAGGAGTTTCAAGTTCTGAGGCCTGGGTTTTACTCGTTGGAACAGTCGCCTTTTTATGTGTGGCAGCAACCCTTTCCCTGGTGATTTTAATCAAAGCCCTGAAAATCTCAGGCAGGGAAATCAAACTCCTGACAAAAAACCTGGAACAAGAACAACAACGACTCAAAGAAAAACTCATACAGGCTGAAAGATTAAAGGCCTTAGGAATATTAGCCGGAACGGTTGCACATGACCTGAATAACACCCTCTCAGGAATTGCCACATATCCCGAGGTTCTTATGATGGAAAAAAATCTTGATCCCCAGATCAGACAGGGATTGAATATAATTAAGGCTTCCGGTCAAAAAGCGTCTGCCCTTGTGAGCGATCTGTTAACCATCTCCCGGGGTTCCAGCGCACAAATGGAAATCATCAATATTAATTCTATCATAGACCGTTATACATCTGCCCCTGATTTTGACAAAATCAGAAAAGCCTGCCAACGGGTAAAAATAGAAATCCTGACAGAACCGGAGCTGTTGAATATCAAGGGCTCCTATCTTCATATCGAAAAAACGATCATGAACCTTGTTTTGAATGCAGCGGAGGAAGTTTCAGGCAATGAAGGCGGAAAGGTTCTTATCTCAACCGCTAACAGGCATATTGATTCCTCCGTACCCGGGTATGAAAATATTGTGCCGGGCGAATATGTCGTTTTAAGTGTGATTGATAATGGGCCGGGCATTGATGACAAAAATCTAAAAAAAATATTTAACCCCTTTTTTACAAAAAAAGAAATGAGGAAAAACGGTACTGGACTGGGTCTTACTGTTGTCTGGAATGCGGTTCAGGATCATAATGGCTTTATTTCTGTGATTTCCAATAACAAGGGAACAACGTTTGATCTGCTGTTTCCTGCAATCCGACAGGAAAATACCCCTAAAGAGGAGTAAAGAAAAATAGTGGACATATTAAAAACAAAATCAGCCATGCAGGAATGGTCAAAAAAAAAGAAGAAAGAATCAAAAACGGTTTGCCTTGTACCGACCATGGGATATTTTCACCAGGGACACATTTCCCTGATGGAAAAAGGAAAACCCTTATGTGATGAACTTGTGGTCAGTATCTTTGTAAACCCGACTCAATTCGGGCCTAATGAGGACTTAGATTCTTATCCTTCAAACATTGAAAATGATCTTGCCCTTGCTAAAAAAGCCGGTGTAACCGCCGTCTTTTTACCCAGCAAAAAAACAGTTTATCCTGAAAAGTTTCAAACTGAAATTAAACTCCAATATCTTCCGGGATTTTTATGCGGGAAATTCAGACCGGTTCATTTTTCAGGCGTTGCAACCGTGGTCACCAAATTGTTTAATATTGTTATGCCGGATATTGCCATATTTGGACAAAAAGATTATCAGCAGCTTCAGATTATTCGACAACTTACACTGGATCTGGATTTTGACATCAAAATTATAGCAGGAAATATCATCCGTGAAAAAGACGGCCTTGCAATGAGTTCGAGGAACGCTTATCTTTCCAAACTTCAAAGGTCGTCCGCCTTAAGTCTTTCAAAATCATTGAATCTGGCCAAAGAATTGATTGCCAGGGGAGAGAAAAATCCTGTGGCCATCAAAAATCAGATTGAAACGTTTATTTGTACATTTCCTGAAACAACGATAGAGTATATTTCCTTTTGCAATCCCAAAACCCTTGAGGCTGTTGACAGCATAGAACATCAGGTATTACTGGCAATAGCCGTGAAAGTAGGAAAAACAAGATTAATTGATAATGCCCTTATTGATCATCCTGCACAATAATAATCCTGCATTCTTTCAGAAAGGTATGGCGCTCTGTTGCTTTTTCCAACAGGTGGTAATCCGACGTGCTGATAACAATGGCGGTAGTGGGTTTTCCTTCTTTGCGAAGTCCCTTGAAAACCATGGGATGACTGCCAATTCTCTTATCCTTTAATGCCTGATCCATACTGCAAAGATATTTGCAGACACCCTTTTGAACTGCAAACTCTCTGCTGATAAAAACAGAAGAATATATGTTATGGCCCTGTTCGCTGACAATCAAAGGATTAAGTACGGGTTCAGTTCCAAGCCCCCTTGCATCAATAATCAAACCCGTGTAGAAATTTTCTCCTGTCATTTTAATATTTTTCTGGGGTATATCAGGGCTGATTTTGGGTATCTGCCGAATTTCTTCCGGCAATATCAATTGTAAAAAGCCGCCAAAAATACTGGTTTCAATCATTATTTCCACAGAAAGGGCAGACGTATAATACTGTTTTAAAATGGTTGCATCCCTTGCTGTTTTCTCCATACCTGCCAAAATGACATCATTTTTGGAAGCATACTCACCCACGGTCAAAATATTATTAATTTTTATTTGTTTTAAAAGATCTATGATCTGCCGGTTTGCATCTGCCCTTGCTGATCCGGGAACTGATTCATGGGAGGTTTCCCTGTTATCTTCAGGAGATGCCTTGCCTATTGCAGAAATCTTTCCGGTGCTCCAGTTTATAGTCCCGTTTTCAAATTGAGTAACGCAATGATACTCCTTAGGTTGATCCTGGGCTGCCATACAAAAGGAATAAAAAAAGATTGCGGCAATAACACAACCATATGTCAGGCACCGTCTGTTTCGTCTTATGTTTTTCTTTCGCACGCTGTTAACTTTTTAAAAAATTTAATTCAATAAAGTCGGCTATCTGACGGATATCTTCCAGCCCAAACAAAGGCGCTTCCGGTTTATAATCTGAATCTGTAACAAAGGCGATCAAATTTTCATCCTCCATGCAAAGCGGTACTTTGTGCACACTTTGGGCCCTGAAAACTTCTATTTTTGGAAGCGCTTGCTTTTTAAATCCTTCTGCTAAAATAAGATCCATATCAGAAAGATAAGATCTCATCTTTTCAACATAGCTTGTCTTATCATCTTTAACTATGGCAACTTCATCTTGAGTAATAACAAGAGTGGCCCTGGCACCCGCTTTTCTGTGACGCCAGCTGTCTTTGCCTTCTTTGTCCATTTCAAACCCGTCATGGGCATGCTTTACAGATCCTATTCTATGCCCTCTGTCCGTTAGATGGGCGATCAGTTTTTCAAGAAGAGTGGTCTTTCCGGAGTTGGATTTTCCAACAATGGTAATTATCTTTGGTTTCATATTCGTTGTCTTCACAGCCTTTTATTAAATTTTCATAAAAATAGTCTTCGAAACAAAGAAAGTCAAGCCAGGCAATCGCATATAAAAAAAGGACCTTGGTTTTAACCCGGCCGGTAAAAGTCAGCTCCAAGCTCGATATGTCCTCTTGCCCATACTCTCAGAAAATTGAAATTTCTTCATATAGTATCAGAACCTTCCATGTATGAAATCAGTGCCTCAAGATAACGAGACTTTACCTGTTCACTGGCCATTATCTGTTTCACAGGGGGCAGTTGCAGGATCACCCCCAGAACCGCTGCAAGAGCACGGTGGCTGAATAGCACCTTATTATCAAAAATCAAGTGCTGAAGTTTTCCTCGTTCAATGGCCATAATGACAGCTCTGTGGGCTCCATTCAATGGCGTGATGACCCTCTGGGGCAAAGATTTGAGTTCAAGGCTGCCTTCCACACATGCCCGGACACAAAGACCGCATCCAAGACAGATATCTTCATTAAGGCGGGCTTTTTTCTTTTTTGGTTTTTCAGAATCATTGGCCGACACCAAAGTCATGGCCTCCACCGGACAAATGGTAATACATTTACCACAGCCCGTGCAGGAATCACTATTGATTTTCGGGATAAAATTAGAAGTATGTATGGGATTGAATATTGAAAACCGCCGTGCTGCAATCATGGCCTCACAACAGCATCCACAGCAGTTACAGATGAAATTAACCCGATCTCTGACATTTTCGCCGAACTGGACCAGGTTGGATTCATATGCCTGTGCAAGAAGGTCCAGTCCTTCTGCAACACCTACTGCACGGGCATGGCCGTATTTTATCAGAGATCTGCCAGACGTGTTAAATGTCATGCAGATATCCATAGGTCTGTCACACGCTTTGCCTATATGATACATCTTATGACGGCAGTAACAGGTGCTTATACCCATGTGGGATGCGGTTTTAATCACCTGTGATGCCCGCTCGTAATCCAGAACATGAATCGCATTATCATTGGACAGCACTGGCTCATGGACAAACACACGACCCAGTTGAGTATCCCCCACAGTAAAAAGGTCTTTTATAAAATCTTCTTCCACGTTCAGATACTGGTAGAACAGCTCACTTAACACCTTTTGGTCTATATCGTGCCGCACCCGCATCATAGAAAATTCAAAAAAACCGGCCATGGGCGGGGGCAGAGCATATTGGGTGGTGCCTTTTTGATCAATGTCCACCAAGATAGCCCGGGATGCAAGCTGATCCAGAATCTTCCGGGCTTTGAGCAAGCTCATCTTCCAGATTTTAGCTGCTTTGTCAGCAGTAAACGGTTTTATGGGAAGCAGGGAAACCAAACGGGCTTCTGTTTCTGAAAACAGCATACCAAGAATTTTGTCCAGCAGTATCGATGGAGGGGCACCCTGGGGAAAACGATTTAAGCGATTTACCAGATGGGTATAACCGGATTTATTGATGTGATGTGCCATATTTTAACTCCCCCGGAAAGTCTATTTTGAACTCTTGAGCATCTTTAATATGAAATTCTCTTATTATATAGACACTGCAAAGCAACGAATGCAATATAAATTTAGTCCTCTGCATTACATTGTTCTCCGGGATTACAGCTCAAAATCACTCATTGAAAATCTTAAAGATACAGTTTGAGTTGTTGAATATTGAGAGAGCTATGAACAATGCAAGTGTTGTTGAGTTTTCATCTTATAAAAATCAAAATGAAACAAACCTTAACTCTTATAATGTATTTTTTTTATAGGATTTGCTTTACACTGACTGTCTTGCCTGTTACAAATTTTGCAGCGATTTATTATTGCTGGATAAATATTTTAAAAGCTTCGTTATAACTTCGTAAATTGAGAGGGAATATCATGAGCAATAACAGCGTTATCCTAGAAGGTTGCATTTTACAATATATGTCAGAGAATCAATTGACGACAAATGAGAGTGAGAGTTTTGAGCTTTTCACTTTAAGCCAAATAACTAAAAGCCTTGATATAACATTTGAAAATATTCAAAACTCCATAGTTGATGGTGGAAATGATGGCGGTATTGATTCTATAATACTGCTGGTTGAAGAAGAAGTAATTGAAACTAAAGAAGATTTGGAGGCAATCAATTTTTCAAACAAAACCACTACGAAGTTTGTTATTTCCCAGTGCAAGAAAGAATCCTCTTTTAAAGAATTAACAATAGACAAACTTATCACTTCAATACCGATTCTTTTTGATTTAGAAAAAAAAGAGGACTCTCTAATTTCAAGATTCAATCTCAATCTTGTTGAAAAAACATTGATTCTTAGAGAATGCTGGATGAAAACATCTATCAACGGAGGAACTATAAAAATTAGATATAATTATTGTTGCAACGCAACTAAAGTTGAAATTAATGGTGTTTTTAAAGATAAAACCCAACAGTTATTGGAAATCACAAATAATGCATTCTCCGGTGCCAAAATACAATACAGCAATTTTAGTAGTGAAGAGCTTCTAAAATTATATCAAACTAGGAAACCTGCTCGTTTGTCTATAAACTATAAAGATCAACCATTATCAACATCATATGGAGATAAAGGAATTGGCTATGTTGGTACAGTCAAAATGGGAGATTATAAAGAACTGCTTAGTGATCCTGAAGGAAACATTAGAGAATATCTCTTTGAAAGCAATATCAGACACTTTCAGGGATTAGTGGATGTTAATAAAAAAATCAAAGACACTATCAACCTTGACTCGAATGAAGACTTTTGGTGGTTGAATAATGGAATCACAATTATTGCAGAGAATCCCAATCAAGTTGGCAGAGTTCTGTCGGTTGACAACATTCAGATTGTCAATGGATTGCAAACATCATACTCTATTTTTAATAATCACAACGGAAATATTGAGGATGAACGATCCGTCTTGGTGAAAGTAATAATAAACAATGACAATGAAATTATAGACAACATAATCGCCTCTACTAATAGCCAAAATCAAGTTTCCCCAACGTTACTTAGAGCAACTGAAGATACACAAAGAAAAATCGAATTATTTTTCCTTAACGAAGGTTATTACTATGACCGAAGAAAAAATTATTATAAAAATATCGGAAAACCAGCTTCAAAAATATTCAGTATTCAATTAACTGCACAAGCAATAGAAACTATTGTGTTTGATAGTCCACACTCGGCCAGATCAAAGCCGACTTCACTGATAAAAGAAGATACTACTTACCAAAGAATTTTTAACCCTGAAATCGATTTTAGTGTATATTTAAACTGTTGTCTTATCTTCAAGAAGACGAATGATCATTGGGTAAGTTTTCAAGAGCCAGAGAAAAAATCCAAAATAGCAAATTTTAAAATGCATTTATCAAGGATCGCAGCTTCTCTTCTATTGGGAAAAGCGAATTTAGATTTTGAAAATTTATCAACCATGGATGTTGATAAATATGATGAAAGTATTTTATCAGATGCAATGGAAATATTACTCGAAATAATACTAGGATATCAAGAAACTGACCCAATGATAAACTTGATAAACTTGGCAAAAAGTAAACCTCTATCTGATAAGATACTTTTAAGCTTGAAAGACAAATTTGTTAATTAATATTTTTCTAAAATTTGTTGATAGCTTTCATTTCTGAGAAAGAAGAGAATGGGGTGGACAAAAGAGAAAAAAACAAGGGCTCATGTCCTCGTTTGACACTCGGTCATAGTTTCCGACCAGTCAAGCATAATTATCCCAAACTGGTGTATCCAAAAGCTGGAATTATTAAGGATACCGATACAGGTCTTGATTAATTGGAATGTCTGGTGTTGAAAAAGCAATGAAATATTTATCTTGAGGCAAAAGGAGAACTGTTATGAGAGAAATGCTGTCAACCAGAGAAGTGGCAAAATTTTTAAACGTAAATGAAAAAATGGTATATTCACTCATTGCGGAAAAAGGTCTGCCGGCCTCTAAAGTTACAGGAAAATGGTTGTTCCCGTTAAATCTTGTTCGCCAGTGGATAGAAGTCGGTACGGAAAACTACCCCCAACTTGCCAAACTTCCCCCTTATCACGGGCTTGTCCTCATTGCCGGCAGCAATGATTTGTTGCTGGATAAAATGATTTCAACCTTTAATCTTAAACACAAAGAGCATATGGCAATGTTCGGTATTGCAGGCTCCATGGGCGGTTTAAGGGCCTTGAAGCATAATCTTTGCCACATTGCTTCAAGCCATCTTATTGCAGACAATGAAGAGTATAATTTCCCTTTTTTAAAAGATGAAATGAACCAGATCCCGGCAGTGGTTAATTTTTGTTTAAGAGAGCAGGGCATTATTGTCCAAAAGGGGAATCCAAAAAATATCCGGTCGGCAAAAGATCTTGGAAAGCCAGATATCAGCATTATCAACCGTCCCTTAGGTACTGGAACACGGCAGCTTTTTGATAAAGAGCTAAAAAAATCTGGGATAAAAGGTGAAACCATAGATGGATATAAAAATACTTTATCCAGACATATGGATGTGGGGTTGCAAATCCTGACAAACAAAGCAGATGCCAGCCCCGGCATCAGACCGGTTGCCACTGTTTTGGGGCTTGATTTTATTCCCATTTGCTGGGAACGATTTGATCTGCTGATTAATAAAGACCGGTTCTTTGATCAGGGAATCCAGCTTTTCTTGTCTCTATTAAAAGGAAAAGTGATTCAGACCACTGCCGAAGAGCTCGGTGGTTATGATTTATCCTATACCGGTAAAATGCTTTACCCGGAACCGGAATCTGAATAAACTTTTTTTACCCGGGCTTGTTCAACGCTTTTGATTACAAACTGCTAAAAACTATATTTAATTTTGCAAAACACACGGTCATTGTCACCAATATTTTTAAACCTTGCAAGATCACCGGATTGGTAGAGTACCACTCCGCAGTTAATTTGAACAGAATCGGTTATATCGTATTCAGCGGAAAAACGCTGGAAGGAACCATCCTGACCCGTGATACCATATGTTGAGGTTAAAAGGGTTAAGGTGATGGTGTCATTTAAAAAATCTCTGGTTAATCTTGCCACCCACTGAAATTCATTCTCCTGGGCATTATCAGGAGAAAGTTCTAAAATATTGTCAAAGTTATTTATGTGCCTGTTAACAGCCTCAATACTCACTGTTGTGTCTTTAAGACCGGAATATTCAATGCCTGCCAATGCATCTGTTCGGGAATAGTTTTTATCTTGTGCATTAAAGAACTCAAACCCGTCTATGTATGCAACTTCTGTTTTTAAAAGCCAGTTGCCGACAGCTATGTTAAAAGCAGCTCCAAACATTTTCAGGCGTGCGTGTTTCCACTCAATTTGAGGCAATGGCGCAGATACAGGTTTTGCATGGGGTATGTCATTGTAATAGTCTGCCCAGTAAAATGATATATCCCAGCCGCTGAAAATTCCATTTACGGCAGCGGCATATTCGGTATTTTTACAGCAAGAGTCAGGTTTATCTTCATGGGGGGGCCGCACTGCTGAAGGATAAAAATCATTGCCATATTCCGGGGTTTTGTTAAATCGAATTTCATGGATTGCAATGCCGGTCAAACTCCAGTTATTGATGTAGTAATCAAGCCTGGACATTGCAACCGGAAGCCTTAAGTCTTCGATATCGGTTAAACCCGACGCACGCATATCTAAAGGATTAAGCACATCCGTAACCCGAATATTGTCTGATTTACCCCACACAGCTACTTGACGACCAAGTTTAATATCAAGGTTTTTTGTGAGACTTCCCTGGATATATGTTTCACCAAACTCAATTTCTTTTTCATAATTGTCGATTACTTCATTTGTAAATTCATCACGACCCTTGATTGAATAAACAAAATCATATGCGCCCTTGCCGCTTATGCGTGCCTGCCAGGAACTGGAAAATTTAGCGTTTAATTCAAGATTAAGTTCTGTGCGCAGGCATGACAAATCTCGCCAGTCGGTTTTGTCTTTTTCAGGTTTATCATGGGCAAAATTATAGGAAGCACTGAGTTTGACATCACCGTTTAAGCTGAAAATAGATGGTTTGATTTCATTTTTTGGCAGTTCAGGTTCAACCTCTTTTATGTTGTCGTCAAATCCATCTAAAAAATCATCGCTGGTTTTATTTTTTTTGACATTTTTGGGTTCATCATCAAAGCCGCAAGTAATTTCATCAAGTATTTCGTCCTCAACAGCAAAAGTTTGCCCCGGCAATAATAATATTAAAGCCATGAGAAGAACAAAAAACACAGCACTATTGATATTATCCCACATTAAATTTTATATCCCCTTTTCCATTCTGCGAATAGAGAACATATCAAATTCAAGGCCTTGATTGAATCTCACGTTGCTTAAGTTAAGAATGGTTTTGTGTACTGTGTTTTTACCCTTTTTCTTGGTAACCTGCATCTGGCTCGCCACCCAGATGCCGTCGATAAGATCAAGCTTTTTAATGTCCATATATTTATTATACCCGCCGTCTCGAACCCAGTGAAGGGCCCGGATAACAAAAAAATTATCCTGTCGCACAAAAATAAGTGATTTTTCATATCCGGTTTCTTCAATCACATCTTTTGAACGGGGGGCCGACCAGATCACCCATGTTTTTACACCTCTTACTTCTTTTTCTTTGGCCTTTTCATAAAAGGTATAATCATAGTCCTCAAGATTGCGGGAGGTCATATCCGAATAGGTAAGATCAGAGCCCATAAAGCTTTTGCTTTTATCGGTTGATGCTATGCGCTTGGTTTTCCGAAGTGCGGGAAGGTACAACCACTGATCATCGTCTTTATCAGGATTGTCATAATCAAAAGTAAGAAACGCTGTGTCCTTGACATCTGCCGGATGCTGGAAAAACATCAGTCTTAATTCATCCTCTCCCTTGTACTTGCTAAACGCCCGGATCTTCCTGACTCTTTTTTTCCCCTTCTTATCAATGAGGATCATCTCCATGTCTGATGTCTGGTTATCTCCGTCATCCCGCGCATCCACCTTTTCCATGATAACCCGTGCTTTGGGGTCATCTGCAAAGGCATATGAAACAGCAAAAGGCAGGATTAAAATAATAATAATTGATGCGAGATATTTTTTCTTTATATTTTTCATACTATAACTCCTTATTTGTTAATTGACTGTTTTTATCGGCCGGTTCACAACCACCATAAGAGCAGGGGCAATAAAATAATCTGCAAGCAGTGCCAGAATAATAGCCAGGCCGGTCAGAAAACCAAAATGTATCAGATTGTTCATACTAGCAAACATGAAAATGAAAAATCCGATGGACAAGACACAGGATGTCACCAGCATTGCCCTGCCGGTTGTATGCAAGGTTTCCATGACGGCAAGCTTTGCATTTTTGCTTTCTTCAAAATACCTTCTGAAATTATGCATAAAATGGATCGTATCATCCACTGCAAGACCGATGGCAATATTGCCCACCAGCATGGTGAAAAGGTTCATGGGAATTTGCAACCAGCCCATAATGCCGAGGGTAACAATAATCGGCGTAAGATTAGGCACCATGCTTAGAAGGCCGATTCTAAAACGTCCGATAAGGATAACCATCAAGATAGTGATAACGATCAAAGCATATATGTAACTTTTAGCCATGCTGGCAATTGCGTTGACTACGGTTCTGAACATCAGCGCTGCCATACCGGTTACAGTGATTTTTACATCCGGATATGTTTTCTGAAGATGATCGCTCACTGTTTCAAGAAATTTAGTATAGGCAGTAGCGTCTACAAAAGGCACCTTAACCATCAGGCGCGCTTTTGAAAGATGACTGTCTGTAAAGTCTTCCATATCGTCTGATCCGCTGTTTTCAAAAAGAAGTAATTCCTGGGCAATCAATTTTTTGTTTTGAGGAATAGCGTAGAATTCCTGTTGGTTTTCATTTAAGGCACGGTTTGTTTCTTTCAAAATTGTTGTAAGGGACCAGGCTTTTCCGGCAAACACTTTTCCTGCCTCGAGTGTTTCAAGATATGCGGCAGTCTTTTCCATTCTATTTAATATATCTGGGTCATATAAACCGTTTTCCTTTCCGGTATCTAAAACAATCTCCAGACTGACGGAACCGCGAAGCTCTTTGTCAATTTTTTCTGTTGCAATACGTACGGAGTTGGTCTTAGGAAGCCATTTCAATACATCGTGAGAAAAACGGATTTTCATTATACCGGCTATTGAAAAAGCAATGATGACTGTGGATATAACAAGAATTTTATATGGATGACCGGTTGAAATCCGGCCTATTTTCGCAAGAAACCTGTCAATTGTCGTATCTTCCGACAGGTCTTTTTTGTTTTTTACAATTTTAACAGGTATTAAGGCAAGCAGAGCCGGTAAAAGAATAATTGTATAAACCATTGCAAGGAGGACTCCTGTGCCTGCAAAAATACCAACATCTGCAATAGGTGCTACCTCTGAAGTTGAAAAAGAGAATAACCCTCCTGCAGTGGTTGCGGCCGTCATAACTACGGCAAGCCCTGAATGACCCATGGAAAAAACAATGGCTTCTTCCCTGCTGCGGCTTTTCCGAAAATTGTGATAGAACATGGATAGAATGTGGACACTGTATCCAACACTCACCGCAAGCATAAAGGATGGAAGTATCTGGGTAGGCAGCTTTATCGGCGCTTTAAATGCCGCCATGAGGCTGATGGTGGAAACAAGAGAGAGAATAACAATCAAAAGAGGCAAAATTACACCTGTGATTCGTCGAAACATGATAAACAAAAATGCACCCACTGTGATAAAGGCAAGGAGTAAAAACCTGCGGACATCTTTTATCATCGACTGTTTCAAAAAGTGGGTTACTGCCGATGAACCTGCAATATAAATTTCAAAGTCGGAACTTCTATATTTGTCAGCAATTTTATTTACAGCTGCAACGACTTCGCTGTTTTCCTTATCCGTTAAGTATAGTTTATCGTTAGTTGCACTTAGATTTTTTGCTTCATCTTCAAATCCATCCAGGACATCTGAGTCTGTTCCCACTGAAGAATAGGTCTGGGTCCGAATGACAATGGTCGTCACCTTACTGTCTTCGGATATTAAAAGGTTTTTATATAGCTGGTTTTCAAGGGTTCTCTGCTTTATCACTGCTATATCTTCAGGTGTTTCGGGCCAGTTATCCATGAGGTCCTCAACGATCAGTTCATCTTTTTCTCCCCTTGTATTCCTGGCGTTAATAAGGCTGGTTATATCTTCAATATATGGAACATTTTCGGATATATCCTCGTGCAGCTCTTTAAGTTTCTTAAGGAAGTTCCCTTTGAAAACTTCCGGTGAACGGATTGCAATAATGATTAGTTCATCCCTGCCGAACTGGTCACGAAAAGTATCGTAATCGACTCGTGCCGGGTCTGATTTATGCATGAATCCTTCAGTAGATATATCGATTGTCAGATTTGGAAGTTGCGACACGATGGCCGCTATTATTACAAACATAATAAAAAGGGTTTTAAGCCGGTTATGATATATGAGCCGTGCTAAAGACTCGAACCATTTTTCCATTTTATTTCTGATAGTTGTCATTATATCCCCGATTTTTTACTTCTTTACAGCCTTTAAAATCAGTTTTTCGATTTCTTTTGAGACTTCGCCTGAAACTCTGTTGTCCAATTTTTTTACATTTTCTGGAAAAACAGTATATCGGGACCTGACAGGATAGCTCCCTTTATAGAACATGACACCACCTGTAACCATTGAGTGTATAATAAAGGGAGTGGTTTTGATAAAAACACCCTGCTTTGCGCCTTGTTCAAGAATATCCGCAACCATACCAATTATTATGGCAAAAGCGCGTGCGATCACATCAGGAAGGTTCCGACCTCCTGAAGCCTGCTCACGCATCATAATGGGGGACCAATGTGGATGTTGATCCATTGTATGAGTAACTCCGTTTATATAGATTTTAAGTTTTTCTTCAGGCGAATCACTGCCCTGTAAATCGCTAATAAAACGTTCGACTGCATCACCTATCATATCCTGAAGTACTTTGGCATACAGAGCTTTTTTGTCACCTATATGGTAGTAGATCATGGCTTTGTTGATCTTAGCCTGTTTTGCGATTTCATCCATGCGTGCACCTTCAAAACCGGATTCGGAAAAGATTTTTGCTGCTGCATCAAGAATGCTGCGGATTGTTTTTTCCTTTTTTGACTCTATTGATTTGGAAACCATAAGTTTTCCCCCGATAAGCTGTTAACCATATCGTTAAACTAACTGTTTAGTTAAACCTATCGGTCAATATAGTCTCCGGTAAGGGTTTTGTCAATGATAATTTTTTCATGGGTAATTATTTTCATAATTGCAGGAACCAGCATGATATCCGCCAGAAACGCCATAACGATAATAAATGCACAGATTATTCCCATAGTCTGAAGGTTCTTCATAAATGCCATAAGGTAAACTAAAAAACCTGTTGTCAGTACCAGTGTTGTGACCAGCAATGCACGACCGGTAGTCAGCAGGGTTTGTTCAACTGAATATGAAACATTGCCGCTTTGATGATAATAGCGCTGATAAGTATGCATAAAATGGATGGTGTCATCAACAACCAGACCAATGGCAAGGCTTCCGCAGAGAATAGTGCTCATATCCAGCCTGAATCCCAGATAGCCCATAAGTCCTATCCCAAACAAGATTGGAAGAAAGTTCGGGAACATAACGATCAGCCCGTTTTTCAGGCTGCCTATAAGAAGTATCATCAGCAGTGTAATAATAATCCCGGCAATCATATAACTTTGGGTCATGCTTTCCATCACATTGTCAATAGTCTTTGTCAGCAGGGTCATAAGTCCTGTTTTGGTCACCTCTGCCTGATCACCGATAATATGCTTAACCTCTGCTTCCAGTTCATTTAAAACAGCCACGTATCGATTTGCATCTTTCCAGGGAAATTTCATTGTAATCCTTGCCTTGCTGAATTGTGAATCCACGAGTCTTTCCAAATCGTCGGTTCCACCGTTTTCAAAGAGAAGAAGTTCTTGGGCAATTAGTTTTTTATCTTCGGGAATGGCATAAAATTCCAGTCTGTTTTCATTTAATGCCTTGTGGGTATTTTTCAAAGTATCGGCAAGAGAAAACGATTTTCCCACAAAAAGGTCGTCTTTTTTGTATTTCTCAGCAACCTGGTTTATCATTGCAAGTTTTTTCATGATCTCAGGCTCATGCAGACCGTTTTCTTTTTTTGTATCAATTATAAATTCCGCAGTAACTGTTCCGTTCAGTGCTTTGTCAATTTTTACAGTCGCAATTTTTACAGGCTCGTCATCAGGGAACCATGCCAGATGATTATGTGAAAAATTGAGCTTTGTCATCCCCACAATAGCCAGAAAGGTTAATATCAATGTTACAAACATGACTTTTTTAGGGTATTGTATTGAAAACCGCCCCATTGCCAGTAATATTCTATCTATTAGAGAGTCTTTTGAAGGCTTGTTTGCTATATTTTTTGTTTTAATCGGAGTAACAGCCAGAAGCGCAGGCAGCAAAAAAAGAGTAAAAAATAAAGCAAGCAAAACTCCGATGGGAGCATAAATTCCAAGCTCGGCTATGGGAAGGATCTTGGCTGGTATAAATGAGATCAGGCTTCCTGCTGTAGTCAGGCTGGTCATCATAATTGCCAGACCCGAATGCCGGAAAGTAAAAGCAATAGCATCTTCTTTATTTTGATTTTTATCAAAGTTTGAATAAAATAATGCCAGAATATGTACTGAAGCGCACACACCCACAACCAGGATAAATCCTGGTAAAATTTGTGTGATAGGCGTAATGGGAGCTGAAAAAAATGCCATTATTCCCAAAGTTGAGGCCATGGAAAAGGTTACGACAATCAACGGGTAAACAACCCCGCTTATCCTTCTGAAAATCAGCATAAGGAGGATTGAAATAGCAATAAAACACCCTGCGGTAAAGCGGGGTGTATCGGTTTGAATATGATGTTTAACCGTACCGATAATTACCGGTGATCCTGCAATCTCAATGGAGAAATCTTTTGAGTTATATTTTTCAGCGATTTTATATATGGCTTGTACAAATTCTGAATTTTCCCGGTCAGTTATTGCAACATGTATATTGCTGTCCTCTGTTTTTGCATCAAATCCTTCGAGTTCATCTCCTGAGTTGTCACCCGCCTCGGAAAAAGCAACGGATCTTACCAGTATTGCAGCATGTTTCTCATCGTCTGAAATAATCAGGTTGTTGTATAATGGCGTTTCTCTTATCCTTTTTGTTTTTTCCTTTAGCGTCAGCTCATTTTCAGGGAAATCTTCCATAAGCTTTTCAACTATCAGCTCGTTTTCCTCTCCCCATGTAGATGTAATATTTATAAGGCTTTTTACTTCATCAAGATGGGGCACTTTTTCTTCAAGCTCTTCATGAAAGGCTTTCAGCTTCTTTAAGAAACTCAAATTATAAAGATCCGGCGGGCTCACCGATATAACCACCACTTCATCCAGGCCGAACTGCTCCTGGAAAGCTTCATATGTGATCCTGGTCGGATCATCCTGATGAAAAAAGCCGACTGTGGATGCGTCAAGATTGATTTTAGGCAGTTGAGATGCAAAAAGCAGTGTTAATAAAACACAAACTATTAAAAAATACCATTTTTTTTGAAAAATATATCTTCCCAGAATTTCAAACCGATCCTCAATAATTAATTTGATCTTGTGCATTACCTTCTCCTTTAATATAATTCCGTCCAGATTGTATGATGAATCAATCCAAATTTTTTTAATGACTCGCAAAGTATCTGTACAATCTTGTCAGAATAATCACCCGTCGTTCTTAACCTTATAAGTTCAATATATTTCATATATACCTCCCCTCTTTTGGCATTATATAAAGCATAGACTGTGCCAACTATTTTAATATGGTAATATCAATGGGTTATAAAAATACGTAATTATAAATATGTCATATTTGACATTTGAAGTGTCGTATGCGATAATTTTAGCCAACTGATGTCAAATATGACACTTTTCTTTATATTGGTTCAGGAGTAACCATGAAAATAGATGAAAATGAATTTTTCCGTGAGGCAGCACTTCGAATTTGTGGAACATTTGAGATTGAAGAAGCATTATGGAATTGTTTTAAATATATTTCAAAATTTATAAAGGTGGACAGGGCATATCTTCATTATTTCAAACCCGAAGAAAACTGTGGAATAATATTTGCCATGGCTGACCATGACAGAGGACAAAGGGTCAATATCAAGTCCTTCCCTCCTCCTGATGTATGTAGCATAATGAAAAGCGTTCAAATGCCTGAACAATTACTATTTAACCGGGCAGATGAAGATCCTATGGGAAGTTATATGCTAAGCGCAGTCGGTATGCATGAAAAATGTTCGCTTATCGTAACCAAGCTGATTGTTGACAACAAATGGGTGGGAGGAGTCAGTTTTGGTACATTTGGCTGGGACCAATATAATGATAAAGATCTTCATCTTCTCAAACTTCTCAGGACGCCTTTTACAATCGCTCTTTCCAACAGCAAAAGATATTATGAATTGCTGGAGCTTAAAAATTTGTTGGCAGATGACAATAGATATCTTCAGGATGAGCTTTATAAACAAAAAAATGATGAAATCATAGGTCATGATTTCGGCTTGAACACCGTGATGCAGCAGGTGTATCAGGTAGCCCCTCTTTCAAGCCCGGTACTTTTACTGGGAGAAACAGGTGTCGGCAAGGAAGTTCTTGCCAATGCAATTCATAAACTTTCAACACGCAAAGACGGCCCGATGATCAAGGTCAACTGCGGAGCCATTCCTGAAACGCTGATCGACAGCGAGCTTTTTGGTCATGAAAAAGGCGCTTTTACAGGAGCAATTGAAAGAAAACGCGGACGCTTTGAAAGAGCAGACAAAGGAACGATTTTTCTTGATGAAATCGGAGAATTACCCTTGGAAGCTCAGATCAGGTTTCTCAGGGTATTGCAGGAAAAAAAATTTGAACCTGTAGGCAATGACAGAACAATCAAATCAGACATCAGGGTTATAGCAGCAACACATCAAAATCTGGAAAAAATGATTAAGGAAAAACGGTTTAGAGAAGACCTGTATTTCCGGCTTAAAGTTTTTCCTATATATATTCCCCCGTTAAGAGAGAGAAAAATGGATATTCCAGCCCTGGTTCAGCATTTCATTCTTAAAAAATATAAGGAAATGGGTTTGAAAAATTTTCCTGTTCTTGCAAATAATGCGATTGAACATCTTAACGCTTATGACTGGCCGGGTAACGTTCGTGAGCTTGAAAATGCCGTGGAAAGAGCCCTGATCATAAGCCTTGGCAAACCGCTTCGGTTTGATGACCTTATTAATCCTGTAGCCACGAGTAATACAGAAGATTTCAAGATTTTAGACAGGTCACCTGTTTTACTTGATGAGCTAATTTCACAACATATTAAAAATACCCTTAATCAGACAAAAGGCAAAGTCGGCGGTACTGGCGGCGCAGCTGAACTGATGGGGATTAATCCTGCCACATTAAGACACAAAATGAGAAAACTTTGTATTCCATTTGGAAGAGATGTTGATTATCCTTAAACTGTAAAGATGAATATCTTGAGCATAAGCCAGACAGCCAGCATATACGAAAATGGCACATGCAGTTCAAATGCTTTACCCGGAACCGGAATCTGAATAAATCCTTTTTACCCGGGGTGTTAAAGCAGATACGATCTCATAATTGATGGTGTTTATCCTGTTTGCCAATTCATCTGCACCAAGAATTTCATCGCCCTGGGAACCGATCAACACGACTTCATCCCCTGGAGTCACATCAGGGATGTCTCCCACATCAATCATGGTCTGGTCCATGCAGATCCGTCCGACAACGGGTGCCCTGTGTCCTTTCACAAGCAGTGTACCATTGGATGAAAAGCCTCTTGAAAACCCATCGGCATATCCGACAGGCACCGATGCAAGTTTTGTCTTCTTTCGAGTTTTATGGGTCATTCCATAGGAGACGCAAAATCCTTTGGGAACCTCTCTTACCGCCGTCACAATGGATTTTAATGTCATGGCCGGAGTCAATTTTACCTTTGACTGATCCACCTCGCCGGAAGGATAGAGTCCGTAAATGGAAATACCGGCTCTCACCATATCAAAATGAGACCCGGGAAATTCAATAATTCCTGCACTGTTTGCAGCGTGACAGGTCGAAAGTTCAATTCCCTTTTTCTTTAAATCTTCCAGTAAAGATGCAAACAGCTCTATCTGCAAATCAGTATAGCGTCTATCCTTACAGTCGGCAGCGGCAAAATGAGTATAGAGACCCTTAAGATCAATACCCGGCAATTTTACAATTTCTTCTATCTTTTTTAACACCTGTTTTCTTGCCGTTTTATCGGACAGGTTTTTTTCAATAACCATGCCGACTCTGCCCATTCCGGTATCAATCTTTAAATGCACTTTAATCGGTTTGTTTAACAATTTTGCTTTGCTGGACAAGGCTTTAGCCATCTTGAGACCATACACTGTAGTAACCAGATTCATATCGTTTATCATGCCGGCCTGTGCCGGATGGATATATCCGAAAACCAGCAAAAGTGCCTCAATCCCGGCCTTCCGAAGCTCAACAGCTTCGTTGAGCCGTGCTATTCCCAGCCAGTCGGCGCCACTTTGAAGGGCTTTCTGGGCGACCTTTACCGCACCATGCCCATACCCATCCGCCTTGACCACTGCCATGAATTTAGATTTTTTGTCTGTGATTTGTTTTAGATTTTGAATGTTCTTCTGGATAGCATCAAGATCGATACAGGCCCTTACAAGAGGATATTCCATGCAGGCTTCCTTTCCAAGCGCTTTTCACTCTTAACGGACAACCGATGTTATAACATATTTATCGATTGTCTCTTTTAGTTCAAGCATCTCTTTATCAGAAAAAAAGTTATTATCCGCTTTTAAAAATTCCGGGTCAAGTACTTTTACATTCCTTGAGCACTTTTGAAGAACATATTTTGATGCACCCGTTATCATTTCCCCGACATCCTTCATGATTTCTTTGCTGACAAACGGTCTGCTGCAAGTGGTTCTGAACTCATAGGCAGGTGCTTTTTCCATTAAAAGACGGATGCTCTCTAAAATTTTTTGGGGATCAAATTTTCCCGGCACGACAAGATGATAATTTTCAAGGCTGGTTTTTATATCCATGGAAATAAAATCAACCAGCCTGTCTTCAAAAAGCCTTGCCAGTATGTGGGGACGGGTCCCGTTGCTGTCCAGCTTTAACTTATATCCCATATCCTTGACTTTCCGGCAAAATGCTATCACGTCTTTTTGCAGTGTGGGTTCTCCCCCCGTGATCACAAGGCCTTCCAAAAACCCTTTTCTTTTTTCAAGAAATTCAAAGATCTTGTTTTCATCATAAAGATCGCCAGCCTCCTTTTGGGGGCTGGCGACCAGATCAGGGTTGTGGCAGTACGGGCAGATGAAATTACACCCTTGTGTAAAAACGATACAGGCTATGGTTCCAGGAAAGTCAATCAGGGAATTTTTTTGAAATCCGCCAATATTCATCTTTCAGCTTTCTTTATCAGGCTACATTAAATGTTTTACGCATGAAAAATTCTGTCTGCTTTCCGTCATTCCATTGTCCGACAGGTCTTAAGTATCCGACCACTCTTGAGTAGACTTCGGTCGGGGCATCACAGGTGTCGCATTTTTCATGCTCGCCTGTAATATATCCATGGGACGGACAGACACTGAATGTCGGGGTCAATGTAAAATACGGCAGTTTAAACGAGCGGGACACCTTGTCCACTACATTTTTTACAACCTCGATGTCCACAACTTCTTCCCCCAGGAAAAGATGCTGGACCGTTCCTCCGGTATATTTGACCTGTAGTCTGTCCTGAAGTTCCAGGGCTTCAAAAATATCATCGGTATAGTTTACCGGCAAATGGGTGGAATTAGTATAAAAAGGCGCTTTCCCCTGTTTATAGTCTTCTTCATTGGCACAGATAATCTCTTCATACTTGGCTTTATCCATACTGGCAAATCTATAGGTGGTGCCTTCGGCCGGAGTTGCTTCAAGGTTGAAGATCTCGTTGGTTTCTTCCTGCAATTGTTCAATCCTGGCTCTGATATAATCCATGACCTTTATGGCAAACTCCTGACCGCTTTGTGTGGCAATATCTTCGGCCATAAAGTTGATACAGGCCTCATTCATGCCCAGGATGCCGATGGTTGAAAAATGGTTGCGCCAGTAAACACCGGTACTCTCTTTGATTTTTCTTAAATAAAATCTTGAATAGGGATAAAGATCACCCTCTGTAAATTTTTCAAGAATCTTTCGTTTAATGCTCAATGAGTCTGCTGAATATTTAATGAGCGTATCCAGTTTCTCAAAAAAGTCATTTTCATCTTTTGCCAGAAAACCAATTCTCGGCATGTTTATAGTGACAACCCCGATAGAGCCGGTCAATGGATTAGCACCAAACAGACCGCCGCCTCTTTTTCTCAATTCCCTGTTGTCCAGCCTCAGCCTGCAGCACATGGAACGGGCATCTTCAGGATCCATGTCTGAATTTACAAAATTTGAAAAATAGGGGATACCATATTTTCCGGTCATTTTCCAGATATTCTCAAGATTTGGATTGGTCCAGTCAAAATCCTCGGTAATATTATATGTCGGGATCGGGAAGGTAAACACCCTGCCTTTTGCATCACCTTCCATCATGACTTCGGCAAATGCTGCATTCAGTGTATCCATTTCTTCCTGATACCCGGCATAGGTCTTCTCTCCATATTCTCCGCCGATAATGACGGGAGAATCCTTTAAAGTGGACGGCACATTCAGGTCCATGGTGATATTTGTAAACGGCGTCTGAAATCCGACTCTTGTCGGAATATTGATGTTAAATACAAATTCCTGAAGTGCCTGCTTAACCTCTTTATAGGACAAGTTGTCTTCCCTGATAAAAGGGGCCAGAAGCGTGTCAAAATTGGACATGGCCTGGGCACCGGCAGCCTCGCCCTGCAGGGTATAGAAAAAATTGACGATCTGACCCAGCGCACTTCTGAAATGTTTGGGTGGAGAAGATTCCACTTTTCCAGCCACACCTTTAAATCCTTCACGCAAAAGATCCTCTAAGTCCCATCCCACACAATATACGGATAAAAGGCTTAAATCATGAATGTGGAGATCTCCTTTGTAGTGCGCATCCCTGACTTGTGGTGGATAAATCTTGTTGAGCCAGTATTCTGCTGTAATGTCTGAAGATATGTAATTGTTCAATCCCTGGAGAGAATAACTCATGTTGCTGTTTTCTTTAACTTTCCAGTCCATCCTTCGAATATAAGACTCCATGAGACCCACATTCTCTTTAATGGCAATTTTTCTGATCTGGTTATGCTGCTCCCGGTAAATAATGTAGGCTTTGGCAGTTTTATAAAACGGAGAGTCCAAAAGGATTCTTTCCACGATATCCTGAATTTCTTCTACTTCAGGAATTGGCCCAAGATGCAGGTCTCTTGCCAGTGTGATAACCTTCAATGTCATTTTTTTTGCTTCTCTTCCATTAAATTCACCGCTTGCCTCACCTGCTGTTTGAATAGCATGGGTAATTTTTGATGAATCAAACTCTGCTATTCTTCCATCCCGTTTTTTAATTTGCTCAAACATGTATCTACCCCTTGAAATCTGATTGAAATTAACCTATCTTTTGTAAGCGTTTTTAATGACTATAAAAATTTTTACTCTGTACGTCAAACGATACGCGGAAAAACAAATTTAATCAACATATTGTTGTTTGTCAAGAAAAAAAATCTATATATTGTGATTTTAACATACACTGACTATAAACACAAATGCAATTAGATCAAAACCCATTTTTCAGAAAGACCATAACACCCTGGTATGATTCAAATTTTGCCTGCTGGACGCTTATCACTATACTGTTCTTTGTGTTTGTTTTTGCTATTGCCGGCATTTTTGTTGGGTCTGACAATCAGAATTTCCATGAACATGTATGGTTTCCAGGCTTTCTGGCATTTTTAAGCTTGTTTGTTGTGGTTAAAATATTTTTAAGACTTAAAAAACGTTCAAAAAATGATTAGCCGTTCTTTAATAAAACCTCGATAAGATGGTACAAAATTTTACCCGTCACCCCCCAGATCTCGACATCTTCATAGGGGTATGTCAGATGCATGACATTGGGTGTTTGTCGATGAAACTCTTTTTTTTTATGCAAATCAATCAAATACTTTAAAGGAATCTGAAATACCTTGGATATTTCAGACGTATCATGTTTAATGACATCTTTTTGATTCCAGATACCGATCCAGGCTTCAATATCTTTACTGTTAATGGTTTGAAAGTGCCCAAGAGAACCGAGAACTTCTACATTTTCCCGGTTTATCCCCATTTCTTCAGTCAATTCCCTTAAAGCCGTATCCTTTGTTGAAAGATCTTTCTTGTCTTTATGCCCACCTGGAAATGCCATCTGGTTGGCCCAGGGATATCCTTTTACATCTGCTTTCTGGACAAACAGCAGTTCAATTTCCTTATTAAAAACAAACAACGCTATCACACTGGTTGGCTGAAACAGTCCATCATCCGGAGGCCCGGGGTGAGATCCGTTTTGAACTGCTGATCGAATAATACTGATACACTTATTTTTATCCATGAAAACCTTCACCTGAAATATTCAAACAAAACCCGCAAAAGATACAGCGAAAAAGTGCCATTGTCAAATACCCATATTTCATGCAATAATATCCAGACAACTATAGTATAAAAGCAATATCTTAATATAAATATTTGTTTGGAACGGTATGAATGAAATCTTTTGAAGAAATCTCGCTTCTGTATGAAATCAGTGAAGCGCTGAACCAGCATATGGACATGAAAAAATCATTGTTCAAGGTATTAAGTGTTCTATCTGAATCCTTGAATCTGGTCAGGGGAATCATTTTTCTGATCAACTCTGAAACCGGTGAAATCCGGATTGAAATTGCCCATGGCATTTCTGAAGAGACCACTCGTCAAATTAAGTATCTTCCCGGTGAAGGCATCATTGGCAAAGTTATTCAAGACGGAGAGTCGGCTGTTGTCCCACGGATCAGCGAAGAACCGTTATTTCTGGACAAAACCCATTCAAGAGGTATTGTAGAAGGCCAGGACTATTCTTACATCTGCGTCCCCATAAAAAAAGACAACCGGGTGGTCGGTGCCATCAGCGCGGATAGACCATTTGAAGGCAAAAAATCCCTGGAAAAAGGAGAGAAACTCTTATCGGTTGTGGCCACCATGGTGGCCCATCATGTCATCAATATAGAAAATATCCGGGTTGAAAAAGAGCAGTTAAAAACAGAAAATATTCGGCTGAAATCAGCGCTTGAAAACAGATACAGCTTTACCAATATCATTGGAAATTCCAACAAAATGAGGGAAGTCTTTCAAATGATTTCCCAGGTGTCTTCTTCTTCAGCCACTGTTCTGATCCGAGGAGAAAGTGGTACGGGAAAAGAGCTTGTCGCCAATTCCATCCATTATAACAGTGATAGAAATAAAAAGCCTTTTATCAAAATAAATTGTGCCGCCATACCGGAGAACCTTATCGAAAGCGAATTGTTCGGCCACGAGAAAGGGGCGTTTACCGGAGCTTCCCACCAGAAAAAAGGAAAATTTGAAATGGCAGACACAGGAACCATCTTTTTAGATGAAATCGGCAACATGGCGCCTTCCGCCCAGGTAAAACTGTTAAGGGTCCTGCAGGAAAAGGAATTTGAAAGAGTAGGGGGATATAAGCCCATCAAAAGTGATGTCAGAATTGTTGCCGCCACAAATTCCAATCTTGAAGAAATGGTTCAGCAGGGAAAATTCAGGGATGATCTTTATTTCAGGCTGAATGTCTTCCCCATTTACATTCCAAGCCTTAGAATGAGAAAAACAGATGTCATTCTGCTGGCCGATCACTTTCTTGAAAAATACAGAAAAGAACATGGTAAAGACATCAAACGGATCACAACCCCTGCCATTGACATGATGATGGAATATCACTGGCCCGGCAATGTAAGAGAGCTTGAAAACTGTATTGAACGGGCAGTCATCCTCTGTAATGAAGGGGCCATCCACAGCTATCATCTTCCAGCCACTCTTCAAACAGGCATCAAATCCAAAACCCTCCCCCTTTCCCTTGAAGATGGCGTGGCTCATCTTGAAAAAGAAATTTTGATGGATTCTTTGAAAAACACCAAAGGAAATATTAATAAAGCAGCCAAACTCATCGGGGTTACGGTAAGAAAATTCTCTTATAAGACTACAAAATATAATATCAGCTATAAAGATTATAGATAATTTGAGGGTTATGCCATGAAAAAAACACTTTTTTTCGTATTTCTATTGTCATTTTTGTTCATTTTTTTTTCCTGTGAGAATGATAAAATAAAACCGGGATTTTCAGGAAACGGCGCGGCCGGTAAAATATCTGATCCTGAAAATATTACTACCGTTGAAAAACAGGACGTCATTCAGATGTATGAAGCTGTCGGAACTATCCGGCCTTTAACAGAATCTATAATTGAATCCCAGGTCAGTGCACAGATTATAAAAGTATCCTGTGTTCCGGGTACGGCCGTAAAAAAAGGACAGCTTCTCATCCAGCTGGACGCAAGACATCTCACAACCCGGCTCAAACAGGCGAAGGAAGGGCTTGCCGTTGCAAAAAACAGCCTGAAACAGAATTATAAATCCATGGATGAAGCAAAGGCCGGCCTTGACCAGGCAAAAGCAGCATACAACAGAACAAAAAAACTGTTTGAATCAGATATTGTAACGTCTCAAAATCTTGAAATTGACAAAGCCGGGCACCTTCAGGCAAAAGCACGACTTGAAAAATCCCAGGAAGTTGAACTGTCATCAAAAGCATCCATCCGGCAGGCCGAAGAAATTGTTAAAGAAGCCCGAATTGCTCTTGGCTATTCCGCGATCACATCACCTGCAGCCGGTGTCGTAGTGGAAAGAATGATTGACCCGGGAGATCTTGCCATCCCGGGGAAACCACTTTTAATGATCCAGACCAGCGGCGCCTTAAGGCTTGAGGCCAATGTAAGAGAGGGATTGATCAGCCGTATCGTTCTGGGAAATGATTATCAGATCAGAATTGAAACCATCGGGAAAACCGTGGTGTCAAAAATAGATGAAATTGTCCCCTATGCCGATCCGGCCACCCGGACCTTTCTGATAAAAGCATCCCTGCCCGAGACACCGGGTATTTATCCGGGAATGTTTGGAAGGCTTCTTATTCCCGTTGAAAAAGAAAAGACCCTCCTCGTTTTACAAAAGGCTGTGGTCCGGGTGGGCCAGCTTGAACTGGTTTATGTAAAAAAAGAGGGTGCCTGGCAATCGGTCTATATCAAAACAGGCAAGAAATTCGGTGAAAAAATCGAAGTGCTTGCAGGGCTTACCGGAAACGAAACCATAGGATACAACTAAGCATGGCTGAAAAAAAAGATTCCATTCTTACCCGTATTGTAAGACTTTTTCTAACCTCTCAGCTATCTATTATGTTGATCATTATTTCACTGGCCCTGGGCGCATTCAGTATCTATATCACCCCAAAAGAAGAAGAGCCCCAGATCGTTGTTCCCATGGCGGATATCTATGTTGAAGCACCGGGTGCAAGCCCGGCAGAGATAGAAAAACTTGTGGCAACACCCCTTGAAAAAATGTTGTGGGAAATTGACGGGGTTGAGTATGTATATTCCATGTCCACGAGAGAAAAAGCCGTTATTACTGTCCGTTTTTTTGTGGGAGAAGACAGGGAAAACTCTCTGGTCAAACTTAACAACAAAATACAGATGAACCTTGACAGGGTGCCACCCATCGTGACCAACTGGTTGATCAAACCCATTGAAATAGACGATGTCCCTATTTTAAATCTCGCCCTTTATTCAGATCAATACAGTGATCATGAACTTCAAAGGGTGGGAGAAGAACTGATCGCAAGACTGTCAAGACTTGACAATATTTCCAGGTCTTCCATTTACGGGGGAAGAAAAAGGGAAATAAGGGTTGAGATTGATCCTTTAAGAATGAAGGGATTCGGTGTTTCAATACAGGATATTGAACAGGCACTTCAAGGGGCGGATGTCTCCACCCAGGCAGGTTACTTTAACAAAAACAATATCCAGATCACCATTACCAGCAGTTCTTTTTTAGCCTCGGTTGACCAGGTGAAAACCCTTGTGATATCGGCAAGAGAGTCAAAGCCGGTCTATCTTGAAGATGTAGCAAATATCATTGACGGCCCCAAAGAGGCAGATTCCTATACCCGGATCGGCTTT
Organism: Desulfobacula sp.; assembly: GCF_014237455.1. Taxonomy (GTDB): domain Bacteria; phylum Desulfobacterota; class Desulfobacteria; order Desulfobacterales; family Desulfobacteraceae; genus Desulfobacula. The sequence continues at coordinate 22,076 of NZ_JABZFL010000063.1, read as the reverse complement.
TCCAATTTTTATAAAAAAACCCATGATATTCAGTCTGACAGGCCTTTATCATTTCCCTCCGTGACCCTGGCGTTTTCAAAGAAAAAGGGAACCAATGCTGTCACAGTAGCCCAATGCCTCCTTGAAGAAGTTGAAAAACTTAAAAACACCATCATTCCCGACGGCATTTATATTGAAGTGACCCGGAACTATGGGAAAACCGCCCAGACCAAGGTAAATGAGCTGTTAAAGTCCCTTGGGTTTGCCATTGTTTCCGTTGTTATCCTTCTGGCACTTACCCTGGGATGGCGGGAAGCAGCAGTTGTTGCCCTTGCAGTTCCCATATCATTTTCGCTGGCGCTTTTCATGAATTATCTTTTCGGGTATACCATCAACCGGGTCACCCTGTTTGCCCTGATTCTTTCTTTGGGGCTGGTGGTGGATGATCCCATCACCAATGTGGATAATATCCAGCGGCATATTAAGAAAAAATTTTTCAAACCCTTTGAGGCCACCCTTTACGCTGTACAGGAAGTATTGCCACCGGTGATCATGTCAACGATTGCCATTATTATCTGTTTTGCTCCCCTGGCTTTTATTACCGGCATGATGGGCCCCTATATGGCGCCCATGGCAATCAATGTGCCCCTGACAGTGACCTTTTCAACGGTTTGTTCCCTTACCATTGTCCCCTGGATATCCTATAAGCTGTTAAAAGACGTTAAAGAAAAAACCGAAAAGAAAAAAAAAACAAAGCGCTATCTGGCTAACCTTTACAAAGCTGTCCTGACCCCTTTTCTGAACAAACGATACATGCGGATCTTATTGTTCATTGTGATCATCATTCTTTTAATCGGTTCTTGTTCTCTGGCGGTGTTCAGGCTTGTGCCATTGAAACTGCTGCCCTTTGACAATAAAAACGAATTCCAGATCGTAATTGACATGCCCGAAGGAACATCCCTTGAGTATACGGATCGGGTTGTCCGGGAATTTGAAAAATATTTGAAAACTGTCAATGAAGTCACCAGCTTTGTGTCCTTTACCGGAATATCTTCGCCCATGGATTTTAACGGCATGGTCCGGCATTATTTCATCCGTAAAGGCAGCCATCTTGCAGATATCAGGATCAACCTGGCTCATAAGTCCGACAGAGAGCAGCAAAGCCATACCATTTTGTTGCGCATCAGAAAAGATCTTGAAAAAATCGCAAAAGATAACAATGCACGGGTCCAGCTGGTGGAAGTACCACCGGGACCACCGGTTCTATCCACTCTTGTGGCTGAAATCTATGGCAGTTATGATAAACCCTATGAAGAGCTGCTGCAGGGGGCCCAATATGTTAAATCCATCATGGAACAGGAACCCGATGTTTCCGATATAAAAATTATGACGGAAAAAAACAGCCAAAGAATGGACATAATTGTTGACAGAGAAAAAGCCGCCCTGCACGGAATTGACACTAAAACCATCCTTGACGCCCTGAAAAGTGCCGTGGGAGGCATCACCCCTGCAAGCCTTCATCTGGACCCGGAAAGAAACCCTTTGTGGATCAAGGTGATTCTTCCCCGGGACAAACGATCCGACATGATATCCATCTCCCACATTCCCATCAGATCTTCCAATGGCAAGATGATCCCCCTGGCGGAACTTGTCCGTGTGATTGAAACAAAAAACGCAAAGCCCATTTACCATAAAAATCTTGAGCCGGTCGTCTATGTGATTGGGGAAATGACCGGAAGGGCGCCCGGAGAAGCGGTTCTGGATATAATAAAAACACTTAAAGACAACCCGGCCCAAAACGGGATTCGTGTTAATTGGGCGGGAGAAGGTGAATGGAAGATTACTCTGAGGGTTTTCAGGGATATGGGGCTTGCCTTTGCTGCAGCTCTTTTTGGTATTTATTTTATCCTTGTCATCAATACGGAATCCTATTTTCTGCCCATGCTGATCATGATGGCCATTCCCCTCACCATTCTCGGGATTATGCCGGGATTTTTTGTTTTAAACCTTTTTACCAAAAGTGTGGGCGGCTTTAGTGATCCTGTCTTTTTTACCGCTACGAGCATGATCGGCATGATTGCCCTTGGCGGTATTGTAATTCGAAATTCTCTTGTATTGATCGAGTTTATTCAAGATGCCATAAAGAAGGGCCTTCCGTTCAAGGATGCCATTTTAATCAGCGGGGTTGTCAGAATGCGGCCCATTATCTTAACCGCTTTAACCACAGCCATCGGTGCCTTTCCCATCACGTTTGACCCTGTTTTTTCAGGGCTGGCATGGGCATTGATCTTCGGCTTGTTTGCATCAACGCTGTTTACACTTCTGGTGATTCCAGTCACCTATTATGCAGTTTATAAAAAAGACCACGAAAGATAAAAAAAAGATCCCTGGTTTTATTGAGGTGAAAAAATAACGATCAAAGATTTAGCGACACCATCAATGCCGCGCAAGGCATGGGGGATACTGGAATCAAAGTAAATACAGTCACCTTTTTCAAGCAGATGGATCTGTTCAGAACTTCTGAACTCAACAACGCCATCCATGACAAAATGGAATTCTTCTCCTTTGTGATCATTATAGAGCAGCTCTTCTTCTTCCCTGGGCTCTATCTCTACAACAAACGGCTCCATTTGTTTTCCCACCATAGGATATGCCAAAGACTCCCATCGATACCCAACTTTGGATTCATTTTTGTGATGAAACAATTTTTTAACGCTGTACCGTTCATGTTTTCTTACGACCACAATCCGATCTCCCATTTCATGATCCTGAAAAAAATGACTAATTTTTACACCAAGAGCGGTTGAAATCTTAATCAGCGTGGCAATGGGAGGTGCGGCTATATTATTTTCAATCTGAGAGAGTAACGGCTTGGAAAGTCCGGTCAGATCTGAGACATCCTGAAGTGTTAACGCCCTTTTTTTCCGAAGATTTCGAATTTTATTACCCAGGTTGAGCGCAGCAACTTCTTCTTTCACTTTGTTTTCTATTTTAGGTGACATCTTTGCTTCACTTCCTTTTAAAATATTTCAGATTCATTTTTTGAAAATACTTAACAAAAGACAAAAAAGTTTAGCACGATGAAACATTGAGATCAAGGCTATTTTCGCCAGGATTACTTACATTAGGGGATAATGTTCAGCAGCCAGTTGATTGGTTGGGTCCCCTTCCTGTGTCATGGCTTTCAAGATTTCTTTTTCTTTTTTCATTGGCAGACGGCCTGTCATCTGGACACAACCAACCTGTTTTTTATCCCGGTTGGTAAAGAGTGCCGTTGCTTCTGCCCGGCCGCCCTCCTCTATTTTGGTGATGGTCACAGTACATTGGATGGTATCGCCAAAATAAACAGGACGGATGAATTTAAAATTCATGCCTGTGGCAAGCCATCCCACCTGGCCGCCAAACTCACAGATCATTGACCCGATCAGGAGACCGTGACAAATAACCCCTTTAAACCTTTTTTCATCTGTCCAGCGCCCATCATAATGAACTGGGTTGTAATCCCTTGTCATATCGCCAAATAAAAGGGTGTCTTCTTTTGTAAAGGTTCTTTGATATGTAAAGGTATCATCTAATTTAAGACCATTGATAGCTTTTAACCGGATCGGGTTTGCCATATGCTCTATAATCCTTTAAGTTGATTTTTTATCTGATGAGACAGGCTTTTGGGCGGTTAATATTATAGCAGACAAGTCTATTGTCCTTGCTAAAAACAATTCCATCTCACCGGGTTTGACCGGGTTTGCCGCCGGTACTTTATGTTTGAGCGGATCAAGCAATTTTCCGTTTTTTTTCATCCGGAAATCCAGGTGGGGCCCTGTGGCATACCCTGTCATTCCCACATATCCGATCACCTCTCCCTGCAACACGCTTTTGTTTTTTTTCATGCCTTTGGCAAATTTGCACATGTGGTTATATCCGGTAGTATATCCATTATAATGACGAATGTTAATATAATTTCCCATACCCTTGTTGTAACCGATTTCTGCGATAACACCATCTCCAACAGTTTTTATGGGTGTGCCTTTTGGGGCAGCATAGTCAACGCCTGGATGTGGCCGATACACTTTAAAAATAGGGTGAAGCCTTTTTTTAGTAAATTTGGATGTAATTCGTGAAAACGCAAGTGGTGCTTTTAAAAATGCTTTTTGAAGGGAGTTTCCCTTCTCATCATAATATCCTGATGCCCCTTTTGAATTTTTATGCAAAAAGGCTTTAAAAAGTGTGCCGTTATTCGTAAAAAAGGCAGCTTGAATATTACCATAGCCTGAAAGCTTACCATCGCGATACCGTTTTTCCACAAGAACCCTGAACTGATCACCGGGTTGGATATCCCTGATAAAATCAATGTCCCAGGCAAAAATATCAGACAATTTCCATGCAAGTTTGCTTTTTTCCCCTGATTTTCTTACGGCTTCAAACAGGCTGGATGTAATTGTAGAAGAGACCACCTCAAGAGCTACATCATATTCGATTGGCGCCTGGTTTATGGAAAATATGCCATTTTCCTTTTGAACAACCAGCCTGGCTTCCTTGTTGATTTCATATTCAAACCCAACCAGATTATTCTCCTGCAAAACAATTTTATACGGCTGACCTTTTCTGATATGTGTTAAGGAGAAAACATCTGAACTTCGCCTGCTTATCTCGTATATGGTTTTTAGGGGAAGATATTTATTGAGTAAAGAAGATGCCGTATCTCCTTGTTTCACGACTCCTTTTACAACTTGACTATCAGGTTGAATGCTTGAAAGGGGTTTTGGGATATTTTTGTCTGACTTTGATGCAAAAACAGTATTTAACCCGAAGTTAAAAAGAATGCCGACAAAGAACAGTATATATATAAAAAATTTTTTAAGAAGAACCCTGGTTATAATTTCTCTTTGACAGGTCATTTTCAAGCTCCAGCGTAGTCTCATGTCTTATTTCCAGCCATATAATTGTTTAGCACCATATACAAACATCTTTAGTAAAGGGCCGGGAATTTATATCCCGACCCTTTTTGCATGATTTTTATCGACTTAAAGAATTATTTTTCTTCTTTTCCGGCATCAGCCATCATTTTAAGCATGGTGTATTTATCCGTCACTTCTCCTTCTATTTTAGCTCTCAGCCGTTTTGATTCTTCGGGAAAGCTCTTTTCAAGGGCCGCAAACCTGGTTTCACCGCCAAGGAATTCCTGCAAGGTTCCGTCGGGCGCTTTTGAATCGAGAACAAACGGATTCTTGCCTTCTTTGATCAGTTCAGGGTTATACCTGTACAATGGCCAGTAACCGGATTCAACTGCCAGTTTCCCTTCAAACTGGGATTTACCCATACCTTTTCTGATACCCTGGTTAATACAGGGGGCATAACAGATGATCAAGGATGGTCCCGGATATTTTTCAGCCTCAAGGAATGCTTTCATGGTCTGGTTCTTGTTTGCACCCATGGAGATAGACGCTACATAAATATATCCATAGCTCATGAGCATACGACCCATGTCTTTTTTAACTATTTTTTTACCCGAGGCTGCATATTTTGCAATGGCTCCGGTCGGTGTTGCCTTGGAAGACTGTCCGCCCGTATTGGAATAAACTTCCGTATCCATCACCAGGATATTGATATCATCTCCCGAGGCAAGGACATGGTCCAAGCCGCCGAATCCAATATCATAAGCATAGCCGTCACCACCAAAGACCCAGTGGGATTTTTTCACAAATATATCTTTTTCGTCATAGATCTCTTTTAAGATACCTTGTGTTTCATTTTTTAATAGAATTTTTAACATAAGGCTGAATTTTTTAGATTCTTCTGCATCGTCTTTTCCTGCAAGCCAGCCGTTTAATGCATCTTTTAGCTCTGAGGATATGTCTGTTTTAAGGGCCTGTTCAACCTTTGTTGCCAGGGTTTTTTTCCTGGTATTGGTTGCCAGCATCATGCCATACCCGAATTCCGCTGCATCTTCAAACAAAGAACTTGCATATGCCGGACCTTCGCCATCAGCATTTGTGCAGTATGGGGTTGCTGGCGCTGATCCTCCCCATATTGAGGAGCATCCGGTGGCATTGGCAATGGTCATTCTTTCACCAAAAAGCTGGGTCAAAACTTTCACATAGGGTGTTTCTCCACAGCCTGCACATGCACCCGAGAACTCAAGAAGGGGCTGATAAAGCTGACTTCCCTTAACGGTTCCCCTTTTAAGGATATCGGTTTTAAACGGGATGGTTTTAGAAAATTTATAATTTTCCTCCTGTCCCTCAATCTGACTGGCAAGGGGTTTCATCTCAAGGGCAACGGTTTTGGCAGGACAAATATCTGCGCAGTTTCCACAACCCAGGCAATCCAATGGATTCACCTGGATTCTGAATTGATACTCTTCCATACCCTTGCCCTTGCCATCAATAGTAATAAATTTTTCCGAAGCCCCTGCGAGTTCTTCCTGGGTTGCAACGATCGGGATAATCGCTGCATGGGGACAGACAAAGGCACACTGGTTGCACCCTATACAGTTTTCAGGAATCCATTCAGGTACATTAATAGCAACCCCTCTTTTTTCATACTGAGCTGTTCCCTGTTCAAAAACACCATCCGGTGTAAATGCGCTGACCGGAAGATCGTCTCCGCCCTGGGCATTAATTTTCCGCATGACATTATCCACAAACGGGGTCGTCTTTTCAACAAGCTTTTCTTGTCTTACAGCCTCTTTCCAGGATTCGGGAATTTTAATTTCAATTAGATTATCAAGGGTTTTATCAACCGCCTCAATATTCATTGAAACAATTTTTTCACCCTTTTTACCGAACTTGGCTTTAATGTCTTCCTTTAAAAGACCGATGGCCTTTTCAACGGGAAGGACATTGGCAAGTTTGAAAAAACAGGTCTGCATGATCATGTTGATCCTGCCACCCAGGCCTACTTCACCGGCAATTTTAACGGCATCAATATTAAAAAATTTAAGTTTTTTATCATAAATGGTTTTTCTGATATCACCGGGAATATACTTTTCCATGTCTTTAACAGACCAGGGTGAATTAAGAAGGAAGATGCCCTCATCTTTAATTCCCTTTAGGACATCATAAAGCTCTACATAATTGGATTTATGACAGGCGACAAAATCAGAGTTGTCAATCTGGTATGTTGACTGAATAGGCACATCACCGAATCTTAAATGGGATACGGTCAAGCCCCCTGATTTTTTTGAATCATAGGCAAAATACCCTTGGGCATACTTATCCGTATTGTCACCGATAATAGCGATGGCACTCTGGTTTGCACCAACAGTTCCATCAGCCCCAAGACCCCAGAATTTAGCAGCAATCGTTCCTTCAGGCGCCGGGTTGAAACCGGTTTTCACTTCAAGGGATGTGTGGGTTACATCATCAACAATACCCACGGTAAAATGATTTTTCGGTTGGATGGACTTCATGTTGTCAAAAACAGCCTTAATCATATTCGGGTTAAATTCCTTGGAAGACAGACCATATCTGCCACCAACGATTTTCGGGCTTTCACCATATTCCATGAATGCTGTACACACATCCATATAAAGTGGATCACCAATTGCGCCCGGTTCCTTGGTTCTATCAAGTACTGTGAGTGTCTCAACAGTTGAAGGAATCGCTCTTAAAAAACTCTGGGTGTCAAAAGGTCTGTAAAGACGAACTTTTACAAGTCCGAGTCTCTCACCCTGGGTATTGAGCCGGTTAATGGATTCTTCAATAGCTTCACAACCGGAGCCCATGGCAACAATCACCCGGTCAGCTTCAGGGTCTCCCACATAATCAAACAGGTTGTATTCCCGTCCGGTCAGATCACTGACCTTTTTCATATAATCGCTCACAATGGCCGGAAGTTTTAAATAGTATGAGTTGGCAGCTTCTCTGCCCTGAAAAAAAATATCCGGGTTCTGGGCTGTTCCCCTGGTATCAGGATGTTCAGGGTTTATGGCGCGGTTTTTAAATGCTTTATAGGCATCATAATTAAACAGGGATGCCATATCTTCATATTCAATCATTTCTATTTTCTGGATTTCGTGGGAAGTCCTGAACCCCTCATAAAAATGCATAAAAGGTACCCGGGCTTCCATGGTTGCAAGATGAGCAACTAAAGCGATATCCTGGGCTTCCTGGACTGAATTGGACGACAGTATGGCAAACCCTGTCTGACGGGCAGACATGATATCCTGATGATCGCCAAAAATGGATAGCGCATGGCCGGAAATAGAGCGGGCAGTCACATGAAAAACACAGGGAAGAAGTTCACCAGCAATTTTATACATATTGGGTATCTTGAGTAAAAGTCCCTGGGATGCCGTAAAGCTTGATGTAAGAGCCCCTGCTGCAAGAGAACCGTGAACCGCTCCTGCTGCGCCTGCTTCAGACTGCATCTGTTTAATGTTTAATACCTGGCCGAATATGTTTTTTCTGCCTTTTGACGCCCAGCTGTCTGCGATTTCACCCAGGGGGCTTGAAGGCGTAATCGGATATATGGCTGCGACTTCACTCATAGCATAGGCCACATGGGTTGCGGCTGTATTTCCGTCAATAGTCTGCGTTCTCTTTTTCATAGTTTTTACCTCATTTATAATCATGAAAATAATTAAAATTCCAATATAGCCTTTAACCCATACAACAACTGGCTGAATAAGTAAATAATTAAAGAAACTCGATAAGTTAAGATATTATGCGAGATGTGTCAATGCCCAATAATTAAAAGAAGGTGTCTGTTATTTTTCATTAAACTATGATAGAAAGACTCGGCACGAACAATATATTATTTTTAATAAAAATAACTATTTATAACAAGGATAAAGGTATGGGATTAATCTCTTCAACGCATTCTGTCAGCCGGTATCATATTGATGGAAAAATTGAGGGTTCAATTACAGAAAAAGTGCGAAACGGTCTAATAAAACATTCAATTCCTAAAATAGAGAGTGACTATGATGAACTTTCAGCCGGGTGGGCACCGGTTGAAAGTCCTTATAATCCGGATTTTAATAAATTTTCCTTTCTGTTTGGAACTTACTTTCTGTTTTCTTTGAGAATTGATAAAAAATCAATTCCAGCTAAACTGATTCAAAAATATATGGTCATTGAAATTGAAAAAAAGAAAAAAAAATCAGAAAGAGATTTTATTTCCAAAAACGAGAAATCAGAAATAAAAGAAATAGTCACAGATGTTTTAATGCATAAGATTCCGGCTATTCCCAACGTGTATGATGTCCTCTGGAATTATGAAGAAAAAAATCTCTGTTTATACACCACACAGAAAGCCGCCAATGAATTTTTTGAAACTATTTTTTTAAAATCCTTTAATTTAAAACCCATAAGACTGTTTCCCTATACTATTGTTGAAACCCAATCAAACTTTTCAAACCCGCAAAAAGACAGGGTGCTAACACTTTCCCCTTTAAAATATTCGAGGTGACCGTATGCTTGATATTGCAACTGCTTATAATAAATATAAATTTCTTGGAAATGACTTTTTGACCTGGATCTGGTTCTTAATTGAAACCGATCAGAAGATATCACCCCTTTTAAAAACAAAAGATGTTGTCACGCTTGACGTTGGTAATTCAATTGTCCTTGAAAACAAATTAGGGGACAAATCAAAGGAAAAAATTACTATAAAAGGGGATCAGGCCGGCCTTGAAGAAGGAACCACTGCGTTGAAAAAAGGCGCGTGGGTTACCCAGATTAACCTGACGTGTAAAATCAATGAGGATAAATATAAATTTACTATAAAAGGGGAAAGTTTTAATATTACCGGTCTTAAAACTCCAAAAACAGAACTATCTAAAAAAGAAGATGAAATTGAAGGTTTGGTATTAGAAAAATCTTTCTTTTGTTTTAAAATTTTCGAAGTTATTGACACTCTTTTTTTAAAATATCTTGAACAAAGAACGGCAGATGATTGGAATAATAAAGGATTACAAGATGTTAAAAACTGGATTGGGTCATTTTAATAAACTGTTTAAAACCAGGCAGTTTTAAACACCTTAAATTTAAGTGATAAAACTTGCTGTTTTTTATTTAAAAACAAACATGATTTTAAATAATTTATTAAAAATATCTATAATAAATTTAAAGGCTTATTTATTTTTAAACATTTAAACACTCTTTATTGTTATTATAATCTTTTATTAAATATTTAATAAATAAAATCATCCCTATTTAACAATTGATAAATCAAATAATTTGATATAAATATTGAGGGATGTATAATTTTAAAAAAGGAAATTTAAATGAAATTTTCGTTTGATAAAAAGGATATTCTGGACGTTCTTTCAAAAATTCAGGGATTGACCGGAAGAAAAACCAATTTGACCATTACATCTGATATTCTTATCAAAGCAATGGGATCCGGGATCACTATCACAGCCAATGATCTGGAAACTGTTTTTCTTGGGACCTATGAGGCCCAAGTGGAAACAGAGGGTGTTTTATCTATTAATTCGAAAAAATTTTTTGAAATTATCAGAGAATACCCGGAAAATAAAATTCTAATTAATGAAATAGAAAACAGGTGGGTTGAAATTGGAAAGGGAGACAGTGTTTTTCATATTGTATCTTCTGATTATGAAAACTTTCCTGAAACCCCGGTCATAGAAAATATAGAATTTGTTGAAATTAATTCCACAGATTTAAAAAAGATGGTTGATGTAGCTTCTATTGTGAATTATTCAGGTGAAGAAAAACGGATTTATGTTATCGGATCACTGATCGAAAAAATATCAACAGATGATGGCGAAAGATTAAGAATCGTATCAACGGATTCAAGACGGCTTCATTGTTATGATACAGAGTTTAAAGGAGAACTTTTGCTGCCGGATGAAAGTGTAATTATCCCTAAAAAAGGGTTGTCTGAGTTAAGCAAATTTATAGACAGCAGTAAAGGCGGTATAAAGGTGGGAGTTAAAGACAACCACTTTGTTTTTCAAAATAAAAATGAATCCATCATGATCAAACTTCTTGAAGGGGAGTATCCTGATTATAAACCCGTGATAAATTATGAAAAAATGATTCCCATTGAAATGGACAAAATTATGTTTTCAACCCTTATGAAGCGGGTATCTATTTTAACCTCTGATGATTATAAAAGTGTGATTTTAAATTTCAAGGAAAATGAGCTTTTGGTTACCATTACCAATCCTGAAATCGGAGAGTCAAAAGAGCAGATGATGATCTCTTTTTCCGATGAAGAGATTAAAAGCGCCTTTAATCCGAGATATTTTATAGACGCCTTAAGTGTTTTTGAAGAGAGTATTGTTGTTCTAAATGTTAAAGACAATAAAAGCCCTTGTATTATCCGGGGTCTTGATGACGATAAACTTATTTGTGTAATAATGGCGATGCACATATCATAATATAGAGGTCACACGTGAATGAAAACAAAGTAAACAAAGAGTATAGTGCGGATAGTATAAAAGTACTTGAAGGTCTTGAAGCCGTACGGAAAAGACCGTCTATGTATATAGGAAATGTTGATCTTCAGGGCCTTCATCATCTGGTTTATGAAGTGGTGGATAATAGTATTGATGAGGCCATGGCAGGAGAATGCGATAAGATTCTTGTGACCATTCATCCGGATATGCGCGTGAGTGTGGAAGATAACGGTCGCGGGATTCCTGTTGAAATACATGAAACAGAACACATACCGGCATGTGAAGTGGTCATGACCAAACTTCATGCCGGGGGTAAGTTTGACAAAGACTCCTATAAAGTCTCCGGCGGGCTGCACGGAGTGGGAATTTCCGTTGTGAACGCACTTTCTCAGATCCTTGAGATGGAAGTCTATAAGAACGGAAAAATTTATTCTCAGTCCTATTCCAAAGGAAAGGTGCTGACCGAACTGACCATTAAAGGGGATACGGATAAACGGGGAACAAAAATTACATTCACCCCTGATTTTGAAATCATGAACGAGAATGAATTTGTGTATGAGACCCTTACCCGGAGAATGAGAGAGCTTGCCTTTTTAAACAAAGGTGTCAGAATCATTATTGAAGATGAACGGTCTGCTGAAAAAGAAGATTTTTATTATGAAGGTGGAATCGTTTCTTTTGTTGAATATCTGAACCGGTCCTGTACAGCTTTGCATGATCCCATTCATATTGAAGGGGCTAAAAAGGATGTACAAATTGAAGTGGCTATTCAATATAATGACACATTTAAGGAAAAACTCTATTCATTTGCCAATAATATTAAGACCGTTGAAGGTGGTTTTCATGTGTCCGGTTTTAAAGGTGCGTTAACCCGCACAGTGAACTCCTATATTTCTTCAGGATCAAATAATTTGCCTAAAAACATGCAGAATATTAAAATAGGCGGCGATGATATGAGAGAAGGTCTTGCCGTTATTATATCCGTGAAACTGATGGAGCCCCAGTTTGAAGGCCAGACAAAAACAAAGCTTGGGAACAATGAAGTTAAAGGGATTGTTGAATCCCTTCTCAATAAAAAATTAGGCCATTATCTCGAGGAAAATCCATCTGTTGCAAGGAAAATCATTGGCAAGGCCGTTGATGCGGCAAGGGCCAGGGATGCCGCCAAAAGAGCCAGGGAGCTTGCCAGAAAAAAAGGAACTCTGATGGATTCATCTCTCCCTGGAAAACTTGCCGAATGCCAGTATGCAGACCCTGCTGAAAGAGAATTATTTCTCGTGGAGGGAGATTCTGCAGGCGGCAGCGCCAAACAGGGAAGAGACAGACGCTTCCAGGCCATTCTTCCTCTTAAGGGAAAAATTTTGAACGTTGAAAAGGCCAGATTTGATAAAATTCTGCGAAGTGATGAAATTAAAAATATTATTACGGTTCTTGGGACCGGTGTTGGCAGCGAAGAATATGATATTGAAAAAATCAGGTATCATAAAGTTGTGATCATGACGGATGCAGATGTTGATGGATCTCATATCAGAACCCTGTTGTTAACCTTTTTTTACAGACAGATGCCGGATCTGGTTTCAAAAGGATATTTATATATTGCCCAGCCGCCTCTTTTCAGGGTGGGTTCAAGAAAAAGCGGGGTATACCTGAAAAATGAAGAAGAGTATTCCAATTATCTGGTAAAGAGAGTTACCGGACAGAAAGATCTTTTTCTAAACAGGAACAAAGAACCACTTTTAGAAGATGAGTTTTATTCTTTTTTAATTGATTTGTCTGAGTATTATACTGCAGTGAATCTGTTAAAGAAAAGAGATATGGACACCAGTCTTTTGCTTACCCTGATTAAAAACGGAGTGAAAGATAAATTTTTTCTTGAGGAAAAGCAAAATTTTCTTTCCCTTTCAAAAGATCTTGGGAAAAATGGATATGCCCTTGGTGAAATAGAGTATGACCCGGAAAGAAACATTTTTGAAATGGATATATATGAGAAAGAAGAAAAACAGCTTCTTTTGAGGGTTGGCAGAGAAATTCTGGCCACCGGTGATTACAAAAGAATGTTAAGAGGATATGAAAAAATCAAACACTTTGATAAACCGCCTTTTTCCGTATCTGCCAAGCAATCAGATGCACAGACAAAAAAAGAGTATCATTTTGATGATACTAACAGCCTGTTTGGGTTTATCATGTCAGAAGCTAAAAAAGGGATCAATACCCAGCGTTACAAGGGTCTGGGTGAAATGAATGCAGATCAGCTCTGGGAAACCACCATGAATCCTGAAAAAAGAAATATGCTCCGCGTGGATATCGAAGATGCTGAAAAAGCAGATGAAATTTTTACCCTTCTGATGGGTGAGGAAGTGGAACCCAGGAGGAACTTTATTCAAAAACATGCCCTTGAGGTCTCTTCTCTCGATTATTGATAGGGTTGTCTAAAATAAAAGGCGGGTGAGCGGGTCAATGTTTCATTGACTTAATTTCGAATTTAAACTATTCTGTGAATACACTTCAATGATAAATTCTTTGTGACGGTTATTAAAAAAAGGAGGATATCATGAGCAAGTCTATTCATAAAATGATCGATGAACGGATCAAAAGATGGGAACTGGAGAAAAGGGAAGATAAGCCCCTTCAGGAGACGGTCAATGTTATCACCATATCAAGGGAATCCGGCAGTCGGGGATATGACGTTGCAAAAAAACTATGCCGGGAAACAGGGCTTGATCTTTTTCATCATGAAATAGTTGATGCTATGGTTGAGACATCAAAGAGCAGCCGGGTTTTTCTGGAAACTCTGGATGAGAGAGGAATGAATGTTGTTGATGATATCGTATCCAATTTTGTGAGTGAGCACCATTTATGGCCGGATGAGTATTCAAAATTCCTGTTTAAGATACTGACCACCATCGGCAAGCATGGAAATGCCGTTATTCTCGGAAGAGGTGCTAATTGTGTTCTTCACAAACAAAACGTACTCAGGGTAAGACTTGTTGCCCCCATGATAGTCCGGCGTGATTATATACAGAAAAGCCTTGATCTGAATAAGACTGATGCACAAAGACATATCGTCAGCACAGACGCCAACAGAAGCGCTTTTGTAAAAAGGTATTTTAATAGCGATGCAACCGATCCTGCCAATTACGATCTTATTTTGAACACAGGCACCTTGTCTGTTGAAAAGGCGGTGCAGATAATTAAATGCTCAATCAGCTGAAATTAAACTATTATGTTTTCCATGGCTTTTTTCATTTGACGGACAGCCTGTCTTAACCGTTCTTCATTTTCCACTAGAGCAAGACGCAGGTATCCTTCTCCTTCTTCACTGAACCCTGTTCCGGGAGCAACCGCTACATTCGCCCTGTTCATCATCTCAATGGCAAACTGCATGGCACCCATTTTGTTGAATGGTTCTGGGATCTTCGCCCAGATAAACATGCCGGCCTTTGGTTTTTTAATGTCCCATCCGATTCTTTCAAGGCCGCTGCACAACACATCTCTTCTGGTTTGGTACAGGTTTGCCAGCTCGGGAATCGTATCGTCACAATCGCGTAATGCAATAATCCCGGCCACCTGGATGGCCGAAAAGATGCCATAGTCAAAATAGCCTTTGATTTTTCCAAGGGCTTGAACAATCTCAGCGTTTCCCACACAATACCCAATTCTCCATCCGGCCATGTTATAGGATTTTGAAAAAGATCCGAATTCAACCCCAACATCTTTTGCGCCGTCCACTTCAAGGAAACTTGGGGCTTCATATCCGTCAAAGGTGATTTTTGAATAGGCAAAATCATTGATGACCATGAATTTAAACCGTTTGGCAAGTGTTACCACTTCTTTGAAAAACTCCTTGTCCGTTACAACTCCTGTGGGATTATGGGGGTAATTGAGCATGAGAACCTTGGGTTTGGGGTAACAGGATTCACAGATGTTGATGATGCGGTCAAGAAAGCTTTTTTCAGGTTCTATGGGTATTTTCATGACATTGGCCCCTGCAATAACGGCTGCATAAATGTGAATCGGGAATGCAGGGGCAGGCACAAGCACGGAATCTCCCGGACCCATGATGGCCAGGCAGAGATGGGATATCCCCTCTTTGGAGCCAATGGTGAAATAAGTTTGGGTTTCAGAATTAAGATCAATATTGTAATGCCGCTTGTAATATTTAGCAATTTCAATTTTTAAATGCGGCATGCCGGAGCTTTCCGGATACCGGTGTGATTTGGGGTCTTTGGCCACTTCAATCAGTTTTTCAATCACTGCATCAGGTGTGGGATCCATTGGGTTCCCCATACCAAGATCAATGACATCATCCCCGGCCCGCCGTTTTTCCATTTTCATCTGGTTGATCATTCCGAACAAATAAGGGGGCAGCTGATCCATACGGTTTGCAAAACGAACAACACTCTTTTCTTCCAAAACAACACTCCTTTGTAAAACGTTATCTTGTAATTGTAAAAACAAAACCATAGCAGATTTTTAAACCATAGGAAAACAAAAAGTATTCCCCCTTCTTTTTTGTCAGACACACATCTTTTAAACTTGTTTTTTTTTGCCTTGACAAAGGGATAATTCCACACGAATATGGTTTAATATTCGCATACAAAGAAGAGAATATTTTTAAACTCAAGAGAAACAGGACATACCATGAAAAGCTTTTTTTTAATTCTAATAGGGTTGGCCTTTTTATTTTTATCAGGTTTCTCACAAGCCTTTGCGCAAGAGTGGGGGGAGATTGAAGAAAAAGCAAAAGGGCAGACTGTCTATTTTAATGCCTGGGGCGGATCTCAAACCATTAATGAGTATATTCAATGGGCTGCAAACGCGGTACAAAAAAAATACAATGTCCATGTTATCCATGTAAAAGCAACGGATATCAGCGATGTGGTTTCCCGCATCCTTGTTGAAAAAGCAGCAGGTAAAAATACAAACGGCAGCGTGGATCTCATGTGGATCAATGGGGAAAATTTTAAGGCCATGAAGGAAAATAAGCTTTTATATGGTCCTTTTTCTCAAAAACTGCCCCATTATCATCTGGTGGACATAGAGAATAAAAAAACATTGCTGTATGATTTTACAACGGCGGTTGATAACATGGAATCTCCCTGGGGAATGGCCCAGCTTGTATTTTCATATAATTCAAACCGCGTGACAAACCATCCCAAAACCATGCTGGAGTTATTGGCGTTTGCAAAACAAAACCCAGGACGATTTACCTATCCTTCCATACCCGGGTTTCATGGAACAACCTTTATTAAACAGGCGCTTTTTGAGCTGATCCATGATCCCGGCGTATTGAATAACCCCGTGATTTTGTCTGAGTTTGAAAAAAACACCCGGCCATTATGGGAATATCTTGATGCGCTGCATCCTTTTTTGTGGCGAAAAGCAAAGGCATTCCCGACAAGTGCCTCCCAGATGGTAAGCCTTTTAAATGACAATGAAATTTTTATTTCTTTCAGCTTTAATCCAAATTCTGCCTCCAATGCCATTGAAAACGGGGAGCTTCCCGATACGATAAGAACCTATATCCATACCGGCGGCACCATTGGCAATGCTCATTTTGTGGGCATTCCCTTTAACTCGTCAGCTAGGGTCGGGGCAATGGTGTTTGCCAATTTTCTTTTAAGCCCTGAAGCCCAGGCAAAAAAAGCAGATCCGAGGATCTGGGGCGATACAACTGTTCTTGACACCCAAAAACTTGCAGGCAAAGATAAGGCCTTGTTTGATGCCGTTCCAAAAGGGGTTGCCACCCTGACACCCAAAGAACTGGGCCAGGGCTTGCCGGAGCCTCATGTGTCATGGGTTCAGGCCCTGGAAAAAAAATGGCTTGAAAAATATAGCAAATAACAGGAGATAATGACGAGAATGTCTGGCCAGGCAAAGAACAGTCTGTTTCCTGTCGTTGTTATTGGCCTTTTTTGCATCACCATTCTGGCAGGTCTTATAGGAACGCTTCTGCCCTCTTTAAATTATTTGCCCGTTATCGGACATACAAGTTTTTCATTATCCGTCTGGTTTGATTTTTTTTCCTATCCCGGTATTCAAACCGCCATTCGTGTAACGCTTTTCACCGGGCTAAGTGCTTCTTTTGGTGCTGTCAGCCTTGCGTTTTTGTTTATTACCTTTTCTTATGGAAACAGGTTATGGAAATTTTTTGAGAAAATCCTTTCCCCTGTGCTTTCAATTCCCCATGCAGCATTTGCCATAGGGTTTGGTTTTTTAATCGCTCCTTCCGGATGGCTGATCAGGATGGTTTCTCCCTGGATGACAGGGTTTACAGTGCCTCCGGACTGGCTTCTTCTCAATGATCCTTTTGGTATCAGTCTTACTATAGCATTGGTGATAAAAGAGTTTCCGTTCTTAATTATGGTGACTATGGGTGCCTTAGGTCAGCTTGATATAAAGAAAACACTCCTGGCGGGAAGAGCGCTTGGGTATAAAAAAGAACAGATCTGGCTGAAACTTTTAATTCCAAGATTATATCCCCATTTAAGGCTCTCCATTTTTGCCGTCATTGCCTATTCTTTTTCCGTTGTGGATATGGCCATTATTTTAGGCCCAAGCTCCCCTCCACCACTTGCTGTACTAATTTTGAAATGGTTCAATGATCCTGTGATGAGCTTTAAGATGCTTGCTTCAGCCGGGTCTTTATTCCTTTTTTTTATGGTGATGGTCAGTATTTTATGTGTTTATCTTATTGAAAAATCCGCCGGGGTTTTAAGGCCCTGGACGGCAAATGGAAAGCGCCGTTCTTTTCTGGCACCAATTAAACCAATCATTTTTTTTATGGGCAGCACAACTTTTTTTTTCACTGCTGTTTCCTCTGTTATCCTTGTGATCTGGTCCTTGACATGGCAATGGCGGTTCCCTGATTTTCTTCCATCTGCCGGGACTTTAAAATTCTGGGAAAAAGGACTGGAGTCATCTTTTGATCCCGTGATGACAACCTTGTTGACAGGAATAGTTTCTGCATTTATTGGACTTGTTTTGACTATCGGCTGCCTGGAGCATAATGTGACGGCTAAACAAAGAAGGACCCGAAACTACACTAACTATATCCCTTATTTTTTATATCTTCCGTTGCTGGTTCCCCAGATCTCCTTTATGGCAGGGATCCAGCTTTTGCTGGTCATCATGAGGATGGACGGCTATTGGATAACCCTTATGGTTTCCCATCTGCTGTTTGTACTGCCCTATATGTTTATTGCCTTGAGTGCCACATATCTTGCCTTTGACAGCCGGGTTTTTGACCAGGCAATGCTTTTGAAACGATCGTATATCATGGTTTTGTTCAGGGTAAAATTACCCATGCTGTTAAAACCCATCCTGTTTTCTTTTGCCATCGGGTTTTCCGTGAGCGTGGCCCAATATATTCCCACCATGCTGGTGGGGGCTGGAAGATTTTCAACCATTACCACAGAGGTTGTCAGCATTGCCTCGGGCTCGGACAGAAGGGTTATTGCAGTTTATGCACTGATTCAGCAGTTTTTGCCCATGATGATGTACAGCCTTGCCATTATTTTCCCCAAAATTTACTATTACAATAGAAAAGGAATGCAGGTATAAGGATAAGAATATGTCACTTGAACTGGAAAAGGTCAGCATATTAAAACTGGGGGCGAATATATTTGATCCAGTGAATCTAGTGATTAAGCCAGGTGAGATTACCACCGTTATGGGGCCAAGCGGGTGTGGAAAGTCTACTCTTTTGTCTGCTGTGTCAGGAAGCCTGGACAGGGTGTTTACCCTTAAAGGGTCCATCCGCTTATATGGCCAGGATATATTAACTCTGCCCATGGAAGAGCGGAATATCGGACTTCTTTTTCAGGATGACCTTCTCTTTCCCCACATGGATATC
This sequence comes from Desulfobacula sp., assembly GCF_014237455.1. GTDB lineage: Bacteria > Desulfobacterota > Desulfobacteria > Desulfobacterales > Desulfobacteraceae > Desulfobacula. Next base: position 2,874 of record NZ_JABZFL010000063.1, on the reverse strand, counting down.
GGCAGCAACCTTGCCTTTGCCATTAAAGAGAAAATATCCAGGGCGCAGCGAAATAAAATGATTGATGAAGCCCTTAAAACAGCAGGGCTTGAAGGGTTTGAAAAACGTGATCCCTCAAGCCTTTCAGGAGGGCAGAAAGCAAGGGTCAGCCTTTTAAGAAGCCTTTTGGCCGAACCCGCTGCTCTGCTGCTGGATGAGCCCTTTTCAAAGCTTGATCAAACGCTTAAAGCAAAAATTAGACCTTTTGTTTTTTCTCAGATAAGAAGAATGAATATCCCGGCGCTTTTAGTGACTCATGATCCCATGGATTGCCCTGAGGGCGGGATGATATTAAACTTGAACAAAGAAGAAGGATAAACCCATGCTCGACCCCTGGGCGATAAAATTAGTGAGTGCACCTTTGAAAGCCTGTGCCCATATTCTTAAAAAAAAGGATATCAAACCGGATCAAGTCACAATCGCAGGTTTTGGTATAGGTCTGCTTGCTTTTTTTGCACTCTGGATGGCCTGGTACAAAATTGCTCTGTTTTTTATCATCTTGAACCGGATCATGGACGGGCTGGATGGAGCACTTGCAAGACTGACAACCAAAACAGATGCTGGCGGGTTTCTGGATATCTGTCTTGATTTTATTTTTTACGCCGGTGTGGTTGCAGGGTTTGCCCTGGCAGTCCCTCAAAATAATGCCATTCCCGCAATCTTTTTATTGTTGAGTTTTGTGGGAACAGGGACCAGTTTTCTTGCCTTTGCCGCCATGGCCCAAAAATATGGTTTGAAGAGTGTGGCCTATCCCCATAAGGCCATGTATTATATAGGAGGGCTTACCGAGGGAACGGAAACCATTATTTTTCTGGCCATAATCTGTATATTTCCAGAGCACTTTCCTTTCTTAGCTTTTTTCTTTGCCTTTTTGTGCCTGATTACAACGATAACAAGGGTTTTATCAGGATATGCAACGTTGAAAGACGTTGCAAAAAACAAAGAAAAGATGGTATTTAATCAGAGCATGAATATGGATCACGACCCTTAATGACAGGTAATATATAATGAAACCACAAGAAATAGAACAATAGTGTTTAAAGGAGAACAAATAATGAAGCTCACTCTTTTTCCAATTGGTACAATTGAAACCCCTTTTAATGATTTGAAGGATATACCCATACAACCTTCGGGGGCTGCTAAAGTTCAGGGAACCATTGTCATAGACAAGAAATATGAACAGGGTTTAACTGATCTGAAAGGCTTTTCCCACATCATTCTTCTCTATCTTTTTCATCAGTCAAAGGGGTATGATTTGATGGTCAAACCTTTTCTGGATGATCAAAAAAGAGGCCTTTTTTCCACACGGGCTCCAAGGCGGCCTAACCCAATCGGATTGTCTGTTGTCCGGTTGATCAAAAGAGAGGGTAATAGATTAACCATTGAAGGAATCGATGTGCTGAATGGTACCCCGTTAATTGATATCAAGCCCTATGTCCCGGGATTTGACACAAAAGAAGTGACAGCCATTGGCTGGCTTGAAAGCAAGCAGGAAAATGCAACAGCCTTAAAGTCTGATGATCGGTTTATTAAAACATAGCTCAAGTTTAATAAAAAAACACTTTACCTCTTTTTAACAGTTCTATAAGCTTGGCAGATTCAAAATAAATTATCTTGATTAGATAACTATTTTAAATAACAATCAATCTGGAGTGTAAGTTGCAAAACAATGATGATCTGACCGTTAAAGCATCTGTTTTAACGGTTTTTATATGTATTCTTTTCGGTGCCAACCCTGTGGCTATAAAATTTAGCCTTACAGGGTTAGGCTCTTTTACCGCAGCGGGAATCCGGTTTGCTATTGCGGCTGTTGTAATTTTTACCTGGGCAAGGGTTAAAAAAATACCGTTAAAACTCAATCAGAAACAATTGGGCCAGATGCTGATAGTTTCTGCCATTTTTGTTGTTCAGCTCTCCTGTTTTTATATGGGCCTTGACAAAACCACGGCTTCCCACGGGGCATTGATAGCAAACATTTTACCATTTTTTGTATTGATTTTAGCGCACTTTTTTATTCCCGGTGACAGCATTTCCTTAAAAAAAGGGGTCGGTATAACCCTTGGGTTTATTGGTGTTTTACTCTTGTTTTTTGACAAACAGGACTTGACCGGTGATTTAAAGAGAGGGGATTTGATTATTCTTGGGGCTGTATTCTTGTGGAGCTCAAGTGCGGTTTTTGTAAAAAGGATTATTTCTGATTATAATATAGCTCAAATTACCATATATCCCATGGTTTTCGGTGTACCCTTCTTTTTTCTCGGCGGTTTTTTATGGGATGATCAAATGATACGAATAATCAACCCGACGATTATCAAGGCACTGCTGTATCAGTCCATTGTAACGGCAGCTTTCGGGTTTATTGTCTGGAATAGCCTGCTACAGAAATTCGGGGCAACAGCACTCCATTCTTTTATCTTTATCATGCCCCTGGCCGGTGTCCTGTTTGGCGTGCTGCTTTTGGGAGAGACCATTACTCCTCATTTGGTCACTTCAATCACTTTTATTGTGACAGGAGTGATCATTGTAAATTTGAGAAGAAAGAAACAGACCGTCAAAAAGGTGGTTGTCTAAATTGTTTGGTTTAAATTAGGCATTAATTCAAATAGATATAAGTTTTTTTTATTTTATGTGAAAAAAAGGTTTGACAGAACGTTTTTTTTCATGCATCATACGCCGGTCTTCTCGAGGACGGTTCGAGCTTCTTCGAGAAGTTTTTTTTTGATCTTTGAAAATTGGTCAGTGAGAAATTTTAGAGCGGGTCTAAAACAAGACTTTAAAGAGTTTATAGTATAGGATTATAACTGGAGAGTTTGATCCTGGCTCAGAATGAACGCT
>NZ_JABZFL010000042.1 GCF_014237455.1 Desulfobacula sp. | reverse complement strand
ATTATTATTAAGTTTTATGTGGATAATGATAATTGTTTTATCTTTTTTTTGGAATTACAGACAACTGATAAAGGAACAGGAAAGACTTGCACTTGAGACAGGAAGAAGTTTTTTTAATCAGATGATAATTACTCGTCAGTGGAATGCTCGTCACGGGGGAATATATGTCCCTGTTACCGAAAAGACCTTACCGAATCCATATCTTGACGTGCCAATGAGAGATATTGATGTCAATGACAACTTGACGCTTACTAAAGTGAATCCTGCTTTTATGACAAGGCAAATATCAGAAATCGATGTTGAGGAAAAAGATATTCACTTTCATATAACCAGTCTTAACCCAATTCGTCCGCAAAACAAGGCAACAAAGAGAGAGGCAGTAGCTTTAAAGGATTTTGAAAAAGGCGTAAAAGAAGCGGGAATGTTTACCAAAGAAGGTTCAACGATTTCTTTTTTTTATATGGCTCCCCTAAAGACTGAAAAACCGTGTTTAAAATGCCATGCCGAACAGGGCTATAAGCTAGCTGATATTCGAGGGGGTATTAGTGTGACACTGCCGTTTGCTATGGAAATACCACTGCGGCCTCTATTGTCAGGCCACTTGTTGGCAGGCGGTGTCGGCTTATTCATCATCATTATTCTCGGAGTAAAATTAAACAGGGCCTATGAGATAATAAAAAGACAAGCTTTATTTGATACGTTAACCGAGATTCCAAATCGCCGGAGTTTTTCAGCAACTGTGGCAAGAGAATTTAGCCGCAGCCAAAGAGACCGGGAGCCGCTGTCAATTATAATGTGCGATATAGATAATTTCAAAGCGTATAATGATACTTACGGTCATAGTAATGGAGATATATGCTTAAAAAAAGTTGCGCAAGGCATAAAGAATTCCCTTAAAAGACCCGGGGATTTTTGTGCGCGGTATGGCGGTGAAGAATTTATTGTTATTTTATCAAAAACAGCATCTGATGGAGCAATGCATGTCGCTGAAAGAATACGGTCACACATTGAAGAAATGGGAATAATACATGAAAAATCAATGCCTTCCCGGGTTGTTACCTTGAGCCTCGGTGTGGCAACATCAGAAGACACGATTGGTCTGGTTTTCCATGAGAAATTAATCCAATATGCAGATACGGCTCTGTATAAGGCAAAAGACCAGGGCCGGAATCAAGTTCAATTCTCCACTGAAGTCGCGTGATTCTGCCCGGCATATATGAGCCCTGTTGTCCTCTGTGCAGCAGCAAAGAGTTAGAGTTGTTTTTTGAGGATAAGAAAAGAATTTACCGGCGCTGTTTTTATTGTCAGCTGGTTTTTGTCCCCAAACGCTATTGGCTTAGTGCCAAAGATGAAATGGCAACCTATGACTTGCATGAAAACGATATCCGGGATCAGGGCTATCGCCGGTTTTTATCTCGATTAAGTACGCCACTGCTGGAGAAGCTGGACTCAAAACAAAAGGGACTGGATTTTGGCTGCGGCCCGGGCCCGGCCCTGTCGGTCCTGTTAGAAGAGAAAGGTCATCAGATGGATCTCTATGATCCATTTTATTATACTAATCCTTCGGTGTTTTATAAAAAGTATGATTTCATTACTGCCACTGAAGTGGTGGAACATCTGCGCGACCCTGACAGGGATTTTTCTACAGTGTTTAAGATGTTAAAACGAGGCGGCTGGCTGGGTATTATGACCAAGCTGGTAATTGATGAACGCGCTTTCAGTCAATGGCACTATATTCGCGACATGACACATATTTGCTTTTATAGTCGGACAACTTTTGAATACATAGCGCAGCGCTTTAATGCCGACCTCAGCTTTGTTGGAAAGGATGTGATACTGCTCAATAAGAAGTAGGCCTTGCCGCTATCGGGAAATGTCAGTGATGGTGATGGATTTAACAGTCCCGATGAAATCGTAAGTTTCGGCAGTGTTTTTATGAATCCCAGGCGTTACCTTAGAATAAATCCTTGATTTAAGGGATCATCCGGGTCAATTAAAAATTCATGAACGCCGGTAATATATGCACTGCCGGTCACTTTGGGAAGAACAGCGGTATGATTTCCAACCTGTGTCAGTCCGGCAATCCTGCCGGTAAAACTTGTGTTGATAATACTGCTAATCACAATATCTTCGCCCGGGTTTATTTTATTTCTTTTATTGAGAATGGCAAGCCTTGCGCTCACTCCGGTTCCGGTTGGGCTTCTGTCAACTTCCCCTTCGGCAAAGATGCAGCAATGCCTTGAATGGACATTTTCAAGATCAGGAGTGTCCACAAAGATCGTCCCGTATAAAAAGCTTAAGTCTTCTTCAAATGGATGGACAATTTTTTTTGAAGCCATAATGGCATTTTTGATCCTCCTGCCTTTTTCCACAAGTTCGGAGAAATAGTCCGGTGTGCACGAAAGTCCAAGCTTTTGGGCATTGACAAAAGCATAAAACGCACCGCCAAACCCCAGGTCATAGGTGACTTTTCCAAGTTTCGGGACCTCAACAACCGCATCCAGTTCCGGTGCAAAAGAGGGCACATTTTCAAATGTCACGGATTCAACACGGTCACCGTTCATATTGGGCATGGCCGTCACAAGACCGGCCGGCGTATCTATTCTGATTTTCTGGCCGGGAGTTTTGATCTTGACAAAGCCTGTCTCAACCGCAACCGTTGTGATGGCGATAATGCCATGCCCGCACATGGTGGAAAATCCTTCATTATGGATAAAAAGAATCCCGAAATCCGCATCTTTTGTCACAGGTTCCGTGACAAAACACCCGTACATGTCAGCGTGACCTCTGGGTTCAAACATGAGGATTTTTCGGATGGAATCCAGGTATTTTTTTGCGTATCTTCTTTTTTCAAGAATCGTATCCCCGACCGGTGTCGGAACCCCTGAAGTGATTACCCTGAAAGGCTCTCCGGCAGCGTGGGCGTCAATAGTTTTTATTTTTATATATTTATCTGACGGGACAAAATTTTCCATTCTTCCAGTTCCAGTATGGTTGAATAAATGTGCAGCCTCATACGTTTAAATAGTATATCATGCCGGAGCAATATTATTCAATGTCTGGTTTTTTTGACTGCAAGGGTGACCCATTCATCCCTATATTCTTCATGGACGACAAAAAGATGATGGGCCTCAAGTGCTGCCAATACATTGCTTTTCCTCTCTTTGATAATGCCTGAGAGGATGATTGTTGTATCCGGTGTCATTCTTATTGATATCTCCGGCAGAATATCGACAATGACCTGGGCAATAATATTGGCAACAATAAAATTGTAGGGTGCCCGGTCTGTTTCATCCAGGGTTGTACACAAGAGTTCGCATATGCCGGGGTCAATATCATTTTTGGCAAGATTTTGTTGGGCCACCTTTATGGCGACCTCGTCAGTATCAATGCCTGTTATGCACTTTGCACCGAGTTTGGCAGCCGCAATCATCAAAATTCCGGAACCCGTTCCAACATCAAGGAATGTTGAACCCGGTTTAAGATATGTTTCAATCATCTGAATACACATGGCGGTAGTCGGGTGTGTCCCGGTACCAAATGCCATTCCCGGGTCAAGGTGAATAATAATCTCATCTTTCCCGGCATCATACTCTTTCCATGCCGGTTTTATTGTTATCCTGTCTGTAACCTTTGTCACTTCAAAATATACCTTCCAGGCATCAGACCAGTCTTTTTCATCGACGATTTCGGTTTGGATGTTAACCTGAATATTTAAATTTGACAGGGTTGAGACTTTTTCTCTTATTTTTTCAAGGATGATGTCGGACGAATCCAGCAAGGGGAGAAAGCCTGTAATCGAGCAGATTTCAGGTTTTGGCAGCGTATTTGTGTCAAATCCTTCATCCGGTTCATCCAGGGGGATATCACACACCACTCCTTTGAGATTGAATGAGAAGAAAACGTTACAAATCAACTCTTCGGCTAAAATCAAATTTTCAGCATCAAACTGAACAATGATTTTTTTGAATTTCATGGATATCAACTCTTTCTTGAGTTTTTATTCAATAAAGATTATTTTCCATTATTATGCAATTGTCAAATTTAAATTTTGTAAAATGATCAATCCGTATCATCATCTTTATATTTATTATTTTGACGGAGTCCCGCAGATTAGCAAGACGGTTCAGAACAATTACGCCTTTCTTGGGACATGGGTGGAAGAAGACATCTCTTTTCTTTTTTTTTCTTCTTTTTGTGATGATATTGTTGAACAGATTCTTGAAAAGAATAAAGGTATCAGCCTGGTTGACACATACGAAATGACAGGTGAACAATGGCATGGAGATAAGATCGAACCCTATTATGTGAATGATCTGTGTATTTATCCGCCATGGAACAAGCCTGCTTTCACTGATGAAATCATAAAACAAATTCTGCTTGATCCGGGCGTGGTATTTGGGACGGGCAGACACCAGACAACAGAAGACTGTCTTTATTTAATTCATCGATTGTGTACAAATTACAGGATACAATCGGTTCTTGATATTGGTACGGGAACCGGGCTTTTGTCCCTCGGGGCAGCTGCGCTGGACTGCAAACAGGTGATGGCCTGTGATTTCAATCATCTGGCGGTTAAAACAACCCTGAACAATATCCGGCTCAATGGATTTGAAGACCGGATTCTTGCTTTCCAGGCAAAAGGGGAAGAGATCATGTCCATTCCCTGTGATCTTCTAATTGCCAATATCCATTATGATATCATGCGCCATATGATAGAAAGCCCGTTTCTTTTAGAGAAAAAGTGGTTTATCCTATCCGGGATTTTGAATTCCGAAACTAAAAAAGTATTGGATTCATTGTCCCGGAAGAATGTTCACATTATTGAAAGGCGGTGCCCCGATGGAATCTGGAACACCCTCCTGGGAAAAATCTTAGGGTAAAATGATTTTTTAAGATGGGGTTTATTCTTCCCCGCGTTCTTCCAAAACTTCCTTAAGAACGGTCAGAGCCGTGTTTGCAGCAGGCACTCCCCCGTAAATACTGGTCTGGAAAATCACTTCTGCAATTTCTTCTTTTGTGCATCCCACATTCAGGGCCGCATGGGTATGGAGTTTGAGTTCATCCGGTTTTGAAAGAACTGTTAGAGCCGCCACTGTAACGAGCTGCCGTGTTTGATGAGGGATCTTTTCCCTGGCATACATCTGGCCTGTGATATACAGAGACATGTCTTTTGCAAGGCCCTTGTCAAAATGTCTCCACAGGTTGTACGGCTTTTCCTCTTCTTTAACCGTGGAAAAATAAAGTTTTGCGGTTTTACCTGTTTTTTTTGCAATTTCTTTTGGGTCCACCTTGGCCTCCTTGGTAAGATTTTGTGAGCAGCAACCCAAAGGCGGAAAAGGATTGCAGTTCACGAAATTTTTTAGTTTATCTGTTGGCTTTTCTAATACCAAGCTGATCCAGTGCAATGATCCATTTGCAGATATTCGTAGACCCTTCAACCATGGAATAGGTCGGGGCATCCCTGTAGTATCTGGCAACAGGATATTCTGTGGAGTATCCGTAGGCACCCAGGATTTTCATGGCAAAGTTGGCGGATTTGGTAGCGATTTCACCGGCAAGATATTTTGCAATGGCCACATCACGACCATTGTTTAATTTGCCCTGGTCTTTTTGCCAGGCGGCTTGATAGACAACAAGACGGGCAGCTTCAATTTCAGCCGTCATCTGGGCGATCATATCCTGGTTCATCTGGAATGTGCCGATTTTTTTGCCAAATTGTTTTCTTTCATTGCAATATTTGGTGGACACGTCAAGACAGGCCTGGGCAAGCCCTACACCACCTGCAGCAGCCGATAGTCTTGTCTGGTTCAAAGATGAGAACACTATCTTTGCACCGTCACCGGGTTCACCCAGGATATTTTCCTTGGGCACTTTAACATTATCAAGAAAAAGCTCTCCTGTGGGTGAGGAATGAGACCCCAGTTTGTCAAGACCGGATGTCTTGATTCCTGCAAAGTTTTTAGGCTCGATAACAAAGGCGGAAAGCCCTTTTGATCCAGCGGCTTTATCTGTGTAAGCATAGTAGAGGAGAGCGTCCGCATAATTGGCATTGGAGATCCAGGTTTTGGAACCGTTTAAGAGCCAGTGATCACCTTTGTCTTCAGCAGTTGAAGCCATGGCCATAACATCTGAACCCGCATCAGACTCAGTAATGCCGAATCCGCCGATATATTCTGCGGTACACAGTTTTTCCACATATTTTTTTTTGACTTCTTCATTTCCATATTTAAAGATGGTATAGGCACATCCCAGGACCTGCATGTTGACCTGGACCCTTAATGAAGAAGAAACCTTGGCAAGTTCTTCGGTAATAATCATTGCAGCCAGAAAACCCATGTCTTCTCCACCGTATTCTTCAGGAATGACGGTTCCGAAAAATCCCAGTTCGCCAAGGGGTCTCATAACCTCTTCAATGGGAAAGTGGTGTTTCTCATCCCATTCATCTGCAAAGGGTTCGATTTGTTTTTTAGCAAAGTTTCTGATTTCTTTTTGAAGCATTTTAAGCTCGGTTGATAGTTTAAAATCCATTGTTCCTCCTAAACGGTTATCCTAAAATGTTTTATATATTAAAATATATGGTTCATATCATAAATTGTAGAATAAACTAAAATTTGATAGACTTGTCAAGAAAAAAAGTTAAAATATAGCTAAAAAATAGCTTGACAAAGAAGGGGATTTATTTCATCTTTAAGCGGCATTAAACCGTTGTTTCGTTATGTGAAACAGCAGGATGGAAAAGATTGTCCGGAGCTGATATTTCAATTCGGATAAGTCAAATGGATAAAGGGTTATACAAAGAAGACAATGAATAATTTTATATCATGCAGAGAGCATAAATGATGGCACTCTCTGCAGATACAAAATCTGCTATGCAAGGTATTGATGGTTACTCAACAACAAGAAGCGGCTGTTTGGTGGCGACTTTGTCATCCACTTTTACATCGACTTGTTTTACTTTGCCTGCAACTGCTGAGACAATGGGATTTTCCATTTTCATGGCTTCAAGGACCAAAAGTTCCTGTCCCTCAATGACATCGTCGCCTTCTTTCACATGTACCTGTATAATTGTACCGGGCATGGGGCTCAAGATTTCTGTGCTCATTTTTACCTCCTTTATTCAAACGATATATGGTTCTTTTCTTGCCGGAAAAAGATTTTTTCTTAAACAAGACAAGTTTGGTCTATACTTAAAGAAAAGCTTAAAGTCAAGTGGGGTTAAATTTTACGATGAGCGATTGGTTCTCCTTTAAGGGGATACTGATCTCAAATAATAATTTATTTTGATCGGGAGTAGAGAATGAGACAATATTTTGAAAAAATGGCACAATTTGGTGTTGCGCTAAATAAAGGGCAAATATTAAGTTCACAAAAAAATGTAGAAAATATCCAGGAAGTGGAAGCCGGGATCGATGTTGAAATCGAAAAAGTAAAAAATGCCGGAATGCCGACTGAAAAAATCAATGCAAGGGGTGTAATGACAGTTTGGCAGCGGCTTGAATATCTGGTTGATCCGGGGACCTGGAATCCCCTTCACACCCTGTTCAATCCTGAAGATAATGTTGAAGGCACTACAAATGTCATTGACGGTCTGGCAAAGATTTCCGGCAAATGGTGTGTTGTCGCAGGATTTGATAATAAGGTCATGGCCGGTGCCTGGCTTCCGGGACAGCCTGAAAATATTTTAAGAGCCACCGACCTTTCAAAACGACTGAACATCCCCCTGGTCTGGCTGGTCAATTGCAGCGGTGTAAAACTCACAGAGCAGGAAAAGTTCTATGCCAACAGAAGGGGAAGCGGTACAACTTTTTACCGCCACGCCGAACTTGAGCAGGAGGGAATTCCCGTACTGGCCGGCATCTATGGTACAAACCCGGCAGGCGGCGGATACCAGGGCATCAGCCCGACCATTCTTTTTGCCCACAAAAATTGTAATATTGCCGTGGGCGGCGGTGGAATCTTAAGTGGCATGTCTCCCAAAGGGTATTTTGATCTGGAAGGTGCGGAACAGCTTATTTCATCTGCAAAAGAATACAAGGCCAAACCTCCGGGATCAGTCGATATCCACTATGATGAAACCGGTTTTTTCAGGTATGTCTATGAAGAAGAAAAAGGGGTTCTTGACGGGCTCAAAGACTATATGAAAGATATGCCGGCCTATAATCCCAAATTTTTCAGGGTTTCTGAGCCAAAATCTCCAAGGTTCCCGGCAGAAGATCTCTATAGTCTCATACCCCATAACCAGAAACAGATTTATAATTTTAAAGAAATCATAGCCCGTCTTGTTGACGGCAGTGAACACATGGAATTCAGACCGGATTACGGACCTGAGATTTATACAGGCCTTGTGAAAATGGACGGATATCTTGTGGGTATGATTGGCAATAACCAGGGTTGGCTGGGAGAAGATTATCCAGAGTATGCAGACTACGGCGGAATCGGCGGCAAGCTTTACCGCCAGGGTCTGATCAAAATGAACGAATTTGTCACCCTATGCGGCCGGGACAGGATTCCTGTGATCTGGTTCCAGGATACGTCCGGTATTGACGTGGGTGATATTGCTGAAAAGGCAGAACTCTTAGGCCTTGGCCAGTCATTGATTTATTCCATCCAGCAGACAGATGTGCCCATGATGCTGATAACCTTAAGAAAGGGAACCGCAGCAGCCCATTATGTTATGGGCGGTCCCACCGCCAACCGCCACAATGCATTTACCCTGGGGTTGGGGACAACTGAAATTTATGTTATGCACGGTGAAACAGCCGCCGCAGCCAGTTTTTCAAGAAGGCTTGTCAAGGAAAAGGATGCCGGACGTTCTCTTGAACCCATTATTGAAAAAATGAATAAGTTGGCTCAGGAATACCATGATAATTCAAGACCGGCCTATTGTGCAAAATATGGCATGGTGGATGAAGTGGTGAAGATGAACGCACTTAGAGATTATTTGAAAGCCTTTGCAGGCGCTTCATACCAGAATCCAAAATCCATCTGCCCGCAGCATCATATGATTACGCCGAGGATTATCAGAGGATAAAGCCTTTTATAAAAAATATATAACAAGGAGGCCAATATGGCAGACCCTAAATTTATAAAAATTGAAAATAATGGTCAGGTTGCCAGGATAACGCTTGATCGACCCAAGCACAATGTCCTGGATATCCCCATGATGAATGAACTCAACGCAGAGCTTGAAAAGATCGCAGCAGATGATGAACTCAAATGCGTCGTGATCACAGGCGAAGGCAGAAGCTTTTGTGCCGGCGTGGAAGTGGGAGACCATAAACCGGATAATGTAGATGCAATGGTGGCAACCTTTAACCGGATTTTTGAATTGACAAATATGATTGATATACCCATTATTGCCGCTGTGAACGGGGCATGCCTGGGTGGCGGTATGGAAGTTGCCATTGCCTGTGATATCGTGATTGCATCTGAAAAAGCCATCTTTGGACAGCCTGAGATTAAACTTGGTTTTTTCCCACCCTATGCTGCGTTAAGGCTTCCCGAGCTTGTAGGCCCTGCCAAGGCCATTGAAATCGTCACCACCGGCCAGAATTATTCGGCACAGGAATCCAAAGACCTTGGCTTTGTATCCAAAGTAGCATCTGTGGATGATTTTCAGGAAGTTGTAGATGGTCAGGTGAAACAGATCTGTCATGCGAGCCCATTGATTATTCGTCTCAATAAACGGGCGGTAAAACGCCATATCGGAACCAGTTTTTTCCAGGGGGTTGATCTGGTCAGCAATTATTTTCTTAAAACCTTGATGAAAACAGAGGATACCCTTGAAGGGATCGCAAGTTTTGAGGAAAAAAGAAGGGCTGTCTGGAAAAATAAGTAGTGCCTGAGCGAAAACCCGAAAATTTTCTTCACGGCAAGGGGTAATCAGCCCCTTGCCGTGGTTTTTCTTTTTTCATACAAAATTATCCCAGAGGAACGATCATGGAAGAAAAACCAGCACTACTCATCATTGATATGGTGAAAGATTATTTTAAGGATGAAAATAATTATCCCATAACCCCCCTGGCTAGAAAGATTATTCCCCCAACCAATATCCTGATAAGGCAATTTCGCAAACAAGGATTTCCTGTTATTTTTTCAACCGATGCCTTTGCCGAAGATGATTTTATTTTTAAGGGCAGGATGCATCCCCATGCCATCAAAGGAACAAAAGGCGCTGAAGTCGTGAATGATCTTGACATGGAACCTGAAGATCTCTGGCTGCCCAAACCAAGGTTTTCAGCCTTTTTTGATACCGGTCTTGAAAAAATCCTCAAAGACCAAAAGATTACCCTTTGCGCCGTAGCCGGGATCGCCACAAATTTCTGCGTCCTGACCACTGCCATGGATGCCCTGTGCCATGATTTCAAGGCGGTCCTCTTAGAAGACTGCTCAACTGCTTTTTCTGAACAGATACATGCGCAATGCCTGGATATGTACAGGAGAAACCCATTATACCCTCTTTTCAGGGTCATGACATCAGACGAATTGACATCTGAATTATAAAAAAAATGGAAGGGACCAAAAAGGAAAAAAGGGGTTTGTAAAATTTTGTTTTCAGTACAAACCCCTTATATAAAAGAGTATAATTTATTCTTTTGTTATTTTATTTTCCGTAAGACCCTGGATGACCATTTGGGATCATCCATTCGGCTGCTCAGGCTTGTGCCCAGTTTAGAAAGCATATGATTGGACTGGGCTTTTCCTTCAGCTTCCGCGTAGATTGTCGCAGCAGTATCAGGGTCATTCACCTGGAGTAAAGAAATTTCTGCCAAAAACAACAGATCGTCAAATGATGTTAGTTTTTTTCGGGCCGACTGCATTATGTTTGACAAAAATATCTGATCGGATGTCTGATGTTTGACAAGGGAGATCAGTTGGGCATAATCACTTTGGGATTGGCAGAGCGACTCTGCAGAATTATAGAGTTTTCCGGCCCAGTCCTTATCCTCTATCCAGCTGGAAACAGCTCCGGCGATACAACTGAAATCAAATAGACTGTGGCTGTTTTCCTCGGCTTTGACCAGCAGGGTTGACGCCCATTCCTTGTCATTGAATTTTTTTACTGCAATGGATGCGAGCTTGATAAGATCACTATTTTTTTGGCTCTGATTTTCAATACCAGTATAGATCTCACGAATCCAGGTCTCATCTTTGATTGTATCGACAATGGCACAGGTCAGTTCGTCATAGTAACTGAAGCTGGTACATTTATCCAGGAGCCCGGTATAGATGTCCCTGACCCAGGTTTCATCCCCCAAGTCCGAATGGATATCAACAGCAAGCTTAATAAAATCGTTGAAATTTACGGTAAGCGATTGTGCAAGTTTGTAAAGTTTGGCTGTATAATATGTGTCACCCGTCTTTTCAAATACTTCATGGGCTAGTGTCCGCATGGGGAAACAGGTTTTATTTTCTTGTTCTCTTAAAATAAAATCCGCATACAAATTTTTGAATTCCTCCCGTTTTTCCAGCTGGAAAGAAATTGCCGATGTCCAGGCTTCGTCATCTGTGACAATGTCCTGGATAGCCTGGGCTGTTTTAATAAAGTCTGCATTGGTTTTTACAGCCCCTTCAGCCTGTTTGAGAACCTGCACAGCCGCATCCGTGTCTTTGAGATCTTTTGCCAGGGCAGTGGCCAGGTCAACCAATTGGCCGCAGTCCGGATTTGTTGCAGCCGCTTTCTGATAAACAGCAGAGGCAAAGGATGCATCCCCTGTATTCTCAAATGCAGCTTTGGCAAGTTTTAGATAATCTGAAAAATTTTTAAAAACAGTTTCTGCTTTCTGATAAACTGACATTAAAAAATCTGCATCATCCAGCTGTCCTTTTACGGTTTGGGCAAATTTGAGCAGTTCATCTCCGGATTCAAGGGATGCCAGGGCGCCTTCATAAATTTTTCGGGCAAGATCATTGTCTTGAAGGTCGGCCGCAACACCGGCTGCAAGGACGATAAAATCATCTGCCTTTGAAGCCTTTTCCATTGCTTTTTCATATACATTTTTAGCCCGGTCCTTGTCTTTGAACATGTCCATCACAGACTTTGCAAACAGTACGAAATCATCGGCTTTTGAGCATTTATCAAATGCCTTTTCAATGGTTTGTTCTGCAAGCTCTTTGTCTTTGAGGACTTTGGCGATGTGATCGCTTAACTCCAGATAATCCGTTACCTTGACACATTTTGTACTTGCAGCGCCGATGATATCTTTAGACACATCTTCCAGCTTAAGCTCCTGTGCAGCTGCAGCAAGTTTTAAATAATCCTCTGTTGAACTGCACAAGTTTTTACCCTGTTCCAAAAGGGAAGCGGCAGCTTCTGCATCCTGAAGCAGATCGAAACTGGCCTTAGCATATGCGACTGAGTCTTCAAAGGTTTCAGCCCAGCCGGCACCTTCTTCCAAAAGCTCGGCAGCCCACTCTTTATCAGAAAGTCCGTCCACAATCTCTTTTGCTACGGCAATATATTCTTCCGGAGCGTCACACTCCTCGGCTTTTTCTTCCAACTCTTCTTTGAGTCCCATGTTTCCTCCTTGTTATTTTGAAAAAATTTTTAAGTATTGTGATCTATATAAGTAAAACAATGCATTATAAATACAGCAAAAAACCTTTTAACGCAAAAAAAATTAATTTCCAGTCAGAAAGTTAAGG
Organism: Desulfobacula sp.; assembly: GCF_014237455.1. Taxonomy (GTDB): domain Bacteria; phylum Desulfobacterota; class Desulfobacteria; order Desulfobacterales; family Desulfobacteraceae; genus Desulfobacula. Next base: position 2,078 of record NZ_JABZFL010000042.1, on the reverse strand, counting down.
ATACATTATTCAAAAGCATCTACCGGTAAAATTTTTTTAGCCCTGTCTGTTTTGTTATTCATCCTGTTGGGATGGCGAAGGCTTTTTCAGCCATAGAACATAGATTGCCAATACTATAAAAAACCAGATAATAAAGGTGATCGGGAACCAGGAAAAGGTGTCTACAAAAACTGCATTTTCAAGATGTTCTGACTGGATGCCCTGTTTTTTTATTTTTAAAACAAGGGCATAAAGAATTCCCAGAACACCATAGGAGATATTATAGGCCAGGCCTTTAAAGCTCAAGACGGTTGCTCTCTGGTCGGATGATGTGATCTGGTTGATATAAAAGCTGACAAAGAAACCAGTGAAATACATGGCGCTGAAAGTGATCAGGGCAGGGATTAACCCGGCATAGGGCCAGAAAAAACTCATTGCAGAAAGACCTGAAATGGTCAATATGGCCGTGATCCAGAGGGCAAATGAAGGCGATTTTTTCTCTGTTATTTTTTTTGCCATTTTGGGAATTACAAGCCCGAACATGGCAACAAGGGATCCAATGATGCCAAAGGTGGATTCAGGCAAATCGATCATCCTGTAGTACTGGCTGGAAAGTGTGATGATCATTCTGATAATGCCGTCAAACAGCATGCCGAAAAGGATGACTGACAGGGCAAAAGGGGTTTTGAAAATCCAGAGGCCTGCCTTGAGCGTCAAACCGAAAGCCTGTCGGACCGGTGCTGTTTTTATATCAGAGGCAGACGGACCGGAATTCGGATCTTCCATTCTCAGGGTTGTGACAAATGCACAGATTGCCAGGATAAAGGTAAGGTATAATGGAAACCGCATGGTGGTTTCCTGGGAAAGACTTATGGCAAAGCCGAAAAACCGGCAGATTTTTTCAAGCAGGTTTGGGTCATAAATGGCGGCACCCACACTCATGGCAACAATGAACCCGATGGATTGAAATCGCATTAAGATTTCCAGTACTCTGCCCCATTGGGCAGGATCTCCTTGGGCAGTCAGGGAATCATAGGCAATGGCTTCATCCGCCCCGCTGGCAGCAGCTTCTGCAAGGCCGCTCAGAACACGGTTGACCAGGAAAACAATGAAAATAACGGAAGGATCGGTTTTGGGGATAAAACTGATGATGCCGATCTCAAAAATCATGATGAATGTCGCAAAAACCAGCAGTTTTTTTCTCCCGATAATATCGGCAAGCGCCCCTGAAGGGACTTCGGCAAGGACGATGGTGGCAGCCCAGACAGCGTTCAGGATGGAAAATTGGGCCACGGTCAGGCCGAAATCAAGGAACAGGATGGTAAAGACCGGATAGTAGAACCTTGAATTAAACAGGACTTTAAAGGCAATAAACAACCGGATATTGAGGATGGAAAATGTGGGTGTCAATGGTCGATCATTCTTTGGGTATCAGGGTCTTTAAAACATCTTCTTTGCCGATAATGCCCAGAAGTCTTTTGCCGTCCACGACGGGTATGGTGTGAAAATGTTTTTCCACCATAAGGGTTGCAATTTCAGATACAGGAGCGTCCGCAGCCACGGAAACAGGGTTTTTGATCATGGCCTGTTCAACGGTTGCGGCTGATATTTTTTGTAAAGTGTCTTCCAGTTTTTTGGATGATGACAGGGGAATAATACTGTCAAGGATGGTGAAAATCGGGGGGATGGGCATTTCTTTCTGCTGGAAGATCAGGTCGCTCTGGCAGAGGATTCCCACCAGTTCTTCTTTATCATTTACTACCGGGACGCCATTGATATGATTGTTTAAAAGGATTTTTACCGCCCTGGGTATCTCTGTATCCGGGGTGACACTGATAATATTGGTTTCCATGATATCTATGGCTTTGATCATGACACCCTCCTTATGAATGAACGGGTTTTACGATTTATTTTGTTCACCGACAATACAATCTTTACTTACTATACACGAATACCGGTTTCAGGTAAAGCATCTGTTGTGGCCCAAATCCACCGCCTAAATTTTTTTATACTGCTCCAAGCTAAAATCGGGGGGATTTTTTTAAAATCAGGGGTCGATTTTAACAGAATTTAACTTTTCATGCCAAAAATATTCTGTA
>NZ_JABZFL010000027.1 GCF_014237455.1 Desulfobacula sp. | reverse complement strand
GCGCTGGATGATAATTTTACATTACTTTGCCCGCCAAGTGGCAAACTGGTTAATAATTCCATTGTAGCCGCTCTGTTCCGGCTAGTGGCATGATGCTTTTATGGGAAACTTCAGTTATTAATAAATCAATACTTTATTTATTAAAGCGCCTTTTTTTATTCCTTTTCTCAAATTCCAGCAGATTCTTTTTTACCTCAAGTCCGCCGCCAAAACCGGTCAGGCTTCCATTTTTTCCAATAACCCGGTGGCAGGGTACAATTATTGAAATCGGATTTTTCCCGTTTGCCATACCAACGGCCCTTGATGCATTGGGATTTCCAATCCTTTTTGCAAGTTCAGCATATGATATGGTTTCTCCATATGGAATTTTCACAAGTTCCTGCCAGACTTTTTTTTGAAAATCCGTGCCCGAAACATTTAATTCAAGATTAAACCTTGTCAATTCCCCCTTAAAATAGGCCTCAAGTTGAAAAAGGGCATCCATAAATTTTTCTTTAGAACAAATCCAATCTTTTCCCGGTTCAACCCTTGTCTTCCCCAGGGGAAAATGCAAACTCTCAAGCAATTTATTGCCGGCCAGCAAAAGCTTTCCCAAGGGGGACTCAAAATAACAATAATACATTTTATCTCCACGGTAAAAGTTCAACATGGTTTATCATTAGTTTAACAACACTTCTTTTCCGTTTAACAACAGTTTCCCATCCTTTGTCTCTGCCTTATGAATCAAATTATCCCCGTCTTTTATGAACAAGCCGGTCTGCATTCCGGGATATACCGGTACAAGCAGCATCTGATTATCGCCAACCAGTTTATAAGGCAGGCTGACATCGGATTTCAAAAGAAAAATGTCAAGGGCCGCTGCCGGCTGCATCATGATAGGAATGAACTGGAGCATGGTCATATCCTTTTTCAGGCTTAATGTGACATCTCCTTTAATTTTTCCCTGGGGCAATTGAGCCCTTAAGTCTGAAATTTGGATTTCAAACCCTTTTTTCAATAATTTCTCATATACTCCAACCATCTGAAGCCCACTGTCTGCCATCTGTTTTTCAACAGCCTTTTTTATTTTATCAGGATGCTGTTGTGATGCCGCAATCTCCTCCATGATATCGTTTATTCCCTGTGAATACACCGCCATAAAGTCTTCATACCCTCCAGCATCCATTCGATTTAACCCAATTCGGACAAAGGCATCATTAATAGTGTTCTTCCCGGATGTAATGCTGTCAATACCATATCCCATTCTAATGGATAATGAGTGTTCTTCCTTATTATAATCTAACGTGTGATCACACTTTAAATTTGAGAACCCAAATCCTTCTTTACCATCATCTGCTTTGATATCTTCAACTGCAAAAGAAAGCTTGCCATCCCAGATATAGGTGGATATTTTTTCCATTTTTGAATTAAAAGAAAGGTTCTCCATCCTGATTTTTCCCGGAATTAAGCACCCTGCCCAGGTCATTTCAGATAAGATATTGTTCACCCCCTTACCAAGTGAGACAAACATCAGTCCGGGCTTTATCTCAATAACATCATTGCCATCTTTAAATGAAAAGGCATCCAGGGTAAGCGTTGATTCAATATTGCCTGAAAGTTTATATTCAGTTTTAATATCCAAGGGATTTTTCCCGTCCAGCTTATCGTTCACAAAATCTGTGAACCATTTATTTTTCTCCAGGCTTGTTTTTGATACAACATTTGTAAACCTGTGATCTGCACGGTCTACAAATACGATTTCCTCAACCCCGTAAAAGGCCTTAAGGGTACCCAATCTGATTTTCCATTCAATCTGAGAAGAGGTAAACCCCCTGTCATACTGACTGATTTCAACAGAAACATCAGATCCTGTGTCCGCATGCATCTGGTTGATATCGCCAAAAGATCGTTTTACGATTCGCTCCATCATAAGCCCGCTGAAAATCGGTGTTCCAGCTCCTGCAAAGATGATGATCAACACAACAGTAATAATAATCTTTTTCATATCCGGTCCTTGTTTTGTCTTTTTCATCTGATATAAATTCTAAAATTGCCTATAATTAAAACAATTCAAAGTCAAGATATTATCAGATGCAAAAAAAGAGTCAACTCCCCTGTGGAATTTCCGGATAACTGACCATGAAGGCATTATAAAAACGCAAAAAAGCCCTGACCATTGCAATAATGATCAGGGCTTTTAAAAGAATAATCTGGCAGCGTTCTACTCTCCCACACAGTCTCCCATGCAGTACCATCGACGCTAAAGAGCTTAACTTCC
>NZ_JABZFL010000022.1 GCF_014237455.1 Desulfobacula sp. | reverse complement strand
TACGTCCAGCCCCTTGTTCCGTCGCCTCTGGCGCCAGAACAAGGAACTGGACCGGTCACCGCACACCGATCAATCAAACTACGTTTGCTTGATCGGCGCACGGCGCCGGTCAGCACCGCGTTATCTAGAAGGAAAAGATGATATCTTTATATTTTCAGAACAAAATTCTTTCATTATCAGACCTTTGCACAACTCAACCGGCGAAACAGTCAGTTATTACAAAAATGGAATTACCCACAATAAAAAAATATAAAAAATTGAATATAACCAATTAAAATCATTGATTATTTAATCCATTTGTGTTATGAAAAGGCATCATATTTAAGCATAAATGGAGGGGCATAAAATGGGGTTCAAATCAGAACAAAAAAATCTAACATTCTCCGATTTAGAAAGATCTTTCAAGGATGAGAAAAACAGAAGCCTTAAAACTTTGATGGATTTAGAAAAAACTATCTTGTGGGATCGGATTGAATCCATACTCTTGAAGGATTATCCTGTTGGCCATAAGAAAGAAGGCAATAAAGCATATTCCCCGTTGTTCCTGTTTAAATGCCTGTTACTCCAAAAATGGTTTCGGATCCAATCTGATCCGGAACTTGAAAGCCAGATCAATGACCGGCAGTCTTTTCAAGTTTTTTTAGATATTTCTGCCCAGGAAGCATCCCCTGATCATTCAACGTTTTCCAGATTCAGGAAAAGGCTGACAAAAGGCAAATTTGAATTAATAGTGGGCGATATTTTAAATCAATTTTCAGACCAGGGACTTACCATCAATGAAGGGATAGCCATAGACGCCCGGATCGTAAAATCAGCCAGCAGACCTGTAAGCAATAAGACGTTGAAGAAGATAAGAGCAAAAAGAGAAACACCGGAAGGCAAGCTTGATAAAAATGGTAATCCCTTAAAATTTTCTAGAGATATTGAATCCAACTGGACGATTAAAAACAATAAAAATTATTATGGACTGAAAGAACATGCTTCTGTAGATGCAAAGTATGGCTTTGTCCTAACGACAGTCTTGAGCCCCGCTTCTGTGCATGATACAAATTACTTTACATATTGCACGCTGTATAGTAGACACACCAAACATGGCCTGGTCATAGTGTATGCAGATAAAGGATATGCAGGAGAGCCGAACCGAACATTTCTGGCCATGAATAAATTTAAAGATGGCATAATGCGCAAGGACAGCAAAACCGCAAAATTGACAGAATATGAAATCGAAAGAAACAAAAAAATATCCAAACTAAGATACATTGTTGAGCAATATTTTGGTTTAAGTCACCTTTATGATAATGGGCAACAGGCACGGTTTACAACCATAGAAAAAAACAACATAGATATCTGGTTCAGGCAAGTGGCATTTAACATAAAAAGAGGATTTAATATCTTTCAAAGGTTATCCCCGGCATAATTGCGCCCAAAGGCTAAAAATAGCCACAAATGGGTTAGAATTTGGAATTATGGCAGGAGAAGAGTATCATTTTAGGATAAATATGAACCAAATTTAAGATTATCTGTTCATATTTTAAAATCACAATTGAAAAATAACTGGCAAAACAATGATACTGGGAACTAATTTTGAAAAATAGCATTATTCAAAGGTCTGATTCAGATAATCCGGCCTGAAATCATGACCCCATTTTGAAAGGCAGTGGGCTTCATCAAAGACCCAGCATCCCACATCCCTTGAGCCGATCAGTTCTGCCACACTGAAATTGCGCAGTTGCTCGGGAGAAATATATAAGACACCGATATCCCCCAGCCTTACCTTTTCCATGACATCCCCTCGTTCAGGAAGCGTAAGGCTGCCGTTTATTGCACCGGCTGACTCCATACCGGTGGTCTTGTTCAAATTATCCACCTGATCTTTCATTAGGGCTTTGAGCGGTGATATCACGACGGTGAGTTCACCGGTCCTATGATACCGGTGAAGAGCGGGGATCTGGTAGCAGATCGATTTTCCTCCGCCCGTGGGCAAAATGCCCAGCAGGGAATTGCCGCCAAGGTTTGAATCAATAATTTCTTTTTGAAGTTTCCGACCATCCGGCAGCCTGCGGTACTCGTCAAACCCAAAATATTTTTTTAAGAGTTTTTCAGAATCATTGTTCTCCCGGCAATACTCGCAATCGTCGCTGCCGCATGCATACCGAAGCTTAGCAATAATGGTGGGAATCTCCGGGAACTCATGTTTCACCCAGGGAGGGATGACCGAATTGCCGCCGGACACCCTGAGCCAAGACAGGGCATAGGCAAGAACAGGCCTTTTTTTCGGGTGATC
>NZ_JABZFL010000026.1 GCF_014237455.1 Desulfobacula sp. | reverse complement strand
AACATATCAAAGCCTTCTTTTTTATAAATCCGTAAAGGATCCTGCTGTGCATATCCACGCAGCCCGATTCCCTCTTTTAAATGGTCCATGGATAACAGATGTTCTTTCCATCGGGTATCAACGGTTTGAAGAATGATATGCCTTTCGATTTCCCTTGTGATGTCCGTTCCAATAGAGCCTTCTTTTTGTCGGTAAAGGTCTTTCAAATTTTCAAAAAGAGTTTCTGACAGCTGTTCCGGGCTGTAATTTTCATTCACAGCGGTTTTAAGGTCAGGATTAAAGTTAAATAGTTGTTTGGTTCTGTTTTCAAAACCTTTCAAATCCCATTGTTTGACAGGAGTTTTTTCGATGGCAAATTCATCAACAAGATCATAGGCTTTGTCTTCGATCATTTCTATAACAACCGTTTTTAAGTTTTTTTCAAGCAATGCTTTGCGTCTTTGTCGGTAGATCACTTCCCTTTGCTGGTTCATCACATCATCATATTCAAGCAAATGCTTTCTGATCTCAAAGTTGTGACCTTCAACCTTTGACTGGGCATTTTCTATGGCCCTGCTGATAAATGAATGTTCAATGTGCTCACCTTCTTCAATGCCAAGTTTGTCCATGACGGCATGAATTCGATCCCCGCCAAAGATTCTTAAAAGATCATCTTCCAAAGAGAGATAGAATCTTGAAGACCCTTGGTCACCCTGTCTGCCGGAACGACCTCGAAGCTGGTTGTCAATTCGCCTGGATTCATGACGGGATGTGCCCAGGATATGAAGTCCGCCAAGTTTTTTTACCCCTTCTCCAAGAACGATATCGGTACCACGGCCAGCCATATTGGTGGAAATGGTGACAGCGCCTTTTTGTCCGGCATTGGCAACAATTTCAGCTTCAGCTTTATGGTGCTTTGCATTTAAAACAGTATGGCGTATGCCTTTTTTCTTGAGTTTTTTGCTCATATCCTCGGAAACATCAATGGAAATCGTTCCCACAAGGACAGGCTGGCCTTTTTTATAAAGCCTTATGATTTCTTTTATGGCGGCGTCATATTTTTCTTTTTTTGTTTTGTATATCAGATCCGGGAAATCTTTGCGGATCATTTCCATATGGGTCGGGATTACCAGGACCTCAAGGTCATATATTTTTTTAAATTCAGGTGCTTCCGTCTCAGCTGTACCGGTCATACCGGATAATTTGTTATACATCCTGAAATAGTTCTGGAATGTAATAGATGCAAGGGTCTGATTTTCATTTTCGATTTTAACGTTTTCTTTTGCTTCAAGAGCCTGGTGAAGCCCTTCGCTGTAACGTCGACCCGTCATTAAACGCCCTGTAAATTCATCAACAATGACCACCTGGTTATTTTTAACAATATAATCCGTATCCCGCTTGAAAAGCGTGTGTGCTTTCAGGGCCTGGTTTACATGATGAAGTATTTCTATGTTTGCCGGATCATATAGGTTGTCCACTTTGAGAAGATTTTCACCCCTGGAAATTCCGGCTTCTGTTAGAGAAACGCTTTTTGATTCTTCATCAAGTGTATAGTCTGTATCTTTTTTAAAGGCCGGGATAATGGTATTGACATGGGTATAAAAATGAGTGGATTTTTCAGCCGGTCCTGAAATGATCAGCGGTGTTCTGGCTTCATCAATAAGAATACTGTCAACCTCATCCACAATGGCAAAGTTGAGTTCTTTCTGGGCAAGGGATTCCGTATCAAATTTCATATTATCCCTTAGATAATCAAACCCGAATTCATTGTTTGTGCCATAAGTGATATCTGAACTATAGGCCTTTTTCCTTTCCTGATCATCAATATCATGGATAATGGCACCAACACTTAATCCCAAGAAATTGTAAATTTGGGCCATCCACTCTGCATCACGCTTGGCCAGATAATCATTGACGGTGATAATGTGAACCCCTTTTCCGGACAAGGCATTAAGATAGGCAGGAAGAGTGGACATCAATGTCTTTCCTTCACCGGTTTTCATTTCAGCAATACATCCCTGGTGAAGTGCGATCCCACCAATGAGCTGAACATCAAAATGGCGTAGTCCAAGGGTCCTGACAGAGGCTTCCCTTACCAGGGCAAAGGCAGATGGCAAAATATTATCCAAGGTTTTGCCGCTTTCAATTTTTTCTTTGAATTCAATTGTTTTTTGAGCTATCTGGTCATCAGACAGCTCTTGCATTTGAGGCTCAAGAAGATTGATCTCATCAACAATCGGTTGGAGTGTTTTTAGAATCCTGTCATTGTTAGATCCAAAGATCTTCGTAAAAAAATTGAATACCATGTATAGTTCACCTAATTTTTAAATCTACAAAAATTAAAATCGTTTCAGATAAGACATATAAGCATTAATTTGCCAAATTAAAACAAAAAATTAAAAATATTTTTTTTATTTGGGGAAAAATGAAAAGGCTGAAAGATGTACAGGCACACATAAAAATTTTAAAGACTAATTTAAAATGTATTTTAAAGGATTCACAGGAGTGCCGTTAATTCTGACTTCATAATGGACATGAGGTCCTGTGCTTTTTCCTGTGTTGCCGAGAAGGGCAATAACATCACCCCGTTTAACTTGTTGACCCCGTTTGACCAGAAGCTTTTTCAAATGTCCGTACTTGGTGACCCGGCCATGGCCATGATCAATCACCACCAGATTGCCAATGTACATTTTTCTGGCAGCATAAGAGACTCTGCCATCAGCCGTTGCAATGATTTTTTCCCCGCTTTTATTTGAGATGTCCAGGCCGGAATGAAATTCTTTTTTTCCGGTAAAAGGGGATGTCCGATATCCAAACTTTGAACTGATCCATCCGTCAACCGGTTTTATGGAAGGAGTGGAAGCCAGAAGGTTTCTTTTTTGTTCAAGCATTTTAATCAGGTGTTCAAAATCAAGCGTTTGTTTTTGGGCGGCAAGGTTTGTCTGGCTCACCTGCTGGTGCATTTCACGTATCAGGTTGTTATGTTTTTGCTCTAATGGAATATCCGGGTCAAGTTCATCTCTGGGGATGCCGCCGATACCGATCAAGCCGCTTGAGTCGCTGGTTTGTTTAATGTCTGCGACGAGTCTTACTTTATCTTCAAATTTTGAAAGATTATCAACCTGTTTTTTTAAGATTTCTATTTCACCGGCAAAACTCTGAATCTGGTTCCTCTGGCTTTTGATTTCATCATTTTGTTTAATGATGGTTTGATTTAAAACTATATTGTTTAATGATGTTTTTTTAAGCTGAAAGTAATCGTATCCAATGAAGAATACTCCGCCAATCGTGGCAATAACAGTGAGAAGTATAACTCCTAATGTGGTCTTGCGGAGAGAAAATTCCTTGATATCAGAAGTGGGGCCGGAATGAAACCATATTTCAATTCTTTTTCTCATTACAACCTTTTTTAGTTAGATATCTTTTTTATGTCAAGTATAATATTAATTATATAGACCGGAACCGGTATTGGCTGAGTGTTCTCAAATTCCAAAAAAAATAATTACAAAGGCCCTTGAATTGAATCCAAGCCTGTTTCATCATTTAAACCAAATAATATATTCATGTTTTGAACCGCCTGGCCTGCAGCCCCCTTTAAAAGGTTGTCAATGGCGGAAACAATAATAATTTGTTTTGTTTTTTCATCAAAGTGAAAGCCGATATCACAGCAGTTAGTTCCTTTAACATGAGAAATTGCCGGGTACATATTTTTATCAAGTATTCTCACAAAAGGTTCATTACTATAATAGGAATCAAAGATTTTTCTTATTTCATCTTCGTTTACATTCTCGTTTACTTGAACATAAATCGTTGATAACATACCCCTTGTTAATGGTAGCAGGTGTGGAACAAAGGTGATGTCCACTTTTTGCTGTGAATGAATACTTAAGATTTCATTTATTTCAGGGGTATGCCTGTGGTTCCCAACTTTATAGGCATTGAATGATTCATTGACCTCACAAAAATGACTGGAAATTGATAAGGAGCGTCCTGCACCGCTTACACCGGATTTTGAATCTGAAATAATGCCATCATGCCGGATCAATCCCTCCTTTAAAAGGGGAAGTAAGGGCAATAGAATGCTGGTTGGATAGCATCCCGGGTTACCGACAAGGTTTGATACCTTAATCTGATCTCTGTATATTTCACTAAGACCGTAGACGCTTTCTTTTAAGAGATGCTTTGAGGTATGTTCCTGATAGGCGGATTCATATGCTTTTGCATCTGTGAATCTGTAGTCAGCCGACAAGTCAACAACTTTTACTTTATGTTCCAGCAGCGTTGGTACATGCTTCATCGATACTTTGTGCGGCAGTGCTAAAAACATGACGTCTACTTTTTTGGAAAGCGATTTAATATCTAACTCTTCACAAATCAGATTTTCAAACCCTCTCATGGACGGGAAAATATCCGTCAAAGATTTGCCGTTATAGCTGTTTGATGTAACAGCACACAATTTAGCTTTTGGATGATTGGAAATCAGTTTGACAAGTTCAACTCCTGTATACCCGGATGCTCCTGCAATGCCTACGTTTATCATATGGTTCCTTATTATTTTGAAAATTTTTACAAGCCGTTTGCTTTAGTGGATAGACGTGTTCTTTTATAAATTAAATTTTAACGTACTCTACTAAAGTATGGTCTTCTCCTTGCAGTTCCTTGTTAATCATATCAGATATCATTTTCCAGTTCCCTTGTGCAAGACCGGCACCTATCTTTGGGTAGCCGATTCTCTGGTTTACAAAATCATTCTTTATTCCGGCAAAGAGTTTTTGGATGGCTCCATAATCAACCAGTTCACCGTGGCCTGAAAAATCATATTGGGTATATCCGTTAACAATGGTGAAAATATTATTATTTCTTTCAATACGTGCCATAGAGTATGTGCCCAGTTTTTCCTTATCTCCCATACCTGTTTTCAGATCGGCTTGATACGCCTCTGGAAAATTATCTCTAATCAGTTTTGCTATGCCCGCTCCCATGGAACAAAAGCAGTTGCAACCATGGATAATGACATCAAACCGTCCGGTCAGAGCAAATTGAAGCAGATCGCCTTTTAATATATTCATCATTGAATTATCCTCCAGTTAACACTAGTGGATGCAAAAAAGTCGACAGTGAAAATCTGTAATAAAATACTAAGAATTTATCAATATAAAATCTGGCTTAGAAACAGTTTGGTTCTGTCATTCTGAGGATTGTTGAAAAATTCTTCAGGGTCGTTTTCTTCAATAATCTCTCCTTCATCCATAAAAAGAACCCTGTGCGCAACACTTTTTGCAAACCCCATCTCGTGGGTGACAACAATCATGGTCATACCATCGTGTGCCAGGTTTATAATGACATCAAGAACCTCTTTTACCATTTCAGGATCAAGGGCTGAAGTCGCCTCATCAAAAAGCATTATATTGGGTTTCATGCAAAGGCTTCTCGCAATTGCCACCCGTTGCTGTTGACCTCCGGATAGCTGCCCCGGGAATTTTGCTGCCTGTTCTGCAATCTGAACTTTCTCAAGGTAAAACATTGCTATTTTTTCAGCTTCTTTTTTGGGTATTTTCCTCACCCATATCGGTCCTATTGTTAAATTTTCAACAATAGTAAGGTGGGGAAACAGATTGAAATGCTGAAACACCATTCCCACTTCAGACCTGACTTTTTCAATGTTTTTAAGGTCCTTGGTAAGCTCAATACCATCAACAATTATTTGACCTTTCTGGTGCTCTTCAAGCCTGTTTATACATCTTATAAGGGTTGATTTCCCTGATCCGGACGGACCGCAAACAACAATAATCTCTTTCTTTTTAACAGTGATATTAATATTGTTTAAAACATGGAAATCACCGTACCATTTATGCATATTGACAATTTCAATCACCGTATCTTCGCTTGAAACATCTTCTTTTTTCGTTTTTTCTTCGTTCATAAATAATCGCTTTATAAATATTATTGTTAATAATAATTATTGTTATAAGCCCGTATCAAGTTCTTTTTCCAGCTTTCTGCTATAGTTAGACATAAAAAAACAGCATACAAAATAAATTATGGCTATAAATATATATGCTTCTGCTGAAAATCCCATCCATTTTGGTTCTGACAAGGTTGTCTGCGTTGTTTTTAATAAATCATATAATCCGATGATAACAACAAGGGATGTATCTTTAAAAGCAGAAATTAAAACGCTGACAGATGGTGGAATAACAATTTTTAATGCCTGGGGCAGAATAATCAGCCTCATGGTCTGAAAATAATTCAATCCAAGAGAATCAGCTGCTTCAAACTGGCCTTTATTCATTCCCTGTAAGCCGCCTCTGACAACCTCTGCAACGTATGCTGCCGTAAACATGATAATGGCAATCTGAGCCCGCAAAATTGCATTTATTGAGACCCCTTCAGGCAGGAATAATGGAAAAACCACAGAAGACATAAATAATAAACTGATTAACGGAACACCACGGATTAGTTCGATATAAAAAACACAGAATGTTTTAATAACCGGCATTTTCGACTGTCGCCCGAGTGCCAGAATAACTCCTAGAGGGTATGCTGCCGTTAAACCAAAAACAGACAAAAGCAATGTAAGGATTATCCCGCCCCATCTTTCAATATCAACAGCTTCAAGTCCTAAAATACCACCTTTTAACAATATTCCCATAATAACCAATGAAATAATCCAGGAATATCCAAGAAATGCATTCCAGTAATTTCTGTTTCTACTGATAAAAAGTAATGATACCAGCAGAAAAATAGCGGTTATCGGACGCCACAAGATATCCTGGGGATAAAATCCAAAAAGAATAATTTTATAATTACTTGAAATGATCGACCAGCATGCACCGTCGGATTCCCTGCAGTTAGCATCCGGAAGCCATGAACTGTCTATCAAAGCCCAGTTTAAAAAAGGAAGTATTGAAAACCATAAGATACTGACAATAATAATAGTTAATACAGTATTAAAAGGACTGGAAAATAAATTTTCTCTGATCCATCCCGGAATACCAATACTTGATATGGGCGGTTTGACTATTACCTTACCTTTATTTTTTTTAGTTAATTCCATAAAAATTTGATTTTATAATTATCACCTTTCTACTATTACCATTTTTTTATTATACCAATTCATAAAGGCAGAAGTTGATAAACTGAATATAAGATATACAATCATGATTAACATAACGCCCTCAATTGCCTGGCCTGTCTGATTAATCGCAGTCCCTGCAACTGAAACAAAATCCGGATACCCAATGGCTACTGCAAGAGAGCTGTTTTTTGTTAAATTGAGCATCTGGCTTGTTAAAGGTGGAATAATAACCCGTAATGCCTGGGGTAGAATGATGAGATTTAAAAGCTGTCCGGGTTTTAAACCGATAGCCATTGCCGCTTCAGTCTGACCTTTACTGACGGCCTGAATTCCTGCTCTTACAACTTCAGCAACAAAGGCTGCCGTATATAAGACAAGTCCTAAAAGAAGCGCTGCAAACTCAGGGCTAATGGTTAAGCCCCCCTTAAAGTTAAACCCTTTTAATACAGGAACACTCATATCCATCGGAGCGCCGCCAAACAACCAGCATACAAAGGGAAGCCCAATGATTAAAATTATGGAAGTAAAAAAAACAGGGAATGCCTTACCCGTTAAATCCTGCCTTTTTTGAGCCCATTTTTTCAGGAGAAAAATAATAATAACCGCAATTAGTACAGCAATTGCCATATATTTATAAACAGGATGTGCTTGCGGGATTCCAAAGATTAGCCCTCTGTTACACAAAAACAAACCGTTTATTGGATTTAAAGCAGCCCTAGGAGACGGCAGCATCTCATAAAAAAAAGCATACCAGAAAAAAAGTTGCAGCAGGATCGGTATGTCTTGAAATAGTTCAATATATCCTGCCGCACATTTATTAATCAGCCAGTTTTTTGATAATCTGGCTACCCCGAGAAATGTTCCGAGAATAACCGTCAGGAAGATGCCAATAAATGATACCAGCAGGGTATTTAAAAAGCCGACAGAAAGGGCTCTGGCATATCTGTCGGCCGCCGAATACTCAATTAAAGACTCTCCGATTTCAAAAGCAGCTTCCTTATTTAAGAATCCAAATCCTGTGGCAATTGATTGTCTTTCCAGATTGGCCATTGTATTGGAAATGAGATACCATGCAACAAACGCAAATAAACAAGCCGCTCCAATCTGATACAGTATGGATCGTTTATCAGGATCATACCAGAAGGATATGGTCTCGGAAGTTTTATTATTAATAGCTGTATTCATTATACTTTCTAAATATTTTTAATAAAGCATGGTGCAGTTTTCACTGCACCATGCTTGAATGTATAGTTATGGTTTACTTGAATGGAGGAGAGTACATTAAACCGCCATCTGTCCAAAGTGCATTAAGCCCTCTTTCTATACCAAGCTGAGTATTAATACCCACATTTCTTTCAAAAATTTCACCATAATTACCCACCATTTTAATGATGTTATAAGCAAAATTTTCATCAAGGCCGATTGCTTTTCCAATCCCTTTTGTAACGCCCAGGAATCTTTTGATTTTAGGGTCATTGCTTTTCAGCATTTCATCAACATTTTTAGATGTAATACCAAGTTCTTCAGCATTTATAAGAGCAAGTACAGAATAATTAACAATATCTTTCCACTGGTTGTCTCCATGTCTTACCGCAGGAGCCAGAGGTTCCTTTGAAATGATTTCAGGAAGAATCATATAATCACCAGGATTCGGAGCCACTGCGCGCGTTCCTGCAAGCTGGGACGCATCTGATGTTAAACAGTCGCATCTGCCAGCAAAAAAGGCCTTGGCAAGTTCAGCAGTGTCTTCAATAACAACTGGATTCATTTTCATTCCATTTGCCCTGAAATAATCAGCAACGTTCATTTCAGTCGTCGTTCCGGGAAGGACACAAACAGTCGCACCATCAAGTTCTTTAGCGCTTTTCACCCCCAGTTTTTTGGGAATCAGGAATCCCTGGCCATCATAATAATTTACCTGGCAGAAATCAAGGCCAAGAGCTGTGTCCCGGCTTAAGGTTTGGGTACAATTTCTGAAAAGAACATCAATTTCTCCTGACTGCAAGGCTGTAAATCTTGTTTTGGCTGTCAGAGGAGTGAATTTTAATTTGTCAGGACTGCCAAAAACTGCAACAGAAACAGCCCTGGCAGAATCAACATCAAGACCTTTCCAGACACCCTTCTCATCGGCTTTTCCAAAACCAAAAAGACTGCCGTTGACGCCGGCCTGAATCCATCCCTTCGCTCTAACATCTTCAAGTGTTCCAGCCATGGCAAATGTGGACATGGCAAGAACGGTAAGGCAAACTGCTAGTACTTTTAATAACCTCATAGATACTCCCCTTTGTTTACTTAGAGTTAATGAATTTTGGATAATCCCATTGAATTATCCATACGTTGTATAACATGATTCTTTGAAACCTTTGCAACTATTACCATATTCGCAATATTTTTCAAGAAGTTTCTTTCATTGTAAAAACAGATCATATTGGGTAGTATTCCTTCCTTGCATGCTTATTCTCTACCCATGGATTTTAGCAGGGAGCAGATATGAAAATTAATACTGTCAAAAAAATAACAGACTGCAAATATCTGAATCTTTTTTCAATCAGTTATAAAGATCGGATAAATTGTGAAAAACAATGGATTTTCGCATCACGGTCAAACCGATCAAATCCCCTTGAAAAAGATTATACAAAACCGGATGCGGTCGTTATTGTTCCGTTTCATAAACCAGAATCAAAAATAGTCGTAATAAAAGAATTCAGGGTTGCCCTTGGCGGGTATCAATACGGATTTCCGGCAGGTCTGATGGATATTGGTGAGACGATTGAGCAGACAGGGAAAAGAGAGCTTTTTGAAGAAACCGGTTTAACCGTTACAAAGGTGTTAAAAAAAAGCCCTGCCATTTTTTCATCTTCCGGTATGACCGACGAGTCCGTCAGCCTGCTGTTTGTCGAATGCGAAGGTCAGCCCACAAGCCGTTTCAATGAAGCGTCCGAGGATATTGAAGTCATGATGTTATCCAGGGAAAAGGCCTCAGATATTCTATATGACAACAGGATCAAGTTTGATGTGAAATCCTGGATAATCTTGAACACCTTTGCCACTCAGGGAACCATTTAAATGTTTTCTAATTTTTTATATTTTATTATTGCTTTGATTATCTATACCACTTCAGATCTGTTTGAGACGGTTAAAAATTTTGATAACCGTTTTGTTTTTGCCGGTCTTATGATCAGTGTTTTATTTGTTCTTATCTGTCATATGGCATTTAAACGGCTCGAAAAAAAAGCATCTGAAAACCCATACGGGAGCATTGACCATTTAATCAATAAT
This sequence comes from Desulfobacula sp., assembly GCF_014237455.1. Classification (GTDB taxonomy): domain Bacteria; phylum Desulfobacterota; class Desulfobacteria; order Desulfobacterales; family Desulfobacteraceae; genus Desulfobacula. Next base: position 4,991 of record NZ_JABZFL010000026.1, on the reverse strand, counting down.
TATATATCCCATCTCTCTGTACTTGCGCTGGTGATTTTTGCCGTAAATATTTATGGGTTTAAATTAAACTTTTTATTTTCCGGAATAAAATTATTTGATGTTATTCCAACGATTGAAGCCATTATTTTCTTAGGGCTGTTTCTTTTATATCTGATCATTATCTGGAATGCAGCACATGGTGTTCAGAAGCGATATTTTTCAGGAAAAATATCAAAAAAAAATTTTATCATGTCCAATGTTTCCTTTTCTTTACCAGCGCTTTTGCCCTGGTTTTTCCTGTCAATAGTCGCCGATATCCTGGGGTTATTGCCCTGGCAACCGGTTAGGCAATTATTAAAAACCCCTGCCGGAGAAATTGGATATATCGCCTTATTTCTTGTTGCTATAGCCATTTTCGGGCCTGTGTTAATCAAAAAACTCTGGAATTGCAAACCTCTGGAACCTGGATTACCAAGAACAAGGATTGAGCGTGTTTGCCAAAAAGCCGGACTGAAATATTCAAATATTTTAAAATGGGAGTTGTTTGGCGGCGCTATGATTACTGCCGGTGTAATGGGTATTATCGGGCGGTTCCGGTATATTCTTGTTACCCCCGCTTTGCTTAATTCATTGAATGATGATGAAATTGATGCGGTTATGATGCATGAAATCGGGCATGTTCAAAAATATCATATGGTATTTTACCTCTTATTTTTTGCAGGGTTTATTACCTGTAATTTTGTCTTTTTTGAACCCGTTATGCTGCTATTGTATATTTTTGAACCCGTCTATAAGTTGTTTGAGTTTATCAGTATTGAAAAAAATACAGCCTACCCGATTTTAATCAGCACAACACTTATTGGATCTTTTATTCTTTATTTCAGGTTTGTGTTCGGATTTTTCATGAGAAATTTTGAACGGCAGGCTGATCTCCATGTCTATCATTTCACCCCTGATGCATCTCCGCTTATTTCAACATTCTACAAGATCGCATCCTTTTCCAGACAATCCATTGAAAAGCCCAGCTGGCATCATTTCAGTATCGGTCAAAGAGTAAGATTTCTGGAAAAATGTCAATCGATACCTGGTTTGATACAGGCCCATCATTTGCGAGTCAAAAAATTGATTATCGGATATTTTGTCCTAGTTATTATACTAGTTGGGTTTGGGTATTCCATAAATTTCGGCATGGCCAAGGAGACATTCGATAATTTTATAGCTGAAAATATTCTTTTTCAACACCTGGATGTTGATCCTGAAAAGTCGGATCTATATGCGATTGTCGGTGATTATTATTACAACAAGAAAAATTATGAAAAGGCCATTAATTCATATGAAAATGTCTTAAAAGCAGATCCTGAAAATGTCCACGCATTAAATAATCTGTCCTGGCTTTTTGCAACATGTCCCAAAGAAGAGTACAGGAACAGAAAAAAAGCCCTGGAATGTGCCAAAAGGGCTTTGGAGCAAAAAAGAGAAGCCTTTGTTTTAGACACCTATGCCGAAGCGCTTTTTGTTAATAATGATATCCGGAATGCTGTAATTGCTGCGAAAGAGGCCCTGAACCGTTCAAAAGACAAAAAAGAGTATTACAAAAGTCAATTGCAGCGGTTTGAGAAAAAGTTAACCCCCTGAAGTTTTAGATACCAATGGGCAAAAATGCCATACCCGCTATTTGCACTACTTCTTTTATAATTCTGCCGCTTCTGTTGGAAACGATTGATGCCATGGTATCCTGAAGAGAAATGATCTTTCCAAAAATGCGTTCATAGCTTAGATTTTGTACGTCCCCTTTCAAACTATTGGTGAGGATGAACAACTGGCCATTATCTTTTTTCCTTGTTTTAAGTCGCCAGACACAAATTTCAATATTTCGGGCACTGTTGTACAGGTTTTGTGCATCCAGATAATCCAGCATGAAGAGTTCACATTTGCTGTTATATGACTTATGAATCATGGTGTATAATCCAACCATCAGTGCAAAGACGCGATCCCCTTCGAATTCGGGCTCAAATCCAAGCAAAATGGCATCCGTGCTTTCTTTGAAATTAAGTTCTTTATATCTTTTATCAACCGGACATATAAATATCTGGTTCAGGCGGGAATGAATCGTCTGTCCTTTAATTTTTTGCAATTCATATGGATTTTTTTTGTAAAGTTTTACGGTGAGGTTTTTTAAAAGGGTGATCGCCTGATTCATGTGAATTTCAGAGATAACATCAATATTGGTTTTGGCAAGATCTTTAATACGAAATTCAGAAGATGCACTGCATCCTGATAATAAAAAGATACAAACAAGAGTAAAAGTAAGAAATTTCTTCAGAAAAGAATTGAAAATAATTTTTTCCTTTTGGGATTCAACCCTCAAATTAGGGCCACTAATTTACAGGGTTGAGTAATTTACAGTGCTTTTTCGGTTCTATATTCTTGAATCCCCTTATGCATCGTCTTAACAGCAAGCTGAATACAATGATGCTTTTTTTCCGGAATATTTCCAAGGACTTTAAAAATATCGCCGTCATTTATTTTTAATGCGTCATCAATTGTCTTGCCCTTTACCAGATCAACTGCAGCCATTGCAGCAGAAATTGCCCCGGCACAACCGGTGATTTCATACCGGACATCATCGATGAGGTTATTGTTATCGATCTTAAGGTAGACTCTCATGATATCTCCGCAGGAGCCGATTTTTTCAGACGTCTGGTCAGCATTTTCAATATGACCCATATATTTTTTTTCAAGATAATAATTGATTGCCGGATCAGCATATCCTGCATCTGATAACATTTTACGCTCGGCATCAGATGGTCTAATTTCTGTAACCACTGTTCGTTCCTTCATTTCACCCTGATCTAAAAAGAATATTTTATCGGGCATAATAATAAAACATTCATTATTAAAATTAAAACATGTGTCTTAAAATAATGAATTTCTTTTTTATGTCAAGCAAAATGGATAAAATTTGATTATTTGTTACAGTTCACAAGGGTAATATTGATACCCTCATGAAGCACAAACCGGTTACAGATAAATAATACTTGAGATTATTGTAAGCTGTGATATTCTATTTGTAAGTTTTTCTGGGTTTGTTTCCCAAGAGATGTAACGATTATGGCATTACTTTTAAGGGCTCATATTATATTTTCGGCTACCATCTGACAGGTAAAATAAGGAGAACAGGTTATGAAAGAGTTGATTACGTATATTGCGAAAGCACTGGTTGACAATTCGGATCAGGTCGAAGTCCAGGAAATTAAGGCTCAACAGACTCTTGTATTGGAATTACGGGTTGCAAAAGAAGATCTTGGGAAGGTCATTGGCAAAAAAGGCAGAACAGCCCAGGCCATGCGAACTATTTTATCCTGCGCATCTGCAAAGGAACAGAAAAGAGTCATTCTGGAAATTGTAGAGTAATTTTTCCTTTCAAAGCTGAAATTTTTTTTCCGGCTGGAAGTTTTTTAATTTGGTGCTCAAGTTTAAGCGCATTGCTTTTTGTAAGATCTTTCCTGACAGCAACTAATTTCACTGGCAGTCTGGATCTTGTATATTTTGAAGCGACCCCTTCATTGTGTTTTAACAGACGGGTTTCGAGATTTTTGGTAACACCACAATACAAAGATCTGTCAGCGCATTCCAACAGGTAGACCTGCCACTCTTTTATACTATGCAAATGAACGGCTGAAAAGCGCTTCAATGGCTTTTTTGCCTTCATCCGAAAGGTTCCTGGTTCCTGTCCCGCAAAAAGTTTTATGTAAAATGACAGGTTCGTCTTCCACCCATTCATTTTTTTCCCAGGTATACCACTTGTTTTCACCTTGATCAAAGACACTTGTCGGCCTGTTAAAAAATTTGGCAAGTTCAACACCCCAGCCAGTGCCGCCTTTAACCGTTTTATCAGACTGAATCCAACCGATTGCAAATACCTGATACCCTTTATTGACCATATGGAAAATGGTCTGAAAAACTTTTCTGATTTTATCTACCCGGGCATATCTTCTGCCCATTCGTGCAGAGACTATCTCCATACTGATATTGCCTTTTTTCAGTTCCTCATCACTAAGTATGGTAATATTCTTTTTCCGCGAACACTTATGCCCCTCAAACGAGAAATTTATTTCATTGATTCCATACTTTTCCGCGCATTCACCAAACGTTTCTTCTGTGCCTTTAAGTCCGCCACTGTAAATACTGTAGTCTTTATTACTCATAGTTATTATTTCCCCTTTTTTTGCCTTGATACAATTATAGTTTTTTTGAACGAGCGGAACTAAGTATGCGAATTCAAAATTTTTTGCAATAGTTTTTTTGTCTGAAAGTAAATAATGCCTGCTTTTTATTTATAAAAACATACTTAACAATGAACTTAATTATCTGATTGATTCACCGGGTCATCTTTAATGAGCTTCAATCTGTGGCTTTCTTCTGTTGATTCCGGCAGTAACAGATCTTTGCCCAGAACCAGGCCATCCTGTTCAATTTTGTCTACACCTGTCACTGTGATTGCGATTTGGCCATTTTCGTCACGCTTAATATAATCTTTTCCTTTTAAATACCAAAAGTGAAATTCCATCACATTTTCCGGCCAGCCTAACATTTTTCCAAGGTGCCACAAACCGATACCGGGGTTGGATGGACTCTCCCGGCAGTTGATATATAGTATGGACAGCAGACATCGGCGGCTGTGTGAATCTTCCTCGTATCCTTCAACCGAAGACATTCCTGAAATAGCCTGCCACTGATGAATTTTTTTTTCTTCATATGTGACATCATATGCAGCACGTTTTTCCGGAATTGACAGCACTCGATGAGCTTTGTTGATAATCTTGAATTTATCGATATTTCCTGTTTTTTTGTTATCCGGGTGGTACTGTTTTGCCAGCAATCGATAAATACGTGTAGATTGTCGCGTTTTTATCCCAAGGTAATGTCAGTTTGTTTTACCTATGCAGTATAGAGGTAGGCCTGGCAGTACTCACTACCAGGCCTGAGCAGACAGCAGTCTACCGCACTGA
>NZ_JABZFL010000083.1 GCF_014237455.1 Desulfobacula sp. | reverse complement strand
TGATGACTTTATGGCTCTGATGCCGCAAAATGTTGACAAGACCCTGCTTGCAGGTCCCGCCGTTTAAATTTATATCTGATTTTCACACGCCTTGAGGGTGTGGTTCCTTAAGCGCTTACCTTTTATAAATCGATACCCAGAACCTTCCTGTTCAAGGATTTGATTTAATTCCTTTATTAAAAATTCATCAATTTGTTGATCCAAAATTTGCATTGTATGTTCTAAAATATTATATGGTACATACCAATCAAATTCGATAAATATTTTTTTTAAAGTATTTTGGCATTTTTGATTAAATACAGGCACCTCATCAATTGGAATTTTTAGGTATTTATAAACACTTTTCGTTATGAATTGGATGTTTTTCCATTTTGTGTTTTTTGAAATAGGTTTTAAAAGAATTTCATTCCAAATATTTTCTAAAAAATAATTCCATAACGAATTCCTCAAATCTTGGTCTATGTCATTTAATTGAATAACTGATTTTGGTATAGTTGCCCCAATCCGATCAGAAAATTTCATAATTATCATCCAATACAATAAGAATTATTTTTGAAGACAGTACGATTTTTAATATGGTTTTTCAACTATTAAAGTTTTAAATCTTTAGATCCGTACGGTATTATGGTTAAAGATTCTGGCATTGAAATTGATAATTATTCATTCATTTACATCAGATAATAAAATCAGATGTACAGACGTCACTCAATCAGCTTTATAGGATATAAACATCAGTATAAGCCATTCTTTCAAAATATTTTTTATAAAGTAAAAAGTTGAAGTGAACACTTCTGGCTATAAACCAAGCTTTTCAGGGATGAAAAAATCCTGTTGACTATCCCTGCCAGTCCACACTTTATTTAAAATCATTCAATCCACAATATAGAGGCTTTATCGAATTTTAAAAATCAAAGAGACTTGTATTAGTCTTTCTAAAATTTTTGAATGAAAAATTATTTTTATTTGTATCGGTTTCGTTAACATTTCACACTGTGGTCTTTGCCTACAACTGCTTAGTGGGATAGGAGATTCAAAAACAATAGCTTGTACATAAGAAAAATGTTGACCATTCCGTTGACCAAACGACAAAAGGCTTCAAGCGGAATCCACCGAAAGCCTTTTATGTCGTGGTGCCCAGGGACAGAATTGAACTGCCGACACGGGGATTTTCAGTCCCCTGCTCTACCGACTGAGCTACCTGGGCTCAAACAACAGAAGGCTTTATATTCTTTTTGACTATCTATGTCAAGGAAAAATGTTTGACAAATTTATGGTTTTATATGTCCCCGAGGATGTGTTGAACCAAGGCACAGCTTGAAATGGAAGCAGTTTCAGCCCTTAAAATTCTGGGGCCGAGGGAATAAGATCGAAATCCTTTTTCTTCTGCTGATTTTATTTCATTTTTTGAAAATCCCCCTTCAGGTCCGATAAGAAGAAGTATTTTTTTATTGGAAGCGGCTTTTTCCAGTGTATTAAGCCGTTGGGTCGCCTTTTTCCAAAACGCAATTTTTAAATCATAGGATGCGGACTGGTTTATCAGTTTTTCAAAAGTCAATGGCTTTGAAATTTGTGGCAGCCTGCTTCTTTGGCACTGTTTCAAAGATTCTCTGGCAATGATTTCCCATCGCTTTTTCCGGTTTTCCATTCTTTTTATATCAGGGGTGGGAATGGATCGTTCACAAAAGAAGGGAATCCATTTTTGGATGCCGAGCTGTGTCAGATGTTTGATGACAAGATCCATTTTTTTGTCTTTCAGCATGCCTGAACCCAGTGTGATGTCAATGGGAGATTCCGTTAAAGAGTCATACTCGTCAATAATATCAAGTTCTATGTTAACAGGGGAGACAAAAGTGATTATTGCTGTAAAATCTTTTCCTTCTCCATTGGTAATTTCGATGCGGTCTCCTTTGTTAAGTCTGAGAACCTTAGAAATATGTTTTGCATCCTGGCCCTGGATATTTGCTTTTGAGGGTATGGTATCGATGTTTTGAATGATAAATTTTTGCATTATGTGATTGTTTAAAACAAAGGATGGACATTGTAAATGGCTTTTTTAAATAGTTGACACTTTGATCTGGCTTTGGTATTTTTTGACGTTCGCAGATATTGACAGCACATTGTTTTTAATATCTTAATCAAGCGAGGACTTTATGGCTGATACGACAGATTGGGATGATGATATTTTAGGTGAAGATGAGACGGATGACAGTATTATCGAACTGACGGATATTGTTAATGAGAGTTCCGACCATACAATTAAAGAAGATGTTATTGAATTGACGGGTATTGTTGAAGCAGATGACCTGATGGATGACCAAATGGACGATCTGGCGGACGATAGTTCGGTCGAACATGACCAGGAGATGGTATCACCTCAAAATTTGACCTTGAGTCCGGAACAATTAGAGGCTGCGTTGGAGAGAGTAATTGAAAAAAAATTTGCCGATAAAATAGAAACAATTCTGTTTGAGGTCATGGAAAAAGTAATTGAAAAAGAAATTGCCAAGATCAAGGAGAGTTTGCAAAAAGAGCTTGACCGGTAGGAAACGTCTAAATTTAGGCGAATTATATATAAAAAAGGTTATGGGGATTCATTAACAAGGTCCCCTTTTTCATTAATATGGGTTTCAGGAGTTGATTTATGGGTTCCGGTTTTCTGGATAAAGGATATGAGCCGTCGGGTATTGAAGAAAAATGGTATAAGCACTGGCTTGATAATGGGTTTTTTAAAGCTGAAGACAAAAGTGATAAAAATTCTTTTTCTATTGTTATTCCGCCGCCAAATGTCACAGGCGTGCTTCATATGGGGCATGCGTTAAATAATGTTATTCAAGATATCATGTGCAGATATAGAAGGCTTTTAGGAGTTAATGTCCTCTGGATGCCGGGAACAGACCATGCCGGAATTGCCACCCAGAATGTGGTTGAAAGAGATCTTGCAGCAAAAGGACAGACAAGGGATCAGCTCGGCAGGGAAGAGTTTATAAAGCAGGTCTGGAAGTGGCGTGAGAAATCCGGTGGCGCTATTATCAACCAGCTTAAAAGACTGGGTGCTTCCTGTGACTGGGACCGTGAACGGTTTACCATGGATGAAGGTCTTTCCGATGCTGTCCGAAAGGTATTTGTAAGGCTTTATAAAGAAGGGCTGATTTATGAAGGACAGTATATTATTAACTGGTGTCCCCGCTGCAAAACTGCCCTTGCTGACCTTGAGGTTGAGTATGAAGAAGAAGACGCATATTTATATTATATCAGATATCCTTTTGTGAATAAAAAACAGGGACTTACCGTTGCAACCACACGGCCTGAAACCATGTTTGGTGATACAGCAGTTGCAGTAAACCCCGATGATGAGCGATTTAAGGAACTTGAAGAAAAAGAAGTGATGCTTCCTTTGACAGACAGGATTATCCCGATTATTAAAGATGATTATGTGGATACCCAGTTTGGAACCGGTGCATTAAAAGTTACCCCGGCCCATGATCCCAATGATTTTCATCTGGGAGAAAAACACGGACTTCAAAAATTAAAAGTAATTGGTGATGACGGACTGATGCTTGACGGTGCCGGGCAATTTAAAGGCCTGGATCGATTTGAGTGCAGGAAAAGGGCAGTTGAAGTACTTACAGAACAGGGACTGCTGGTAAAAAAAGAACCGTTAAAGCACAGTGTGGGTAATTGTTACCGGTGCAGGACAGTGGTTGAGCCCATCATTTCAAAACAATGGTTTGTTAAAGTCGCCCCGCTTGCAAAAAAAGCATCGGATGCTGTTCACAATGGAAGAACCCGGATTATCCCCGACAACTGGTCAAAAACCTATTTTGAATGGATGGACAATATCAGGGACTGGTGTATCTCAAGGCAGATCTGGTGGGGTCACAGAATCCCGGTTTGGAAATGCCCGGCCTGTAAAGAGGTGATTGTTGAAGAGATTGATCCGACGCAATGTCCGGCCTGCGGATCAAAAGAGATTGCGCAGGAGACAGATGTGCTGGACACCTGGTTCTCAAGTGCGCTCTGGCCGTTTTCAACCATGGGGTGGCCGGAAAATACCGATCTTTTAAAGACATTTTATCCCACCAATGTACTGGTAACCGGTTTTGATATCCTCTTTTTCTGGGTTGCCAGGATGATGATGATGGGCACCCATTTTATGGACGAGGTGCCCTTTGATGATGTTTATATCCATGCCCTTGTCAGGGACGAGCATGGTAAAAAGATGAGCAAATCAAAAGGCAACGTCATTGATCCGTTAAAAGTGATTGATGAATATGGTGCAGATGCTTTCAGGTTTACTTTGGCTGCCTTTGCGGCACAGGGGCGCGATGTCAAGATGTCTGAATCAAGGGTGGAAGGATATCGCCATTTTGTTAACAAACTTTGGAATGCATCACGATTTGCCCTCATGCATATTACAGCAAAAGATACCCAAATTGAGTATAAAAAGCTTAATCTGGCCGAAAAATGGATACTTTCACGATGTGCCTATACCTCCCTGGCTGTAAAAGAAGGCATTGAAAACTATAAATTTAACGAAGCCGCATCAGCCGCATACCAGTTTATATGGCATGAGTTCTGTGACTGGTTTCTGGAAACCGCCAAACCCGCGCTTTATGAAAAAGAGGGCGTTCAAAGGAGAGATTGTGCAAGAAGTGTTTTGTCAAAGGTTCTGGAAGATATTCTGATCATGGTTCATCCGTTTATGCCCTTTGTTACCGAGGAAATCTATCATATCCTTCCGGCGACCAAAGGATCTGTTATGGCGGCCTGTTTCCCCTATAATGAAAAAGAATATAAAACCAACAGAAATAAAGCTGTTGAAAAGGAGATGGCCTTTGTTTTTGATCTGATCTCCGGTATTCGGAATATCAGAAGCGAGATGAATATCCAGCCGTCCATGAAAATAAAAGTGCTGGCACATACTATGGATGAAAAGGAAAAAATCAGTATTGCTGAGAATAAATCCATTATTGTAAATCTTGCAACGCTTGAGAGCCTTTATTTTTGTGAAGCGGACAATATCCCTTCATCCAGTGCATCTTCCGTTACCGGGAACACCATATGTTTTGTTTTGCTTGAGGGGGTTGTTGACTTTGATAAGGAGATTAAGCGGCTTGAAAAAGAATTGGATAAGAACACCAAAGAACTTTTGACCGTACAAAAAAGACTTCATAATGAAAGCTTTCTCGAAAAGGCTCCGGAAGAAGTGATCCAGAAAGTAAGAGGTCAGCATAGCGATCTTGAGGAGAAGAATAACAAACTCAAGAAAAATCTTGAAAGAATACAGGAAATGAAGTGATCAATCATGAACACAATTGAAAATATAATCAAATTAGCCCTTTTTGAAGATTCAGGGCTTGGTGATATCACAACAGAATGTATTTTAACTCAAAATTCTTCAGGCAAAGGTGTGATCGTTGCCAAAGAGTCATTTGTTCTTGCCGGAATTGAAGTGGCAAAAAAGGTGTTTAAACTTTTGGATCCTGATTGTGAATTTTTTTCTTCGTTTTCAGATGGTGATTCTATCAAGGAAGGAAAGATTATTCTTAAGGTTCAAGGAGATTTTTTATCCCTTTTAAAAGGAGAGCGGGTGGCCTTGAATTTTTTACAACGACTTTCTGGCATTGCAACGTTAACCCGTGCCTACGTGGAAGAACTAAGCTTTGAGAATGTCCGACTGACAGATACGAGAAAAACCACTCCCGGGTTGCGCAGTCTTGAAAAAGAAGCGGTCAGGGCGGGAGGAGCGCATAACCACCGTATGTCTTTATATGACGGCATTTTGATCAAGGATAATCATATTGCGATTGCAGGCTCCATCAAGAATGCAGTGAGGGCCGTTAAAAACAGAACATCCCATTTAATGAAAATAGAGGTTGAAGTTTCAAATCTCGATGAAGTTAAAGAGGCTCTTGATGCGGGAGCCCACGTGATCATGCTGGATAATATGGATTATGATCAGATGACCGAGGCGGTAAAATATATTAACGGCAGGGCAGTTGTGGAGGCCTCCGGGAATGTCTCTTTAGAAACACTGAACAAAATTGCAGCTACAGGTGTAGATGTGATCTCCTGTGGTGCGCTCACCCATCAGGCAAGATCTGTGGACTTAAGTATGCGGATCGATACGACCTGAGTCCTGTCTGTAAAAAATACTTTAAAGAAAATCAGGAGTCTGCAACAAGATAGGTTAATTTATTCCTGCCGGTATCCTTTGCTTTATAGAGGGCTTTATCGGCCCGTCTGATAAATGATTTGAAATCTTCCCCTTCCACAAGTTCGGTAGCACCGACACTGACAGTGATTGATGTTTTGATGCCCGGTTCAGGCTCAAATATTTGAGAGCCGATCTGGTCTTTTATTCTTTCCCCCACTAAACAGGCTTTTTGAAGCCTGGTTTCCGGCAAAAGAATGATAAACTCTTCTCCACCATATCGATAGGCTGTGTCCATGGATCTCATACAGGGTTTGATGGTTTTCCCAATCCCCATGAGTACCTTGTCCCCGTCAAGATGCCCCCAGGTATCATTATAGTTTTTAAAGAAATCAATATCCAGGATCAGTAAAGACAGGGCTCGTGAATATCGTTTGTATCGGTCGATTTCAATTTTTATCTGGGAAAAAAAATGCCGTGAATTATAAAGTCCTGTTAATGCATCGGTAATGGCAAGTTTTCTAAGTCTCTTTAAGAGGTCGGCACGTTCTTTTTTAAACTCGGCTTCCCTTAAAACTCTATGAATTCGTAAATTCAGTTCTTCAAAACGAAACGGTTTGAAAACAAAATCGCTGGCCCCTGCCTGAACCGCCTTCTCATACGAGTATTCGGCACTGTAACCGGTCATGACCATAACATCAATATCATATAATTCTTTTATTCTGCGGGTGAGTTCCAGCCCGTCTATGCCCTGCATCATAACATCTGTCAGCACAACATCTGCTTTAAATGAATTGAGTGTTTCCAATGCCTCATACGCATTTAAAGCGGTTTTGACCTCATAGTTCTGAAGTTTTAAATATTTTTTTACAGATTTTTTAATTGCAGTATCGTCATCAACAACCAGAATAGAATATGTCACAAGTTTTTTCTCCAAAGTTATGTTTTACTGTGTGAGCTTTTCTTGACTCTTTTCAACTCAATTGATAGATATATCTCTTAGCCGTATACTGGGTTTTTGTCAATATATTAATTTGGAGAACAATTGAAGTTAAATATAAAAAATATTCGAAATTTCAGCATTATTGCCCATATCGATCATGGGAAGTCAACTCTGTCTGACAGATTGATCCAGCTTTCCGGCATTATCTCGGAAAGGGATATGAAAGATCAGATACTGGATTCCATGGACATTGAAAGAGAAAGGGGCATTACCATTAAAAGCCAGACCGTATCGCTTCCCTATACAGGAGAGGATGGTACCCCATACCTTTTAAATCTGATCGATACGCCGGGGCATGTGGATTTCTCATATGAGGTATCAAGGGCGCTTGCATCCTGTGAAGGGGCGTTGATACTGGTGGATGCAAGCCAGGGGGTTGAAGCCCAGACCCTGGCAAACTTATACCTTGCCATGGAGCATGATCTGGAAATTATACCGGTGATTAATAAGATAGATCTGCCGTCTGCTGAAATTGACTGGGCCAGAGATCAGATTGAAGAAGATCTGGGGCTGAATTCTGATGATGCCCAGTTGGTGTCAGCAAAAGCGGGAACGGGTGTGGATAAAATTTTTCAGGCCGTTGTTGATGGAATCCCGGCGCCTGTTTCAAAGGAAGATTCTGTTTTTAGGGCACTGATATTTGATTCCCATTATGATGCATTCAGAGGAACCATCATTCATTTCAGAATTTTTGACGGCAGTATTCAAAAAGGAGATAAGATCCAGTTCATGTCCAATGATGCCCAGTACAAAGTTGAAGAGGTGGGATTATTCCAGATAGAGCGGCGACCTGAAAAACAACTTGTGGCAGGGCAGGTGGGATATTTTATTGCAGGGATTAAAAATATCAGTGATGTAAAAATCGGTGATACCGTTACCATGGCTGATAAACGGTGTGACAAAGCCATGGAGGGCTTCAGGGAACCGACACCGGTTGTTTTTTCATCCATGTATCCAGTGGCATCTGATGATTATGGAGAACTTACCGAAGCTTTGGAAAAACTCAAGCTCAATGATGCCTCGTTAATTTATGAAAAAGACAGTTCCGCTGCCCTCGGGTTTGGATACCGATGCGGTTTTTTGGGTCTTTTACATCTCGAAGTAGTTCAGGAACGGCTTGAAAGGGAATATAATGTTTCTCTTATTCTTACATCACCTTCTGTTATGTACGAGATTACATATATGGATGGGTCGGTGAAAATTATTGATAACCCGGTCCAGTATCCTGACCCGGGGGAAATCACCAAAGTCAGGGAACCTTTTATAAACGCTTCTATCATTGTACCGGATAAATATATGGGCAATGTCATGCAGGTCTGTCATGAATTTCGAGGCGTCAGTAAGAATTACCAGTATTTGACCAGTAACCGCATGGAAATGAAGTTTGAACTGCCGCTGGCCGAGGTGGTGTATGAGTTTTATGACCGGCTCAAAAGTGTTACCCAGGGATACGGATCATTTGATTATGAAATAGCTGGATACCAGGAGACCGACCTTGTAAAGCTGGATTTCCTTATTAACGGGGAACGGGTGGATGCCCTGTCCCAGCTTATTCACCGGGACAAAGCTGAAGCAAGGGCCAGAACGGCTTGTAAAAAATTGAGAGAAGAAATACCCAGACAGCAGTTCAAAATACCCATCCAGGGCGCCATTGGAGGGAAAATCATTTCCAGGGAAACCATATCAGCCTTCAGAAAAGATGTGACTGCAAAATGCTATGGTGGTGATATTTCACGAAAGAGGAAACTTCTTGAAAAACAGAAAAAAGGCAAAAAACGAATGAAGATGGTCGGATCTGTTGAAATTCCACAGTCTGCATTTCTTTCTGTCTTGAAAACAGATTAATGTAAAGCAGCCTTTTTATTCGTTCATTTTTTCAAGCCTGTACCGGAGTGTTGCCCGTGACAGGCCTAATAATCTGGCTGCCTTAGAAACATTGTTATCTGAAGTTTTCATCGCATACTTGATACAATAGCCTTCCAGATTTTCCAGACTGAGCCCCTGCTCATCAATTATCCTAGGAATCAGTGTGTTCATATTCATATGCTCAAATGATTTTTCCTGGGATTCATTGAGAATGAGATGGCTACTGGTGATTTGAGATCCCTTGCAAAGAATCATGGCACGCTCAAGAACATTTTTCAGTTCCCTGATATTTCCTTTCCAGGGATATTGGATCAGCTTTTTTATTGCTTTCTCTGAAAGTTCCGGCGGTTTCCTGCCAAATGCGTTTGAGAATTTCTGGATAAAATGATTGGATAGTTTTGGGATATCTACTTTTCGTTCTCTTAATGGTGGAATATGAATGGGGAACACATTGATTCGGTAAAAAAGATCTTCCCGGAACCGTTTTTCTTCAACCATTTTTTCAAGATCTTTATTGGTTGCCGCAATGACCCTGACATCCGCTTTAATAGTTTTGCCTCCACCAAGCCGCTCGTACTCCCCGGTTTCAAGTATGCGCAGAAGCTTTGCCTGGACATCAAGCTCCATATCTCCAATTTCATCTAAAAAGAGTGTACCACCGGAAGCCAGTTCAAATTTTCCCATTGTTCTTTTGTGGGCACCGGTAAACGCTCCTTTTTCGTATCCGAACAATTCGGGTTCCATGAGCGTAGAGGGAATCGCTGCACAATTTACGGTTAAAAACGGGCCGCTGGAGCGGGGACTGTTGATATGAGTGGCACGGCTTAGAAGTTCCTTTCCGGTTCCGCTTTCTCCCGTTATCAGAACGCTTGTATCTGTGTTGGATACAATTCCCGCAAGTTTCAGTACTTCACATATATTGGGGGAATTCCCAACAATATTTTTAAATGTATACCGATCCTCAATTTCCTGTCGAAGATACCGGACCTCATAGGTCAGGCGACTGATTTTTAATGCTTTTATAACGCTGGAACGCAATTTTTCTTCTTTAAAGGGTTTGGTAACATAGTCAAACGCTCCTTTTTGAATGGCCTTGACTGCATTTTCAATAGACCCATAGGCGGTAATGACAATCACCGGGATTTCAGGATCTTTTTTTTTGATGGTTTGAAGCACTTCCATTCCATTAACTTTGGGAAGTTTTAGATCCGTGATCACAAGGCTAATCATCTCGTTTTCAAATATGTTGATTGCCTGTTCACCGTCAACGGCTTCATGGATGTGAAGATCCAAATCGGAAAGCTGCATCACAATAACCTGACGCATCCTTTCTTCATCTTCGACTAATAATACATTAGCTGGCATGTGTATTCTCCTGTAACAATAGAGGGAACAATAGCTTAAACCGGGTCCCTTTCCCTGGTGTACTTTCGATTTTAACCTGCCCTTTGTGGGATTTGATAATCTGGGAAACAATAGACAACCCGAGCCCGATACCGTCATCCCGGAAACTGACAAAGGGATCCAGAATTTTTTCCATTTGTTCATCGCTGATACCACAACCCTGATCCATGATAGATACCGTCAGATAATCAGGGTTGTGCTGGATTAACCCCTTGATGGGAATTATTGCCGCATCAATGCTTTCTTTTCCTTTTTCAATATTGATCTTGACGGTAACGGTTCCGCCGTCGGGCATAGATTGCATCGCATTTAAAAAGATATTCCAGAACACTTCCTTTATCTGATCCGGATCAGCCAGAATAGTCGGGGCCATACTAAGAAAATCTCGATCTATTCTATACCCTTTTTCAGCAAACCGTTCTTCTGTGGAGATAAGAATCTCTTCAAGAAGATCAGTGATATCAATCCGCTGAAAATTTGGAGAAGCAGGTTTGGCAAAATCAAGGAATGCTGTCAGGGTTTTGTTAAGCCTCTCCACTTCTTTTATAATAAAATCGGCTGCCTTTTCCCTCATCTCCATGGGGCGATTAGAGTTTGATACCACCTGTGCGGATCCAAGGATGATTCCTAAAGGGTTTTTAATTTCATGGGCGATACCGGCGGTCATTTGCCCTACAGCTGCCAGCTTCTCCTTTTGAGCAAGCTCGGCATAGGTTTTTTCCAATTCACGGGTGCTTATCTCCAGGGAAGATGCCATTTGATTAAAGGAACCGGCCAAGGCAGAAGCAATATCAGGATCATTAATATTCACTTTATATTCAAGATCTCCACTGGAAATTCTTTCAATTCCTTTTTTGAGAATGTTCAAGGGGCTGACAATAGTCATGGCAAGAAGATAGCTTAAAAAACTGGAAAGGAAAATGCCTGCAATGACCAGGGAAATAATCGCCTGTTTAATGGCTTTTACATTTTCCAGAAAATCTGAAACCGGCAAGGTAACACCAACTGTCCAGTCGTTTCCGGGATAATCCGTATAGGCTGTGAAAAACCGATCTCCTTGAAATGAGGACATGCCAAAGGTCTTGTTTTTTTGATTCAGGTCGGTGAGGCAGGTTCTTAAAAGATCAATATGATAGGAATTCCAGGGAAGCTGAACAAGTGATGGATGGGCTATAACCCGGCCTTGTTTGTTTTCGAATATGTAGGCAAACCCCTGTTTGCCGATTTTTATTTTTTTTAAAAACCGTGAAAATGAAGAGATATCAATATCAATTCCACAGACCGCAGTGATAGCCCCGGCTGTATCGTAAATTGGGACAGACACAGTCATACCGGGTTTTTGTGTGGATGCAAACAGATAAACATTAGTCCAGTGGACATCTTTTGTTTGTATGGCACCCCGGTACCATGGCCTGACACGCGGGTCAAATGTTTTGTGAACTTCGGGGATCTGTGCCGGTGCCATTAAAAAACGACCTGTTTCATCCCCGAAATTGATGTTGAAAAATTCAGGGTGTTCCTGCTGAAACAGGTGAAGATATCTAAGAATTTCTTTGTCATCAGAATGGTTGATTAAATCATTTTCAAAAAAAGATTTAATCAGTTTCGCATTATAGGTATGGTGGGATAAGAAAGATTCCACCCGTTTTGAAATCTGGACTGCTGTGCCAAGGGCATATTGCTGCATTTGCTTTTCAGCAACCCTTCTGGCCTGAAGATAGCAAAAATAACCGGTTCCGGGAATCACAATGACGATGATCAGAGTCAGCGCCAAGAATACCCTGACCTGAAAAGAGTGCCAGAAAATACTTAAGTTTTCTCTTAACCACATAAAGGGCTAATACTCCTTTGCATTGTTTCTTATCTCCCTTTCCAGGTATGGGTTGGCAATGTTAAGGGCCAAATATTTTTCAATATATGGCATTGCTATTTGAGCATATCTTTCATCCTGTAACAATAATTTGATGGCAAGCCCTGTCGGAACACTATTTTGATAGTTCTTCCACAAGAGATCAAAAGCGTTAAACACTTCGTTCCTGTTTGGAGCATGCCGAATGATTTCCAACAGTGCAAGGCTGGCCCATTGCTTGTTTGTTGTATTCTTTGTCGGTTGTTTTCCCGTGACGGTTACGGGGTAAACCAGGCTGACCCAGGGAACCGGTGAAGATATCCCCATTTGAAAATTCGGATAAGTTTTTACAATATGCCGGAAATACGGAATCCCGATTTTTTTTTCTTTTAGCAGGTCACAGTGAATCCACCCAAGATACCAGTTGGCTTTTACAAGAATTTGCGGATATTCCTTAAAGTTTTTAATCACATTACGATAATCTTTAATGGCATTGTAATAATCCTGCCTTGCTGCAAACCTGTAATCATAGCCAAGATTCATATAAGCGAGACCAAGGGCGGCATTGCCGCATTGAAGCCTGGCTTCAGGGAAAAATTTGAACAGGATTTTTAAGGCCGCCCTTTTTTCTTCAGGATTAGGGAATCCTGATTTGGCATAGTTTAACTGGCCCTGGGCTGTTGGAAATTGGGGGATTTTAAATCCTTGAAAAGAGACGACCGGCGGATCAGATTTGGGTAACGAAAGAGATGTGGGTTCATCGCTGCAACCATTTAATACCAGGGCAGCTAAGAACAGTAAAAAGATAATTATTATAGCAAGTGGTTTTTTCATTCAATTCAATTTAATAATTCTGGAAAAATTAATCTGTCAGACAAATATCACAGAGTCCGATAGATATACAAGCCTTGTATCTGCAAGAATACTGCCAAATAGTATCAGGTGAGTAATTAACAGAGATCAAGGCTTTGGTTAAATGGTCTTTTGTTGTGTTTTTTTAATCATTTCTTGACTTCAATGTGATATTTTATTTAAAATGTGAAAATGCATGAAAAGTCAAAGCAAGCATAGCAAATTTTATTTGAAATAATTTTTATATCAGGGAGAACTATTATGATCTCTTTCAAAATCGCAAAGCCGGTGTGGTCAATTTTGGTTGTGTTTATGATTTTGGGTTTTTGTTGTGTTCCTGCAAATGCCCTTGATATTCTTATCGGTACCTCAAAGGCCGGAACGTCTTCTCATTTTACCGGCCGTCTGATTGAAAGGGTTGTCAGCAAACAGGTTAAGGATATCAATTGCAAGACAGTGCCCGCATCCGGAGATATTCACAATCTTACAAATCTCTTGCAGGGATCTCTGGATATCGCATTAATCGATTCACGCATGTTGCATGATGCAATAAATAAAATCGGAAATTTTCGATTCTTTGATATCAATTATCATGACTTAACTGTTCTTGTCCCTCTTTATGATGTGCCGGTTACCCTTATTGTGGGCGATAATGTCGGTATCACAAATTTGGACGGTCTCAAAGGGAAACGGATAAACATTGGAGCACCTCTATCCCTTCAACGTCTTTCGATTGAAACAATTTTAGCGGCAAAAAATTGGTCAAAAAATAATTTTAGCCTGGTGGCTGAAATTTCCGATTCCCAGTCACAGGACACCATGGCCTTTTGTCACGGTACCATAGATGCAATGATCCATGTTGGTGTACACCCTGATCCCTCATTGCAACAGCTATTTAAGCTCTGTAAAGCAAAAACAGCAGATATGAATGATACTGATATTCAAAACCTTGTTCATCGTCATCCAGCCTTTTCAAAATTTACCATTCCCTCGGGAACCTATCCTTCTCAGACAAGTGACATCATAACATTTGGAACACAGACTCTTCTGGTAGCATCACAAAACCTTGATGAAGAAACAGCATATGCCATCCTCAATGCTATATACAGAAATCATAAAAAATTTTCCAATGCACACCCTTCACTAACATTAAAAAAGCCGGACATAAAGCAAATGAGCTATGCTGGCATAAAACTGCATGCAGGAACCTTGAAATATTTTTCCGGGCAGTGATAAATTATTTAGAAAGCTTGATGTTTGAACTTTTGTTGTTCGTAAGGACCTTTCCGCTTATGGCATGAAAATTGCTACAGATTTTAAATTTAAATTGGTTTTAATTTTAATAGGATAAAACTATTTAGCCAAATGATGAAGACACAAAGATTCAATCATTTTTTATTTCTATCAACTCCTTTCACAATAGGTGAATTTCATGGACTATGAATGTATTATTTATGAAAAAAAAGACAAGATTGCCCTGATCAAACTGAACAGGCCTAAGGTGCTCAATGCAATGAACCGGCAACTCTGGATTGAGATGCAGGATGCCCTTGAGACTGTAAAACAGGACAATGACATTAAGGCGCTAATCATCACCGGTGAAGGCAGAGCTTTTTCAACCGGGGCTGACCTTAAGGATTCAAAAGACAGAAGCATTGAAGACTACAGAATATATCTTGAATCTTTACAGGAAGCATCAAGAAAGATCATACGGTTTGAAAAACCGATTATTGCAGCAATTAACGGTTACGCGCTGGGTTCCGGTTATGAGCTTGCCCTGGCCTGTGATATCAGGATTGCTGCTAAAGAGGCGCTTATCGGATCTCCTGAGGCAAGAGTAACTTCATCTGTAACGGGTGGTGCATTCCGTCTTGTTCAGGACCTGGTCGGCCCGGGCAAGGCAAGAGAACTTCTTTTTACTGCGGAAAATATTACTGGAGAAGAAGCTGAGCGTATTGGCCTGGTTAATAAAGCCGTACCGTTGGATGAGTTAATGGATAAAGCAATTGCTATGGCCGAAAAAATTGTTGCCAACTCGTCTTTTTCCTTGAAACTTATTAAAAAGGGATTTCTCATGGCTCAGGGAGAAAGCAGTCTTGAGGCATTGATGGATTATGAGATTGAGGCATGCCTCGCCTGTGTTTCAACAAAGGAAAGAGAACAATCTTTAGATACTTTTGAGCAGAGAAAAAAATAACCAAAGGAAAAAAACAATGTTAGATAAAGTGCTCAACGCCAAATCCGTTGCCATCATCGGCGCATCA
>NZ_JABZFL010000032.1 GCF_014237455.1 Desulfobacula sp. | reverse complement strand
AATATTGACAGAACATTAATTTGCTTTTTACCATGGATTTTCACGGAAATTTCACAGATACTAACAAACCAAAGTTCAGTGGATCTCCGTGCAACTCCGTGGTAAATCTTTTTAATCAACAAAACGGAGCTGAATTTATTATGAAAGTACCTTTACTTGATTTAAAAGCCCAGTATAATTCGATAAGGGAAGAAATTTTAAAGGTTACCCAGGAAGTTTATGAGAGCCAGTATTTTATCCTTGGGCCAAAGGTTGAAGCACTTGAAAAAGAGATAGCCCAATATTGCTCATCAAAACATGCGATCGGGGTTTCATCCGGGACAGACGCACTTTTAATCTCGATAGTTGCTGCGGATATAGGTCATGAAGATTTAGTTATTACAACGCCTTATACCTTTTTTGCAACAGCAGGGTCAATTGGCCGTACAGGTGCTGTGCCTGTTTTTGTTGATATAGACCCGGATACCTATAATATTTCAACAAGTGGTATAGAAAACACCGTCAATGGGATGACAAGTGATCAGAGCTCAAAGCTCAAGGCTATAATGCCTGTTCAACTGTATGGCCAGTGTGCTGACATGGATCCGATTTTAAAGATTGCAGAAAAGCACGATTTGGTTGTGATAGAGGATGCGGCGCAGGCTATTGGCGCGGAGTATAAAGGGAAACGGGCTGGTTCCATAGGTGATTTCGGATGCTTTTCTTTTTTCCCCTCAAAAAACCTGGGGGCTTTTGGCGACGGTGGAATTGTTACTACCAATTCAGATGAATTGTATGAAAAACTGAAAATCCTGCGTGTTCACGGATCTTATCCCAAGTATTATCACAAAATCATCGGGGGCAATTTCCGGCTGGATGCCTTGCAGGCTGCTATTGTTTCAGTGAAGCTGAAACATCTTGACGGTTGGACTGCCGCACGGCAGAGGAATGCAAACAGATACAGAGAATTGTTTGCAAGTGCAGGTCTGGATAATATAAAGCTTCCGGTTGAAAGTCAGGGACGCCATATTTATAATCAATTTGTCATCAGTGTGCCGAAAAAAAGAGATGACCTCCGCCTGTTTCTACAGGAAGCGAAAATAGGAACAGAAGTTTATTATCCTGTTCCCATGCATCTCCAGGAATGCTTTTCCTATCTGAATTACAAAAAGGGTGATTTCCCGGTTTCCGAGCACGCAGCTTCGCATACCCTGGCTCTTCCAATATACCCTGAGCTTACAGAGGATCAACAGGCATATGTGGTCAAAAAGATAAAAGAGTTTTACCTTAATTGAGCTAAGGGCTCAATTGTCTGTTGTTTGTAGTTTGTTGTCCGTCGTTATTAAAATGATCTATTCTGATTTTATTTTTACAAATGCATTTATCCTGGAAAAACGGGGTCAAGGAAATTTATTAATGGCGGGATATGTCTGTTACGTTGATGCTGTTTTAACGATTCCTGGTTTTTTGTGAGTGATAGGTTTTTATAAAGCTCTTTATAGTTTGGATATTTTCATCGCGTGTTCCAAGAAAACTGATGCCGGTTTCATATTTACCGGATTTATTTTTTTTTGAATGGGCGATTTTCCCTTTTATTTCCATTATGTTATTTTCCAGGTCAATGGACATGAGTAAAACAAATTCTGATTCTATAGGATATGGTGATTTTAGAAGGATTCCACCCTGGCTGATATTTAAAGTTTCACCGATCCCTTCTCCGATTTCATTACCTTCTTTATCAACACAAACATAAGAAACAACGTTGCGTGTTTCTACTCTTGGATATTTCCTTTTATCTGTTTTTGGCATAATGATAGTTTCTGATAACAAAATATGATGGCCTCGTAAAAAGATATAAAATATTTTTTACGAATTTATCAAAAATTAATGTGTTTTTTGAAATTGTCAAGGAAGGGCAACTTTGTGCTATTTTTTAACAGGCAAAAAGCCCAGGTTGTATGGTCAAGGGATTAATTAACGATACGGTTTCGTAAAAAGTCCAACTTCTGCGTTGTGCTGCATTTCGTAATCATTCAACGTACGATCAGTACGCCTCATGATTACAAAATTTGCACGCCTTGAATTTGAACTTTTTACGAAACCGTCTACATCGGACTTTTTG
The DNA here is from genome assembly GCF_014237455.1 of Desulfobacula sp. Classification (GTDB taxonomy): domain Bacteria; phylum Desulfobacterota; class Desulfobacteria; order Desulfobacterales; family Desulfobacteraceae; genus Desulfobacula. The sequence goes on along the minus strand of NZ_JABZFL010000032.1, from coordinate 257 downwards.
CGAGTTCATCAATATTTTACTAGACCGAAAAAACGCCTGAATGCGCCAATGACTTTACGAAAAATGCTGCCGTACTTTTTTGCATATGCTTCCACTGCATCTGCCGGATTGTCATCATCCGGATGGTTATAAACAGGTGCATCCTTTATCAACTTTTGTCTCAGCTTGCGTCCGTATTTAACCACCCAAACATAAAAATCCGTCTCCGTTCTGTGGGGAAACTGCTTCATAATGCGATTGCTGCGGATAACCTCCGC